>JBBNAI010000049.1:0-2030 GCA_037994305.1 Pseudomonas sp. | reverse complement strand
CGTGCGCGACAACATCGCCTTCGGCCTGAAGATCCGCAAGATGGCGCCGGCCGACATCGAGACTGAAGTGGCGCGCGTGGCCAAGCTGCTGCAGATCGAACACCTGCTGGCGCGCAAGCCGGGCCAGCTCTCCGGCGGCCAGCAGCAGCGCGTGGCCATGGGCCGGGCGCTGGCGCGGCGGCCGAAGATCTACCTGTTCGACGAGCCGCTGTCGAACCTCGACGCCAAGCTGCGCGTGGAGATGCGCACCGAAATCAAACTGATGCACCAGCGCCTGAAGACCACCACGGTCTACGTCACCCACGACCAGATCGAAGCCATGACCCTGGGCGACAAGGTGGCGGTGATGAAGGACGGGGTGATCCAGCAGTTCGGCACGCCGCAGCAGATCTACAACGATCCGGCCAACCTGTTCGTCGCCAGCTTCATCGGTTCACCACCGATGAACTTCATCCCGCTGCGCCTGCAGCGCCGCGATGGTCAGCTGTGGGCGCTGCTCGACAGCGGTCAGGCCCGCTGCGAACTGCCGCTGGGCGAGATGGAGGAGGGCCTGGAGCACCGCGAAGTGATTCTCGGCGTGCGTCCGGAGCAGATCCAGCTGGCCAACGGCAGCGAGCTGCCATCGATTCGCGCCGAGGTGGAAGTCACCGAGCCAACCGGGCCGGACACCCTGGTGTTCGTCAACCTCAACCAGACCAAGGTGTGCTGCCGCCTGGCGCCGGATGCGGCGCCACAAATCGGCGAAACCCTGGCACTGCAATTCGACCCGAGCAAGGTCCTGCTGTTCGACGCACACAGCGGGGAACGGCTGGGCGGGCTGGGAAAGACACGGGCCGTTGAGCGGGCGACCAACGTCGCGCAGTTCAAGGGCCGTTAAGGCACGGCTTGGGCGAGCGCTGCCGTCTCGCTTCGCCCAGGGCCGGGTATCCAGGCAATACAACAATAAAAACCAGTGGAGTGGATATGAACACGATGAATAGAGGTTTGTGGCTAGTACCCTGCGCGTTGCTCGCACTACCGGGAACATCCTGGGGTGTGGAGCTGGCGCCTGGCACGGAGTTCACCGGCTACGTGCGCAGTGGCGCCGGCGGCTCGGTGGAGGGTGGCTCGCAGGCCTGCTTCCATCTGCCTGGCGCCAAGTCCAAGTACCGCCTCGGTAACGAGTGCGAGCAGTACGCGGAGCTGGACCTGCGCCAGGACCTGTTGAGCCTCGACGACGGCTCGCAGATCAGCGTCGAGGGCATGGCCCAGCTGTACAACGAGTACGGTCACACGCCCGAATTCACCGGCGATTACGGCTTCGCCCGGATGAACCAGATGTACGCCGAGTGGAGCAACATGTCGGCGCTCAATGGCGGTTCACTGTGGGCCGGTCGGCGTTTCTACAAACGTAACGACATCCACATCTCCGACTTCTACTACTGGAACCAGAGCGCCACCGGCGCCGGCCTGGACAGCGTGAAAATCGGCGACTTGAAGTACAGCTATGTGTTCTCGCGTAAGGACGATTATTTCCAGAAGCCCTACATCAATCGCCATGACGTCAACGTCGCGGGTTTCCAGACCAACCCCAATGGCGAGATGGAAGTTGGCGCTAGCTACATCGACAAGCCTGACAGCAGCGATGCCCACAGCGGCTGGTCGGTGACGGCGCAGCACAAGCAGAAAGAGTTCCTCGGTGGGGTCAACACCTTCGCCCTGCAATACGGTGAAGGCCCGGGCACCGGCCTCGGTTATACCGGTGATCCGACCCTCGACAGCAGCGCCACCAGCTGGCGCGCCGTGGAGTTTTTCGACTTCCAGATGACCCCGCGCCTGGGTGGCCAGGTCGAGCTGATCTACCAGAAGGACAAGCGTGACGACGGTGCCGATCAGAACTGGCTGTCGGTGGGCGGGCGTACCAGCTACGCCTTTACCGAGGAGTTCAAGCTGGTGGGCGAGATCGGTCGTGACCAGGTCGAAGCGCCTGACGGTACCCGCAAGCTGACCAAATTCACCGTGGCGCCGACCTGGGCGCCGGGTGGCCCGGG
>JBBNAI010000048.1:0-5375 GCA_037994305.1 Pseudomonas sp. | reverse complement strand
AAGTCGCTGGTCAGCGGTTCGGCCCGCACCCAGGCCGGCAGCCGCGCCGACCTCAACCTGCACGACACCAGCCTGTGGCAGCTCAGCGGCACCTCCAACCTGAGCAACCTGCGCAACGACGCCAGCCTGATCGACTTCAGCGCACCCGTGGGCAACAGCTACAAGACCCTGACGGTGAACAACTACCACGGCGCCAACGGCACCATCGCCCTCAACACCCACCTGTACGACGACAATTCGCCCTCGGACAAACTGGTTATCGATGGCGGCCAGGCCAGCGGCAGCAGCAACCTGGCGATCAAGAACGCCGGCGGTGCAGGCGCGCTGACCCAGGGCAACGGCATCATGGTGGTGGATGCGCTGAATGGTGGCAGCACCGACCAGGAAGCCTTCCGCCTACTCAACCGGGTCAAGGCTGGCCCCTACGAGTACAACCTGTACCGGGGCAGCCGCGATGACAGCAACAGCGAAGCCTGGTACCTGCGCTCGTCTCAGGAAGAGCCCGATGACCCAGAGCTGCCACCGAAAAAACCGGACGATCCGGATCAACCGGAGAAACCAGAGCAGCCGGATAAACCCAATAAACCAATCAATCCAGTGCAGCCTGAACAACCTGAGAAGCCAACCCATCCAGAACAGCCTGAACAGCCGGAGAAACCAGCAAGAATCGCCAAACCGAACAAACCGCTGATCCCCAACTACCGGCGTGAAACCTCGCTGTACAGCGCCATCCCGGAAATGGCCCTGCGCTACAGCCATGCCATGCTCGATACCCTGCACGAGCGGGTCGGTGAAGAACGCCGCCTGAACGTCGAGCCGCTGCCAAGTGAAGCCATCGACGAATACGGCCCTTCGCTTGGTTGGGGCCGGGTGATCTACCAGAACGGCGAGAGCGCCAGCGCCGACTACGACATCAATGCCTTCCAGGTCGGCCTCGACCTGTACCGCAACGAAGACAGCGACGGCAGCCAGGACCTAGCAGGCCTGTCGCTGGGCATCGGCCAACTCGACGGCAGCGTCGTGCACGGCAACGGCCAGGATGCCGGCGACAACGCCCTGCGCGCCTACAGCCTGGGTGGCTACTGGACGCACTTCGGCCCGGCAGGCTGGTACGTCGACGGGGTGTTGCAGTTCCATGCCTTCGACATCGACGCGCACTCCGTCGACGGCGAATCCCTGCACAGCGATGGCCGGGGCTTCAGCGCCTCGCTGGAAACCGGCTATCCCTTCGAGATCGATGACGACCTGTACGTAGAGCCGCAAGCCCAGGTGGTGGTCAGCCGAATCGAACTTGACAGCGCCCATGACTCGGCGGCCGAGGTGCACTTCGAAGATGTCGATTCGCTGGCCGGACGCCTCGGCGTACGCATCGCCCAGGACTGGTTCCGCGAAGACGACAACGGCGATATCCAACGCACCAATGTCTGGGTCCGCCCGAGCATCTGGCACGAGTTCCGCGGCCAGCCGCAGACCGAGTTCTCCTCCGCCGACGGCTACCTGCCATTTGCCGGCGACCTGCAGGGCACTTCGGGTGAGCTGAACCTGGGCGTCGACTACCAGGTCGACGAGAACACCACCTTCACCTTCTCCGCCGGCTACCAGGAAGGTTTCGATGATGACAGCAGCAGCTACGAAGGCATCCTGGGCGTGAAGATCAAGTTCTAGACCCGCGGCGCCAACCGACGCCTCTCCATCCATATGGGGAGGCGTTTTTTCATGCGTGGGTAAAGTCTATCGCCGGGTACTGTTGCGAACCGGCATCGCGTATTGCTGGCAATACCTCGCGAGCTCAAGGGCGCTCAACAATCATCAAGCCGCGACGGCGCGAACGATCAAGCGATAGCGCGCATCCTCGCCCCGCGCCACCAGGCCGCAGGCGCCGAGGCGGCACAGCACCTGGCGCACGGTCAGCAGCGAGATCTGCTCGTTGGCCTGCAGCAGCTCGGCATGTACCGCCCGCGAAGACAGACCGCGTCCCTCGCACTCGGCGTGCTGCAACACTTCAAGAATTTTCAAACGCACCAGGCTGACCTTCAACCCGGCGCCCTGC
Source organism: Pseudomonas sp. (assembly GCA_037994305.1). Lineage (GTDB taxonomy): Bacteria > Pseudomonadota > Gammaproteobacteria > Pseudomonadales > Pseudomonadaceae > Aquipseudomonas. The sequence continues at coordinate 3,325 of JBBNAI010000048.1, read as the reverse complement.
AGCAGGCTTTTCAACTGCTGATGCTGGCTCATGCCCATATGTACTCTCCCTGCCCGACCTGCCGTTCGACGCCGGCTCAATTCCCTGATGAACGGACAACACGTCAACGCAGCCAATCTTCGTGACTGGCCATGATCATCGACGTGGCGTGAAAATTTTGCTCTCACTACTAAGACGAACGAGCAATGCAAATCCTGTAGCCATTCGGAAACTTTTTTTGTCTCGCCTGGCTTCTGCCTTTGTGATATTTCTCAGACAGATAGGCTCACCCTGGGCAACAGGGCGCCAGCGGCAACCGAATAGAAAAGAGCCGCGGCGCAGCCAATCATTCAAAGAGGGCGGCAGATCCACAGATCTGCCGGAAACAGACAAGCCCGCTGGGGAAAGAAATGAAAAGGCTTGTGCTGCTGATCGCTGTGCTGGCAATTGCCGGCTGCTCCGCAACTGCCAAAACCTATGACAAGAAGGGTCGTCGTGGCCTGAACATCAATTGCTCCGGCCTGACGTCCAGCTGGGAGCAATGCGAGCAGAAAGCTGTTCGTGCCTGTGGCAGCAAGGGCTACAAGGTCATCGCCCGCGCCGGGCAAGACCAGGACGACGAGGATGATCCGGCGGACTTCGCCTTCGGCATCAACCCGGCCGGTTTCTCCAGCCGCAGCATGATCGTGCTCTGCAAGTAACGGCGCCGGTATCCGCCCGATACCGGCCTCTGCCCTCGACGCCCTGCCCCGCCGTACCGTTCAGGCTTGAACCCTGCCACCGCCTGATCGGCTACCATGCGCAGGTTGCCCATCGCCCTGAACGCCCATGTCCTATTCCGTTTCGCCCATCGGTTTCGTGCGCTCCTGCTTCAAGGAGAAGTTCGCCATTCCCCGCCAGCCGCAACTGGCTCCGGCGGCCCACGGCGTGCTGGAGCTGGTGGCGCCATTCGATCGCGCCGAAGCCGTGGTCGGCCTGGAGCAGGTCAGCCATGTCTGGCTGCTGTTTCTCTTTCATCAGGCGCTGGAAGACAAGCCGCGACTCAAGGTGCGCCCACCGCGTCTGGGCGGCAATGCCTCGCTCGGCGTGTTCGCCACTCGCGCCACGCACCGGCCCAATGGCATCGGCCAGTCGGTGGTGAAACTGGACAAGGTCGAACCCGGCCGTCTGTGGCTATCCGGTATCGACTTGCTCGACGGCACACCAGTGCTGGATATCAAACCCTACGTGCCTTACGCCGACTGCGTGGAGGACGCGCATAACGCCATCGCCGACGCCTCGCCCACCGCCTTGCCCGTGGACTGGAGTGAAGCCGCACTGCAACAGGCACACACTCATGCCTTGCGCCTGGGCGAGCCACTGGTGGAGTTGATCGAACAGTGCCTGGCCCAGGACCCGCGCCCGGCCTATCAGGTGCCGGAGCCGGAGCGGCGCTACGGCGTTCTGTTCTGGGATGTACAGGTCCGCTGGCACTACCCGACACCCGGGCAGGTTCGCGTGCTGGAAGTGGTGCTGGCCTGATCCGCTCTGCCGGCTAGGCACAGAAACAACAAACCCGCCAATTGGCGGGTTTGTTTTGTCACGCTGACAGCTTACTTCTCGACGAAGGCGCGCTCGATCAGGTAATCGCCCGGCTCACGCATGCGTGCCGAGATTTTCAGGCCGAAGCTGTCCAGCACTTCACTGGTTTCGTCGAGCATGCTCGGGCTACCGCAGATCATCGCGCGGTCGTCCTGCGGGTTGATGGGCGGCAGGCCGATGTCGGCGAACAGCTTGCCACTGCGCATCAGGTCGGTCAGGCGACCCTGATTCTCGAACGGCTCGCGGGTCACAGTCGGGTAGTAGATCAGCTTGTCTTTCAGCGCATCACCGAAGAATTCGTTCTTCGGCAGGTGTTCGGTGATGAACTCCTTGTACGCCACTTCGTTCACGTAGCGCACGCCGTGAACCAGGATGACCTTTTCGAAACGCTCGTAGGTTTCCGGGTCCTGGATCACGCTCATGAACGGCGCCAGGCCGGTACCGGTGCTGAGCAGGTACAGGTGCTTGCCCGGGTTGAGGTCATCGAGCACCAGCGTGCCGGTGGGCTTCTTGCTGATGATGATCTCGTCGCCTTCCTTGAGGTGCTGCAGCTGGGAAGTCAGCGGGCCGTCCGGCACCTTGATGCTGAAGAACTCCAGATGCTCTTCCCAGTTCGGGCTGGCGATGGAGTAAGCACGCATCAGCGGGCGGCCGTTAGGCTGCTGCAGACCGATCATCACGAACTGGCCGTTTTCGAAGCGCAGGCCCGGGTCGCGGGTGCACTTGAAGCTGAACAGGGTGTCGTTCCAGTGGTGCACACTGACCACGCGTTCCGAGTTCATGTTGCTCATGCGTTGTTTCCTCAAAGTCTCGGTGTGGGTTCAGACTGCCTGCAAAGCTGGCTGCGCCTGTTGAGACATATCAATGAAGTCTCGGGAACAGGGGCATCAAAGTGCATTGCAGAGAATCTGCCTACCGGGGGCCGGCAGCATTGCGCGCCATTCTAGTGACGGCCACAATATCTGTTAAGTGAATTATCAAGATATGGTTTATCGGTTATATAGATATGCGATTTACACTGCGACAACTTGAAGTCTTCTCCGCCGTCGCCAAGCAGGGCAGCGTGTCCCGTGCGGCACAATCCCTGGCCTTGTCGCAGTCGGCAGCCAGCACCTCGCTGACCGAACTGGAACGCCAATCCAACTGCCAGTTGTTTGATCGCGCCGGCAAGCGCCTGTCGCTCAATGCCCTCGGCCAGCAACTGCTGCCACAGGCCGTGGCCCTGCTCGACCAGGCCCGCGAGATCGAGCGCCTGCTCAACGGCAAGAGCGGTTTCGGCTCCCTGGAAGTGGGGGCGACGCTGACCGTCGGCAACTACCTGGCGACCCTGCTGATCGGCAGCTTCATGCAGCGCCACCCGGAATGCCGCGTGCGCCTGCATGTGCAGAACACCGCCAATGTGGTGCACCAGGTGGCGCACTACAAACTCGATCTGGGCCTGATCGAGGGCGACTGCCAGCACCCGGATATCGAGGTGCAACCCTGGGTGGAAGACGAGCTGGTGGTGTTCTGCGCACCGCAGCACCCGCTGGCGCAGGGCGGTACCGCCAGCCTTGAAGAACTTGGCCGCGAGGCGTGGATCCTGCGCGAACAAGGTTCCGGCACGCGCCTGACCTTCGACCAGGCCATGCGTCACCATTCGGCCCAATTGAATATCCGCCTGGAGCTGGAGCATACCGAAGCGATCAAGCGCGCCGTGGAGTCTGGCCTGGGTATCGGCTGTATCTCGCGCCTGGCCCTGCGCGACGCGTTCCGTCGCGGCAGC
>JBBNAI010000047.1:0-1414 GCA_037994305.1 Pseudomonas sp. | reverse complement strand
AGGCGGGAATCCAGTGGGCCGACACCGACGCCTCGAACCCCGCGTCACACCGACACGTCTGAGCAGCTGCTTTCAATCAGCCCTGTTATGCATTTAAGTTAGGTAAGTAAAAGAATTAATTATTTTTTGGGAATATGCAGGAAGCATAGAGTGGCTCTCAACGCGGCGCGGCAGCCCCTTTGCCCAGCCCCGACTAGCCAACTAGAGGACGAGCCATGCCTGCCCCCGCTCAGCTATCTGCTGTCAGTACCCAGCGCCCCGCCGACTTGCGCGCGGTGCTCGCCGTTTCTCCCGAGGAGCTTCTCGAACGCGGGCGTGCCCGTGGCAGTGAAGGCGGCACCTTGTACGCCGGCAGCTTCTACCCGCCAGAGGCCTGGGCACTGGTGCAAGCCGGCGCGGTGCAACTGGTGGATGTACGCACCGCCGAAGAACTGAAGTTCGTCGGCCATGTGCCAGACAGCCTGCACGTGGCCTGGCAGACCGGCCCGGCAATGATCAAGAACCCGCGCTTCCTGCGCGAGCTGGAAATCAAGGCCGGCCGCGACGTGCCGCTGGTGCTCTTGTGCCGCAGCGGCAAGCGCTCGGCGGCGGCCGCCACGGCAGCCGCAGCGGCGGGTTTCAGCCAGGTGTTCAACGTGCTGGAAGGCTTCGAGGGTGATCTCGATGCCCTGCAGCAACGCGGCGATTCCGGTGGGTGGAGGCTGTGGGGCCTACCTTGGGTGCAGGACTGACCGAAAGGCCTTGTGTTAGGACCAGCTCGCTGGCGATCAGGGTGTCCGGGTTGGGCACGGATCGCCAGCAAGCGGGCTCCTACGGTGATCCGAGCTGAACACATTAATTCTCTGATTCGTTTTGGGCAGGCCACCTTCACATGGCCGGCAAGGAGCCCACATGTCCAACAAGCTTTCGGCTGATCTCGACGGCCTCACGCAAACCCCGCTGGACGCCGTGTCGCGGCCGGTCAACTGGCAGCTCGACGAGATCGTCGGGCAGCTGCGTGCGGCCCGTGCCGAGTGGCGCAGCAGCACCGGCCGCGCCCGTGAACTGGGCAGCCGCGAGCTGCCTTCGCGCGCTGCCCTGGAAAGTATTCTCGAAGCCCTGTGCGGCGCGCTGTTCCCCATGCGCCTGGGGCCAAGCGACCTGCGCCAGGAGAGCGAGGACTTCTATGTCGGCCACACCCTCGACAGCGCACTGAACAGCCTGCTCGGCCAGGTGCGCCTGGAGCTGCGCTACGCCGCCCGCCAGCGCGGTGAGGACGAGGCCGCCAGCGATGGCGATGCGGTGCAGATCGTCCGCGATTTCGCCGCCGCTCTGCCGGGCCTGCGCCGCCTGCTCGACAGCGATGTGATCGCCGCGTTTGCTGGTGACCCAGCGGCGCGCAGCGTCGACGAGGTGCTGCTGTGCTACCCCGGCA
>JBBNAI010000046.1:0-1198 GCA_037994305.1 Pseudomonas sp. | reverse complement strand
GAGCGGTTCTTGACCGAACCGATAACTGTCTATAGTTCACGAAAGCGAGTTCGTCTCAGGGAGCCAAGGCGATGACGAGCGGCACCGGAAAAACTACCAGCGTATGCTTCCGACCACAGGGGCAGACTCTGGCGCTGGAACCGAGAATTCTGTTCGATGGTGCGGCAGCCGTTGCCGTGGATCAGCAGCATGATACGGTTGATAACTCGGACCACCCTGCCGAGCATCCCTCTACTCCCAGGGAAGCACCAGCCCCTACGCAACCCGCCCCCAACCACCTGCTGGTAATCGACAGCCGGGTGGAAAATCGCGAGCAGCTCACCCGCCAGCTGCCGCCAGGCGTCCAGCCCCTGGTGGTGCAGGCCGGCCAGGACGGCATCGCCGCCATCGAGCAGGCACTGGAGGCGCTGGGCCAGGTCGACTCGATCCAGATCCTCTCCCACGGCTCCGCCGGCCAGTTCACCCTGGGCAGCACCACACTCAGTAGCGACAACATCGGCCAGTTCGGCCAAGCCCTGCAGCAATGGCGCGACAACCTCAGCGAAAGTGCCGACATCCAGCTGTATGGCTGCAAGGTTGGTGCTGGCGAGGCCGGACGCACCCTGGTGAATGAACTGGCACGCTGGACCGGCGCCGATGTGGCCGCCTCGGATGACGACACGGGCGCAGGTGTAGCCGGCGGCGACTGGAACCTGGAAGTACGCAGCGGCGATATCGACAAGAGCATCGCCCTCAGCAGCGCCGCGCTGAGCGGCTACGACGACCTGCTGGCCAACGCCGCACCCACCACCAGCCTGTCCGCCAGCGGCGCACAGGTACTACTGGGCGACAACTTCACCTTCACGGTGAACTTCGACAACACCTCCAGCCAGGCCGGCTTCGCCCCCTTCATCGACCTGTTCCTGCCAGCTACCGGCAAGGATGGTGCCGGCGGTGCCACCGACGACGGCATCACCTTCGTCTCGGCCAGTTACCTGGGGCAGACGCTGGTCAGCCATGTCATCACCTTCGACGCCAACGGCCAGGCCACTCACCCGCTCGCCGTGGACGCCAGCGGCAACCCGCTGATCATCAATGCCGCCACCTTCGGCATGCGCGCCGGCGACCAGTTGGTGGTGGTGGAACTGCCCTTCGCCAGCGTCAGCGACGGCCAGCCGTTGATCGGCATCCAGGTGAGTGCCACCCTCAGCAACCTGGC
>JBBNAI010000045.1:0-6140 GCA_037994305.1 Pseudomonas sp. | reverse complement strand
GGGAAACCGACTCCAGTGCCGTCCGAGGGGCGGGCACGGTCGATGAGGCGGTGCTGGTGGTACGCGGTATTGCCGACGAACTGGGCCAGGTGGCCGACAAGGTCGGTGCGCTCAGCGAGCAGTCCGAGCGCATCAGCAGCATCGTTCAGGTGATTCGCGGGATCGCCGAGCAGACCAACCTGCTGGCTCTCAACGCGGCCATCGAGGCGGCGCGAGCGGGTGAGCAGGGGCGCGGCTTTGCCGTGGTCGCCGACGAGGTGCGCAACCTGGCGGCACGCACCAGCCAGGCCACGGTGGAGATCAACGACGTGGTGCGCCTCAACCATGAACTGGCCCAGCAGGCGGTCAGTGGCATGGCGGGCAGCAAGACCAAGGCTGAGCAAGGCGTGGAGCTGGTCAACCGCGCCGGCGAGGTGATGCAGGAAATCCGCAGCGAGGCGCAGCGTGTGGTGGATGCCATCGGCCAGTTCACCGAGGCCATGCAGGACTGATCGCGGCGTCTTATCTGCCGGCATGAAAAAGCCCGCCAATCGGCGGGCTTTTTCGTTGTAGCGATCAGCGCCCCTGTGGAGCCGGCTGCTGCTGGGTGATGCAATGGATATTGCCGCCGCCGAGCAAAATCTCGCGGCCGGGCACCATCACCACGCGGTGCTCGGGGAATATGCGCTGGAGGATGGCGCGGGCTTCCTCGTCCTTGGCGTCGTCGAAGCTTGGCGCGACGATGCCGCCGTTGACGATCAGGAAGTTGACGTAGGAGCCGGCCAGTCGCACCTCGGGGCTGCGCTCCTGGCTGCCGGCGACCATATCGACGTCCGCGCACTCGGCGGCGGTGGCGTGGATCGGGCCGGGAATCGGCATCTTGTGCACGATGAGCTGACGGCCCTTGGCGTCCCGTGCGCTTTCCAGCACGCGCATGGCGGCCTGGCAGCGTGGGTAGTTGGGGTCGCCTGCGTCGTCGGTCCAGGCCAGCAGCACTTCGCCGGGGCGCACGTAGCAGCAGAAGTTGTCGACGTGGCCGTCAGTCTCGTCGTTGAACAGGCCGTCCGGCAGCCAGATCACCGTATCGATGGCCAGGTGTTCGTTCAGCACGCTCTCGATCTGCTCGCGGCTCAGGTGCGGGTTGCGGTTGCGGTTGAGCAGGCATTCCTCGGTGGTGATCAGGGTGCCTTCGCCGTCGACGTGGATCGAGCCGCCTTCGAGTACGAAGTCCTCGGTGCGGTAGCGGTCGCAGCGCTCGATCTCGAGGATCTTGCTGGCTACCTGGTCGTCGCGGTTCCACGGCGCGTAGAGGCCGCCATCGAAGCCGCCCCAGGCGTTGAAGGTCCAGTCCACGCCGCGGACGTCGCCGCTATGGTTGGTGACGAAGGTCGGGCCGGTGTCACGCACCCAGGCGTCGTCGGTGCTGATCTCGACCAGGCGGATGTTGCTGTGCTCGAGGCGCGCGCGGGCATTCTCGTACTGGCCGGCGGAGACGCAAATGGTCACCGGCTCGAATTCGGCGATGGCGCGAGCCACGGCGCTGAAGACGGCCTGTGCCGGCTTGCCGGCGAGGCGCCAGTTGTCCGGGCGTTCGGGCCAGACCATCCAGGTCTGGCTGTGGGATTCCCACTCGGCCGGCATGCGGAAGCCATCGGCGCGTGGGGTGCTGGTGAGAGTGCTCATCGGGTCTACCTATCTAATGTGCTGCCTGCGTAGGAGCCAGAGGGCTCCTGCGCGCGCGTCAGGATTTCAGGGTGCCGTCGAGGGTCTTCAACGGGCTGTACAGGTTCGGGCGGCGGTCGCGGAAGCTGCCCCAGGCGCTACGGATGTGTTCCAGCTGGTCGAGGTCGAAGCTGTGCACCAGCACGCCTTCCTCGGTTTCGCCCAGTTCTTCGACTTTCTCGCCGAACTGGTTGGCGATGAACGAGGAGCCGTAGAAGTTGATGTGGTAGCCGTCCTGGTCTTCGCGACCGATACGGTTGGACGCTACCAGCGGCATCAGGTTGGCGCCAGCGTGACCTTGTTGCACACGCTGCCAGTGGTCGCGCGAGCTGATGGTCGGGTCATGCGGCTCGGTGCCGATGGCAGTCGGGTAGAACAGGATTTCCGCGCCGAGCAGGGCCATGCTGCGCGCGCACTCGGGGAACCACTGGTCCCAGCAGATGCCCACGCCGATCTTGGCGTAGCGGGTGTTCCACACCTTGAAGCCGGTGTCGCCCGGGTTGAAGTAGTACTTCTCATGGTAGCCAGGGCCGTCCGGGATGTGGCTCTTGCGGTACACACCGAGGTTTTTGCCGTCGGCGTCGATGATCGCGATGCTGTTGAAACGCGCACGGCCGGCTCGCTCGAAGAAGCTGATCGGCAGAACCACTTGCAGCTCCTTGGCGATTTTCTGGAAGTGCAGAATCGCCGGATTTTCCTCGGTCGGGGTGGCCAGTTGCAGGTAGTCGGGGTTGGGCTTCTGGCAGAAGTACGGGGTCTCGAACAGCTCCTGGATCAGGATGATCTGCGCACCCTTGGCAGCGGCTTCGCGCACCAGTTTCTCGGCAGTGGCGATATTCGCGGCACTGTCCCAGGAACAGGCCATCTGGGTGGCGGCGATAGTAACGATACGCGACATGGAACACCTCGCAGGAGCATGTGAGAGGGCCATCTGACACTAGCAGAGACCCATGACGATGCCGTGGCTCGAACGGAAGTTCGGCGGCGGATGTCCAATTTATATCCGATAAAAATCGGCTTTGAAAGGTTGTTTTTCAGAATAAAGCGAATTTATTCGATAATAATCGAATAAATATCCGGATAACTGTTTGGGATTAGTTCAGCGGCTGAGGGCGCTTTGGCAAGCCGACAGGCAGGTAGAAACCGACGTAGGCATCGAAGACACGCATGCCTTCCTCGGCCATGCGCGGGGTGATTTCGCCATGCAGCTGCACCGAACGGGCGTAGACGCGGTCACCCAGCTCCATGGCCAGGGCGAACACATCGACATCCTCCGGCAGCTGCGGCAACGGGAAGTGACGGTCGAACAGGGCTTGCATCAGGCGACCCAGTTCTAGGTCGTGCTGGCGGTCGGCCTGAACCACTTCCGACAGCCCGTGCTGGGCCAGGATCAGCTGGCGCGCGGCGTTGTCGCTGGCATAGATCGCCAGCATGCGTTCTTCGATGATGCGCGCGAGGTCACGCCAGTCGTGCAGGCGGTCATGGACCACCGGCTGCTGCAGGCAGGCGCGAAAGGCGGCGTGGATATCGGCGGTCAGCGCCTCGAGCAGGGCCGGTACGCTGGCGAAGAAGTGGTAGACGGAGGATGGCGGGATGGCTGCGCGCTCGGCCACGCTGTAGATCGACAGGCCACTGAAACCCTGTTCGCTGAGCAGTTCGCGCGCGGCATCGAGGATCACCGTGATGCGCGCCTGGCTGCTGGCGCGGGGCTTTCGTGATGGGGCGGTGCGCGTCATGCCGGTCTCCTGTCCGTGGCTGGCGCTATTGGACGCCAGACGGGCAGGGGAGGCAAGTCATCTCACTGGCTGAGTTCGACCAGTTGCGCGGGCGGCTCCTTGCCGTCACGGAAATGCGCCCAGACTTCGTCGCGGCTGGCCTTCAGCTTGTCCGGCAGCGGCACCAGGGCGAACAGGCGGCGCTTGGTGTCGCGATCCGGATACAGCCCCGGGTGGTCGCGCAGAGCAGGGTCGAGGAACTGACGGGCATCGGCATTGGCACTGGGGTAGAGGGTTTCCGTGGTGATCTTGGCGGCCACTTCCGGTTGCAGCAGGTAGTTGATGAACTTGTGCGCCAGGTCGGCACGCCGGGCGCTGGTCGGGATGACCAGGTTGTCGATGAACAGCGAAGAGCCTTCCTGGGGCACGACGAACTCTACCGCCTGGCCGGCATCGTTGGCTGCCAGGGCGTCGCCGACCCAGGCCAGGGCGACGCACAGCTTGCCCTGGTTGAGATCGTCGATATAGCGCTCGCTGTCGACGTAGCGCAGGTTCGGGCGCAAGCCCTGGAGAATGTCGCCGGCCTTGCGGATGCGGCCTGGCGAGCTGTTGCTGAGGCTGCGGCCCTGGTAGTTGAGCAGGCTGTAGAGCAGCTCGTCCGGGGCATCCAGCACGCTTATGCCGCAACTGGCCAGCTTGCTACTCTGCGCCGGGTCGAACAGCAGGCTCCAGCTATGCGGCAGCGGTCCGCCGTAAGCGGCCTCGGCCAGGGGCGTATTGATCGCCAGTCCCACGGCGCCCCACAGGTAGGGCGCGGCATAGCGGTTCTGCGGGTCGACTGCGGCCAGCTTGTTGAGCATCTGCTTGTCCAGATGCGTGCGATTGGGCAGGCGACTGAAGTCCAGCGGTTGCAGCTTGCCGGCACGGATCAGGTCGGGCAGCTCGTCGTGGGACGGCACGGCCACATCGATGGAGGTATCGCTGGCCAGTGCCTGGTTGAGTTCTTCATCGGTACTGAAGGTGTGGTACTCGACTTCGATGCCGGTTTCCTTGGTGAAGTCGGCCAGCACCTGGGGCGCGATGTAGTCGTTCCAGTTGTAGACCCGGATGGTATCGGCGGCGGCCGCCAATCCAGGGGCGAGTGCCAGCAGTAACGGAGCAAGAACGCGAAACATGACAACCTCCTTGGTGTGATGTAGGCAATGCAACGGCAAAGCTTCGCCAACCCGCACGCGGGGCGTGGCGCAGTGAGAGGGAAACGCTGGCAGCGAATAAAACGACGCCGGCTGAAAAGCCGGCGTCGGGGTGTTGCTTAAACGGTATGCAAATACCAGTTGTATTCGAGGTCGGAGATGGTGGTCTCGAACTCTTCCAGCTCGGCTTCCTTACAGGCGACGAAGATGTCGATGTAGTCGGGGCTGATGTACTTGTTCAGTACTTCGCTGTCGTCCAGCTCGCGCAGGGCGTCGCGCAGGTTGTTCGGCAGGCTCTGTTCCAGCTGCTCGTACGAGTTGCCTTCAATCGGCTCGCCCGGCTCGACCTTGTTGGTCAGGCCATGGTGAATGCCGGCCAGAATGGCGGACATCATCAGGTACGGGTTGGCATCGGCGCCGGCAACGCGGTGCTCGATACGCACCGAGTCCGGGCTGCCGTTGGGGACGCGTACGGCCACGGTACGGTTGTCGATACCCCAGCTCGGCGCGTTGGGCACATAGAACTGTGCGCCGAAGCGGCGGTACGAGTTGACGTTAGGGCAGAGGAAAGCCATCGATGCGGGCATGGTCTCCAGGACACCGCCGATGGCGTGACGCAGCAGATCACTCTGCAGCGGGTCGTCGGTGGTGAAGATGTTCTTGCCGGTGGTCTTGTCGAGCAGCGAAATGTGCACGTGCAGACCGTTACCTGCCTGGCCCGGGTAGGGCTTGGCCATGAAGGTGGTGTCCATCTCATGGTCGTAGGCGATGTTCTTGATCAGGCGCTTGAGCAGCAGGGCGTAGTCGCAGGCCTTGATCGCGTCGTTGGTGTGGTGCAGGTTGACTTCGAACTGCGCCGGGGCGCTTTCCTTGACGATGGCATCGGCCGGGATGTCTTGTTCCTTGGCCGCTTCCAGCATGTCCTGCAGGCAGTCGACGTATTCGTCGAGGTCGTCGATCAGGTACACCTGGGTAGAAATCGGGCGTTTACCGGACAGTGGCGAGCGCGGTGGCTGCGGACGGCCGTTCACGTTCTCCTGGTCGATCAGGTAGAACTCCAGCTCGAAGGCGGCGCAGATGGTCAGGTTCATCTCGTCGAACTTGGCCACTACCTGGCGCAGTACTTCACGCGGGTCGGCGAAGAACGGGCGGCCATCGAGTTCGTGCATGGTCATCAGCAACTGCGCGGTAGGGCGCTTCTGCCAGGGCTCGTTGCACAGGGTATTGGGAATCGGGAAACAGATGCGGTCAGCGTCGCCGATGTCCAGGCCAAGGCCGGAGCTTTCGACAGTGGAACCGTTGATGTCGAGGGCAAATAGAGAAGCGGGCAGGTTGATGCCCTTTTCGTACACTTTATGCAGGCTGTTGCGGTCGATGCGCTTGCCACGCACCACACCGTTCATATCTGCAATAAGAAGGTCGACGAACAGGACCTCAGGATGTTCCTTAAGGAACGCGTTCGCTTCGTTGAGCTGAACGGCACGCGGGGGTACCGACATGATGCAACACCTTTTTTGTTAAAAATTTCAAT
>JBBNAI010000044.1:0-1701 GCA_037994305.1 Pseudomonas sp. | reverse complement strand
GCGCCTTGAAGAAGGCACTGAGCATCTCGCTGCACTCCTGCGCCAGCAGCCCGCCCTCGATCAACACCCGATGATTGAGAAACGCCTGACTGAAGAATTCGCCGCGACTGATCGCCACTCCGGCCTTCGGCTCGGTGGTGCCGAACACCACGCGGGCGATGCGCGAATGCACGATCAAACCGGCGCACATGCTGCACGGCTCCAGCGTCACGTACAGGGTGCTGCCGGGCAGGCGGTAGTTCTGCAACGCGCTGGCGGCGGCACGGATGGCGACCATCTCGGCATGGGCGCTGGGGTCGTGGGTGGTGATCGGGCAATTGAAGCCACGCCCGATGACCTCGCCATCCTGCACCAGCAACGCACCCACCGGCACCTCACCCAACGCCGCGCCTTGCCCGGCCAACGCCAGGGCCTCGCGCATGAAGCGCTCATCCTGGCTGCGGTCGATGAACTTTGGCTGGCGCATCAGGCCACCGAAATCGCGGCCATCAGGCCGGTTTCCATGTGGTCGATGACATGGCAGTGGAACATCCACACGCCTGGGTTATCCGCGACGAAGGCGATGCGCGCGGTCTCGTTCTTGCCCAGCAGGTAGGTGTCGGTGAAGTACGGGATGATCGACTTGCGATCCGAATCCAGCACCTTGAAGCTCAGGCCATGCAAGTGAATGGGGTGTTGGTACTGGGCCATGTTGCGCAGCACGAAGATGTAGTGATTGCCCAACTTCAGGTTGGCGATGGGTCGGTCGGCACAAGTCTTGTCGTTGATATCCCAGGCCTGACCGTTGATCTGCCAGTACTTGGCACGCCCACCCTGTGCGCTTTCCGGCGCCAGGGCGGCGGTCCACTCGAAGTTGAAGCGCAAGGTCTCGGCCTGGGCCAGATCCGGCTCGGCCACCGGATTGGCGGGCAATGCCGCTGGCCACTCGCCTGGTGCCTCGCTGCTGGCTACCCCCTTGAGGGTAGCCAGACGCAGCGGGCCGTTGCGCAGGGACAACTCGACGCCTGCCGCCGGCACCTTGAGCGCCAGATCAATACGCATGCCCGGCCCCAGCCAGTAGTCCTTGCCCAGCGGACGTGGCTCGACCGGGTTGCCGTCCAGCGCATAGATACGCGCCTCGCCGCCCGGCAGGTTGAGGCGATAGGTCACGGTGTTGTCGAGGTTGAGCAGGCGCAGACGCACGACCTGGCCGGCCGGCAGCTCCAGGGTCGGGTTGGGCACTGCGTTGATCGTGGTCAGCCGGCCGCGTGTGCCTTCACGGGCAGCTTCGCGCGGCACACTGAAGGCGGTGAAGGCCCCCTCCTCGTCCACATGCCAGGTCTTCAGCGACAGCGTGCGCTCGTGGCGGAAGCCGGTCGGCTCGCGCTCCTCGATGATCAGCGGACCGACCAGGCCCCGGCCGAGCTGCTCGGAGCTGGTGGTATGCGGGTGATACCAGTAGCTGCCGGCGTCGGGCGTGATGAAGTTGTAATCGAAGTACTCGCCCGGCAACACCGGCAACTGCGAGACATAGGGCACGCCGTCCATCTCCAGCGGCAGGCGGATACCATGCCAGTGGATGGTGGTCGGCTGCTCCAGCTTGTTGATGAAGCGCACCCGCAGGCGCTCGCCCTGGCGGCAGCGCAGCTCCACGCCCGGCGCCTGGCCACCGTAGCCCCAGGCCGGGGTGATATGCCCGGGCACCAGCTCCAGGTCGAACGG
>JBBNAI010000043.1:0-1636 GCA_037994305.1 Pseudomonas sp. | reverse complement strand
CACGCAAGGCACCGATCAAACCCGCCAGTACATCACCGAGACCAGCGCCGGCCATGGCCGGATGCCCGCGATCACACAGCAATAGCCGGCCATCCGGCGCGGCAACCAGGCTGCCAGCCCCCTTGAGCACCACCACGGCCTGGTAGCGCTCAGCCAACGTCCGCGCAGCCGCCGGGCGATCCGCCTGGACTACCGCATTGCTGCAACCAAGCAGCCGCGCTGCCTCGCCAGGGTGTGGGGTCAGTACGCTGTCGGCCGGCAACTGGACCGCCCCCGCCGCCAGCAGATTGAGCGCATCGGCGTCCCACACTTGCGGCCGCGGGCTGGCCGCGGCAGCGCTGAGCAGGCTGCGCCCCCAGGCCTGCTGACCCAGCCCCGGCCCTACAACCAGCACATCGGCCTGCTCGCACAGGCTCGGCAGCTGATAGGTGGAGTCGGTGGCCGCGCACATGACTTCCGGACAACGCGCCAGGGACGCGGCAAGGTGCTCACCGCGGGTTGCCAGCGAGACCAGGCCGGCGCCACTGCGCAAGGCACTGTGCGCCGCCAGCAGCGCCGCACCGCCAAAGCCGCGATCGCCACCGATGACCAGCACATGCCCGAACAGACCCTTGTGCGCCGTACGCGAGCGCGGCGCCAGCTGCGGCAGCGTTGCACCCGCCAGACGCAACGCCGCATGGGGCTGCTGCGCCACCAGTTGCGGCGCGGCCTGCAAGTCATCAAATACCAGTTCGCCGACCCAATCCGGCGCATCGCCCGTGAACAGGCCGAGCTTGAGGCCGATAAAGCTCACGGTCAGATCAGCGCACACGGCACTTTCATCGACCCGGCCAGTGTCGGCATTCAGCCCGGAGGGAATATCCACCGCCAGCACCGGCAAGCCAGAGGCGTTGATGCGCTCGATGGCTGCCGCATAAGGCGCGCGCAATGCGCCGTGGAAGCCGGTACCGAGCAGCGCATCGACCAGCACCCCGCGCAACTCGCTGGAGTCATCCAGAACGCTGATCGACACCCCGGCCGCCCGCGCCTCGGCGCAGGCCAGCGCCGCATCGCCGGCCAGCCGCCCCGGCTCGGCAACGGTCAGCACCTGTACGGACCAGCCGGATTTGTGCGCCAGGGCGGCGATCAGATAACCATCACCGGCATTATTGCCCGCACCGGCCAGCACACTGATCGCCCCGGCATCCGGCCAGCGCCGGCGCAGGGCACGCCAGGCGGCGTGGGCGGCACGCTGCATCAGTTCGAAGCCAGGCGTACCGGCGGCAATCAGGTGCGCATCCAGCTCACGAACCTGGGCGGCGGTGTACAAAGGCAGGGGCAGATCGTCGTGGATTGCAGGCATGGTTCGGCGATTCGGGCTGGGTCTGGCAGAATTATACCTACCTCGCCTGCGGTTTCCCCCTGCCATGCCCAGCAACGCTCTCGATCTCGCCGAACTCGCGCAGTCCATCAAGGACTGGGGACGCGAGCTGGGCTTTCAGCAGGTCGGCATCGCCGACGTGCAACTGGGCGAGCATGAGCAGCACCTGCAGCGCTGGCTGGACGCTGGCTACCAGGGCGAAATGGACTACATGGCCGCCCACGGCAGCAAGCGCTCGCACCCGGACGAGCTGGTGCCGGGCACCCTGCGCGTGGT
>JBBNAI010000042.1:0-18307 GCA_037994305.1 Pseudomonas sp. | reverse complement strand
CAGCGGCACCGAGAGGTTGGAGAGAATCATCGGCAGCGCCAGGGCCCAGACCTTGCGGTGGGTTGCACGGTGTTGCCAGGCGGCGCGCAGTGTCGACATGAGGGCTCCGGGAAAGCGGCGATTATAGGCTTGGCCGTTGGTGGGCCGTCGCATGGCACTTGCTGAGCTATCGTGCAGAAAGCGGCGGCGCATGATGGCCAGTCGCCTCAAGCCAGGCCAGCCTCTGGTCGATACAGCAACAAACGCAGGCTGTGAGTGGCCGGCACCCGTGATAGCGGTCGAGGAGTACGAGATGGGTTTCTGGCGACGCAGCATCCAGTGGCAGTTGATCCTCAGCATGGGCGCGGCGCTGACGATCAGTGTGCTGATCGTCATCCTGGTCTACTCCGGCGTGGCCAATCGGCAAGTCGAGCAGTACCTGGTCAACGGCGAATTGCCAGCGCGGGTGGAAGCTGTGCGCAACGACCTTGAGCGGGTACTCAGCGAGCCGCTGACCACCGCGCGTGGCATTGCCGGCAACAGCCTGGTCAGTGATTGGCTGGCCGCCGGCGAAGACCCGTCACAGCAGGCGGCCATGGTGCGCTACCTGAAGCAGGAGCAGATCGCCAATAAGGCCCTGACCACCTTCATGGTGGCCGTGGACTCCGGCCACTACTACACCGGCGACGGCCTGGATCGTACCCTCAGCCGGTCACCGGAAAACGCCTGGTTCTACGATTTCGTCGACAGCGGCAAGGCGCGCTCGCTGGATGTCGACATCGACAAGACCACGGCGGTGCCGACCTTGTTCATCAACCAGCGCATCGAAGTGGGCGGCCGCACCCTGGGTGTTGGCGGCCTGGGCCTGAGCCTGAGTGCGATGTCCGACCTGGTGCGCGGCTTCCACCTCGGCGAGGCGGGCAAGGTCTACCTGGTGGATGGCGCGGGCAAGGTCAAGGTGCACCCGGATGCGCAGATCAGCGACAAGCGCAGCCTGGGCGAGCTGGTCGGTGCCGACGTGGCCCGCGAGCTGGAGACCCAGACCGGCAAGGCCCTGCGTTTCGAGCGCGACGGCGAGGCCTACCTGGCCATGTCGCTGCCGCTGCAGTCGCTGGACTGGCAACTGGTGGCCGAGCTGCCGGAAGAGCAAGTCTATGGCGAGGCGCGCCAGGCGCTGTTGATCACCGCGTTGATCGGTGCGGCGGTGGCGCTGTTGTGCCTGGGGCTGGTGGTGTTGCTGGCGCGTGGCCTGGTCCGGCCAATCCGCCGGGTGACCGGTGCGCTGGTGGAAATTGGTGGCGGTGGCGGCGACCTGACCCGGCGTCTGGACGAGTCCCGTGCTGACGAATTGGGCGATCTGGCCCGTGGCTTCAACCGCTTCCTCGAAGGCCAGCGCCAACTGATCGGCGAGGTGCTGGCCACTAGCGAACGCCTGCGCGGTTCGGTGGCCCTGGTGGCGAAGGTGGTCGACAACACGGCCACGCGTTCCAGCCAGCAGCAGGACATGACCGACCTGGTCGCCACCGCCGTGCATGAGATGGGCCTGACCGTGCAGGAGATCGCGCGCAACGCCGGCAATGCAGCAGAAGTCTCGCAGTCGGCGCGCGACGAGGCGGATACGGCGCGGCGCGAAGTGGGCGGCTCGATTGTGCATATCCAGCGCATGTCCGGCGAAATCGGCACGGCGGCGCAGGCGGTGGGCGATCTGGCAGCCCAGGTGGCGTCCATTGACCAGGTGTTGACGGTGATCCGCAGCATCGCCGAGCAGACCAACCTGCTGGCGCTCAACGCGGCCATCGAGGCCGCGCGGGCCGGCGAACAGGGCCGCGGGTTTGCCGTGGTGGCCGATGAGGTGCGCACCCTGGCCAGCCGTACACAGGCCTCCACCGACGAGATCCAGCAGATGATCCTGCGCCTCAAGCAGGGCGCCGAGGCGGCGGTCAGCTCCATGCAGGCCGGCCAGCAGGCCACTGGCACCGGGGTCGAGGCCAGCCAGAGTACCGGTCGTTCGCTGGAGTCGATTGCCGATCAGGTGGACCGCCTCAGCGACATGAACCACCAGGTGGCCACCGCCACCGAGGAGCAGAGTTCGGTGACCGAGGAGATCAACCGCAACGTGCAGGGCATCGCCGACCTGGCGCACTCCACGGCCGGTGAAGTCACCGAGTGCCGCGAGAACTGCCGCGTGTTGCTTGGCCTGGCCGAAGACCTGGCGGCGCAGATGGGGCGGTTCCGCCTCTAACCCGTATCGGTCACCGCCGCTCAGTCGCGGTCGGCCAGTACCAGGCAGTCGCGGCCGTTGGCCTTGGCGCGGTACAGCGCATCGTCGACGCGCTTGAAGAAGGCCGCGGCGCTGGCATCGTTGGCGCTGTCGAAGCAGCCCACGCCCAGGCTGGCGGTCAGCGGCTGGTGCTGGCCCTGTACCTCCAGGCCGTGGGTGGCGAGCTCCAGGCGGAACTGCTCCGCGCGCTCGCGGGCCTGCTCCAGCGTGGTGTCGATCATCAACACGCCGAACTCCTCGCCGCCC
Source organism: Pseudomonas sp. (assembly GCA_037994305.1). GTDB lineage: Bacteria > Pseudomonadota > Gammaproteobacteria > Pseudomonadales > Pseudomonadaceae > Aquipseudomonas. The sequence continues at coordinate 15,801 of JBBNAI010000042.1, read as the reverse complement.
AGGCGCAGCAGGGCATCGCTGTCGCGGCGGAAGGTGCCGCGCATGCGTTCGGCAAATGCCGCCAGGCAGGCGTCGCCGAGGGCGTGGCCGAACTCGTCGTTGATCCGCTTGAAGAAGTCGATGTCCAGCAGTACCAGCGACAGCGGGCTGCCCAGGCGCTGGGCGCTGGCGACCATGGCCGGGAACTGGTTGTTGAACTGCAGGCGGTTGCCCAGTTGGGTCAGGCTGTCGGTGCGGCTGAGCTGGTCGAAGCGTTCGCGCTGGTCGAGCAGCTGCTGTTCCAGAGTCAGGGTCGCCAGGTATTCGCGGTGGCTGCGGCTGAGCGCCAGCAGCAGGTAGCTGAGGTAGAACGCCAGGGTGATCAGCAGCGCCTGTTGCGTCTCCCAGTGCAGGCCGAGAGCGGCCAGGCCCGGCAGGTAGAGCAGCAGGATGGCGAGGATGCAGCGGCCCTTGCGCATCGAGAAGTTGAAGGCCATGGCAGTGCTGAAGGCCACGGTGCTGAGGGTGGCGATCAGGCGCGAAGGTTCGAACTGCGGGCTGTAGAGCGTCCAGGCATGGGCCAGGCCCCAGGCCAGCGACGTGACCAGGATCAGGCTCCAGTGGCGGTCGATCCAGTGGCGCAGGCTGCTGTCACTTTCCTGTGCGGGCAGCCGATGCAGCCAGCGCAGGGCCAGCAGCAAGGCGAACAGGGCGGTGCCGAGCAGGCCGCTGAGCAACATGCTGGTGGGTGCGGCGCTGAACAGCCAGCTCAGCAACCAGGCCAGCAGGTAATAGATGCCACCCAGGCGGGTGCGTACACGGGTGTCCTGGGCTTCGCGCCAGAGGGCAAAAGTGTGCGGCTGACGGGGTATCACGGAATTGGACATGTGCTGTGATCACAAAAACGGCCGATCTCAGCATAGCTCGGAGTGCCATCTAATTGCCATCACTGCTCAGCCGCGCCGAATCAACCACAGTCCGCCGATGATCAGCGCCATCCCGGCGGCCTTGCCGGCCGTGATCGGTGCTTCGCGAAAGCCCGCCCAGCCCTTGTGATCCAGCAGCAGGGCCATGCCTAGCTGGCCGGCCAGCACCAGCACCATGAACAACAGGGCGCCGATGCGCGGCCCCGAGTAGGCGGCGGTGGCGATGAAGAACGCGCCCAGCAGGCCGCCACTCCAGTGCCACCAGCTGAGGCTCTTGAGCAGATCCAGGCTGGGCAGGTCACGCTGGCTGGCGACCACGATCAGCAGCGCACAGCCGCCGACCAGAAAGGACACCAGGGCGGCGGCCAGAACGCTGGACAGGTGTTTGGCCAGTTGGCCGTTGATGCCTGCCTGCAACGGCATGAAGGTGCCGGCGATCAGGGGCAGGGCGAGGAGCCACCAGTTGGGCATGGCTGTCTCCGGACGAAAAAGGGGCGACAGTATGCGCCGACTTGTCCGTCTGGTCAGCTTTTAAGGTTTTTGCTGAACTGCAGCAGCGCCACGCGTTGCCTGTGGTTGTCCTGGCGCTCGACCACGCCGCACAGCTGGTAGCCCAGGTGGGCATACAGGAGCAGCCCGGCCGTGTTGTGGTTGAAGCAGGATGCACGCAGTTCGCGGGCCTGGAAGTCGCGCTCGGCAAGGCGCTCCATCACGCCGATCAGGTACTGCGCCACACCGGCGCCGCGAGCCCAGGGCGCGATCATCAGGTTGCCCAGGGCGCAGAAGTCGCCGGCCTGGTTCTGGTAGAAATTGGCAAAGCCGGCGGCGCGACCGTCCAGCAAGGCCAGGGTATTGCCCTGGCGCTCGTGAAAGGTACCGAGCAGTTGCTCGTGGCTCAGCGGCCAGTGGCCGCGAGGGAAGGCGAAGAACAGCTCATCGGCGTTGCGCACAAAGCTCACTACCGCGGGCAGATCCGCCTCTGCGGCGGGGCGATGGCTAAGCAGCTGGTCGGTCATTGCGGCGGATACTGGCTCAGTATCTTGGTCACCGTGGCGCGGATCGCCGCTTCACGTTCGCTCGGGTTGCCTGGCGACTGGCGTATCAGCTGCTCGGCACTGCCGCGCCAGACCAGCTTGCCGTCCTTGACGTCGAGCAGGTCGATCTGGATGGTGGCGACCTTGTAGTCGACGGTGCGCGTTTCGGTGATTGGTGGACCACCCCAGTAGCCACCCCACGCGCCGCCCCAGTAACCGCCGCCGTAGTTGGTGCTGACCTGGTCCTGGCGCTGGTCGACGATCAGCCAGGTTTGTACCTTGAGGTCGGCGGCGCTGCCGGGTTGGGCGGGGCGCAGGCCGCGCTGGTCGAGTTGCTGGCTGACGGCTTCGCGCAGGCGCTGTTCGGTCAGATCACTCTTGATCCGCGGATCGTCGGGGCGGTACTGCAGGGCCGGCTCCTGCCAGCTCCAGTTGCGGTAGCCGGCGAAGTCGCGGCTGGCGTCGAAATCACGGTCAACTTGATTAGTTTGGCAGGCGCCGAGCAACAGCAGGGCCGGTACTAACAGCAGGCGGCGGAACATGATGAAACCTCCATGGCAGAGCCTCTATGCAAGCGTATGCCGGTAGATCCGGCAAGCGCTGTTTTCATTCCGGTGGATACTGCCCGAGGGCCTCGGCGATGGCTTTGCGCAATGCGCTGGTGCGCTCGGATTGCTTGCCATCCTGCTGCGCTTCGGCGCTGCCGCTCCATACGGGCTCACCGCTGCGCCCGTCGAACAGGTCGATACGCACCACGGCCACTTCCACTTCATAGCTGCGCACCAGCGGCACGCTACCGTACATGCCATAGCGGTCGCCATAGGGGCCACTGCCGTAGTAGCTGCCGTAGTCGTCGCGCACTTGAACCTGGCGGCGCTCCAGGCTCAGCTCGGCGCTGACCTGCAGGTCGGCTGCCGCTTGCTGGGCCGGGCGCAGGCCGCGCTGGTCGAGGCCGTTGCCGATCGCTTCCGCCAGCACGGCGCTGTCGGCCCAGGCGTTGCCAGTCGGCAACTGGCCATCGCGCCAGCTCCAGTTGCGATAGAGCCCGTAGTCGCGCGGTGCGGCCGGGTAGGCGCTGCGGTCGAAATGGTTGGCGGCATTGAGCGGGGCCGGCGGCAGTGGACGCGAGTCGGCGACATAGGGATTGTTACCCTGGCAGGCGACCAGCAGTGGCAGCAGAAGCAGGAGCAAGGGCGCTTTCATGGGGGCTCCGGTCATGGTTGTCGTCGGGGGGGCGCAACGTGCGGGGCATGCATGCGCCGGTTGCATCCACCCTGGGGTCAGTGCGGTCGGCAGACCCAGTGCAGGTAACGGCCGAGTCCGGCGAAGGCCGGATGGCGGCGGTGGGCCAGTTCCATTTCCAGCAGGTCGGAGAGTTCCGCCTTGGCCTGGAATTCCACCGGCATGTAGTCGTGGAATACCCGTACGCCGCTCTGGGTTTCGACCTGCCAGTGGCCTTCAAGTTGCGCTGCCAGCTCACGCGGGTCGAGCGGGCGCTGCGGGGTCAGGCTCTGCTTTTCGCCGGCGAAGCGTTCCTTGCGCAGCTTGCGGAAATGGCCCTTGAGGAGGTTGCGGTAGACCAGTGCGTCCTTGTTGTAGAACGCCAGTGACAGCCAGCCGCCAGGTGCGGTGAGCTGGTGCAGTACCGGCAGGATGGCATGCGGTTCGGCCAGCCACTCCAGCACCGCATGGCACAGCACCAGGTCATAGGGTTGGTGCAGCTGGCCCAGCAGTTCCTGCCAGGGCGCCTGGATAAAGGTGGCGCTGGCGCCTGCTTCGGCGAAGCGCTGACGGGCGCCTTCGAGCATCGGCGCGGCCGGCTCGGCCAGGGTCACGTCGTGGCCGCGCTGGGCCAGCCACAGCGACATGTGACCGAGCCCAGCGCCGATATCCAGTACGCGCAGCGGGCGTTCCGGCAGGGCTTCCTTGAGGTCGGCCTGGAGCACAGCCAGGCGGATCGCACCCTTGGCGCCGCCGTAGATCTTCTCGGCGAAGCGGGTGGCCAGTTCATCGAAGTGACGGTCGCTCATGGCTGGAAACGCCTTTCGCTGTCGGCCAGTTTGGCGCGCACGGCCTGTTCCATGTCGATGCCCAGTTCGGCGCACAGCAGCAACAGGTAGAGGACGATGTCGCCGACTTCCTGGCCGGCGTGCTCCAGGGTTGCAGCGGGCAGTTGGCGGGACTGGTCTTCGCTGAGCCACTGGAAGATTTCCACCAGCTCGGCCATTTCCACACTGGCGGCCATGGCCAGGTTCTTCGGGCTGTGGAACGGGCGCCAGTCGTTGCGATCACGGATCGCGTGCAGGCGTTGGGTCAGTTCGGCGAGGTTCATCAGTGAGGCTCCTTCAAGCCGCATAGCTTCGGCTTGAAGGGCGCGTATCGCAAGCTGGAAACCGGCTATTCGGCTGGGCCGATGCCTTCTTTCTTGAGCAGTGCGGCCTTGCGTGGCACGCCCCAGCGATAGCCGGTGAGGCTGCCGCTGGCACCGATCACCCGGTGGCAAGGCACCAGCAGGCCCAGCGGGTTGCTGGCGCAGGCGCGGGCTACGGCGCGGGCGTGGCTACCGAGCTGTTCGGCCAGTTCGCCATAACGCCGCGTCTGCCCGGCCGGAATGCCGCGCAGGGCCTGCCACACCTGTTGCTGGAAGACCGTGCCGCGCATGTCCAGCGGCAGATGCGCGGCGCGACTCGGCTCGTCGATCTGCGCCAGCACTTGTTCCAGCCAGGCCTGCAGGCCGGCTTGGTCACGTTGCAGGTCGGCAGCGGCGAAGCGTTCGCGCAGCTCCTCTTCCAGGCTGTTTTCGTCGTCGCCGAAGAGCAGCGCACAGGCGCCCTTGGTGCTGGCGGCGAGCAGCAGCAGGCCCAGCGGGCAGGGGGCGATGGCATAGCGCAGCGCTTCGCCGGCGCCCTTGTGACGGCGCTGTGCCGGGCTCAGTGCAGCGGTTTGCGTATACAGCGCGCGGGTGCCGGAGTAGCCGGCGTCCAGCGCGGCCTGCAGCACCGAATCGGCCTGGGGGAGCACGGCATCCAGGCGCTGGCGCCGCTGCGCTTCGCTCCAGGCCCGCGGTGTCAGCCCGGTGCGCGCCTTGAATGCGCGACTCAGGTGCGAGGCGGACAGGCCGATGCGGGCGGCCAGTTGTTCGAGGGTCAGCGGCTGCTCGCTGCGCGCCAGCAACTGGCACGCGGCGATGACCAGCTCGTCGAGCTGTTCGGCTGGGCTCTGGCCTTGTGGCGAGCAGCGCTTGCAGGGGCGAAAGCCGGCTGCCACGGCGCCGGCCGCGTCGCCGTGGAAACTGACGTTTTCACGCTTCGGCCGGCGCGCCGGGCAACTGGGGCGACAGAAAATGCCGGTACTGCGCACGGCGAAGACGAACTGGCCATCACGCGTGGCGTCACGGGCGCAGACGGCTTGCCAGCAAAGATCGTGGTCGAGCATGAGGGTGTCCTCAATCAGCATGGGGGGATTGTCGACCAGTGCCCAGGGGCTGCCAATCCACATATGACTTTCAAACGGCTTGGCTAAGCTCAAAGCGCCCTCGTAGTCGCCAAGGATCTCGTCATGCTGCGCATCTGTTGCTTGCTGCTCTGCCTGTTGCCTCTCGCGGTGTCGGCTGCAGTGCGCCTGAGCGAGGAAGAGCAACTGTGGATCAAGGCGCATCCAGTGGTGCGGGTGGGCATTGAACGGGCAGGCTGGCCGCCATTCGACGTGATCGATGAGCAGGGGCGCCATCGCGGGCTCAGTGGCGATTACCTGGAATTGCTGGGCCAGCGTTTGGGCCTGCGTTTCGAGCCGGTGCTGGTGGACAACTGGGACGCCGCCCTCAAAGCGCTGAAAAGCGCGCAGGTGGATGTGCTGCCCTCGGTCGCCAGGACCGCCGAGCGCGAACGCTATATGGCATTCAGTGAACCGTACCTGACCAGCAGCAGCCTGATCTTCACCCGCAGCGATACCGACGTGCAGCGCTTGCAGGGCCTTGGCGGGAAGCAGGTGGCGATCGAGAAGGGCTATGTGCTGGTCCAGGCCCTGCGCGATGCAGTGCCAGGCGTGCAGTTGCTGGAGGTGAACGATACCGCTGCGGCGCTGCGGGCGGTGTCGTCCGGGCGTGCGGATGCCTATGTCGGCGACATGATCGTGGCCAGTTACCAGATTCGCGCGCTCAACCTGACCAACCTGGAGGTGCGCGGCGAGAGCGGGCTGTCCAGCAGCGAATTCCGCTTTGCCGTGCGCCGCGACCTGCCGCAATTGCATCACCTGTTGGACAAGGCGCTGGCGGATATCAGCAGCGCCGAACAGGAGGCGATCAAGGAGCGCTGGCTACCGCCGCTCACCGCGTTCAACTGGCGGCGCCTGTTGCAGGTCGGCTGGCCCTATCTGCTCGGTCTGCTGGGGCTGGTGGTGTTCGTGCTCTGGTGGAACCGGCGCCTGGCGGTGCAGATCGCCGAGCGCCAGCGCGCCGAGGCCGAGGCGCAGCGCCAGCGCAGCACGCTGGTGGCGCTGATCAACGCGATTCCCGACCCGATCTGGTTCAAGGATGGCGAAGGCCGTTACGTCGGCATCAACCAGGCCTGCGCCGAGCTGTTCGGCAAGAGCCGGGAGGAGGTCGTCGGCCTGCGCGATGCGCAGTTCCTGCATCCCGAGTGGGTGGCGAGCCGCGCCGAACACGACCGCACGGCGTTGACCTGGAGCGGGCCCTACGAGAGCGAAGGATTTTCCATCTACCCGGATGGCCGGCGCGTGGTGTTCGACACCCTGCGCACCACCTTCCACGACGACCAGGGCCAGCTGCTCGGCCTGGTCGGGGTCAGCCGCGACATCACCCAGCGCAAGCAGGTGGAGGAAGCCCAGGCCCGCGCCGCGGAACTGGCCGAGGAGGCGGCGCAGCTCAAGTCGGACTTCCTCGCCAACATGAGCCATGAGATCCGCACGCCGATGAATGCCATCATCGGCATGTCGCACCTGGCCCTGAAGACCGAGCTCAATCCGCGCCAGCGCGACTACCTGAACAAGATCCAGCAGGCCGGCCAGCACTTGCTGGGGATCATCAACGACATCCTCGACTTCTCCAAGATCGAGGCCGGCAAGCTGACCATCGAGCACATCGACTTCGACCTGCAACAGGTGCTGGAGAACCTCGCCAACCTGATCGGTGACAAGGTGTCGAGCAAGGGCCTGGAGCTTGTGTTCAACCTTGACCCCGAGTTGCCGCAGACCCTGGTGGGCGATCCGCTGCGTCTGGGGCAGATCCTGATCAATTACGCCAACAACGCGGTCAAGTTCACCGAGCGCGGCGAGGTCGAGGTGATCCTGCGCGCCGAGCAGCGCAGCAGCGACGAATTGCAGCTGTACGTCGGTGTGCGCGACACCGGGATCGGCATGACGAGCGAGCAGATGGGCCGGTTGTTCGAGTCGTTCCAGCAGGCGGATAACTCCACCACCCGCAAGTACGGCGGCACCGGCCTTGGCCTGGCCATCTGCAAGAGCCTGGCCGAGGCCATGGGCGGGCAGGTCGGGGTGGACAGTCAGGTTGGGCATGGCAGCCTGTTCTGGTGCCGCGTACCGCTGGGTATCGCCCGGCAGCAGACCCAGGTGTTATTGCCCCAGGCCGATCTGCGCGGGCGCCGGGTGCTGGTGGTGGACGACAACGACAGCGCGCGGCAGGTGCTGAACGACCTGCTGACGGGCATGAGTTTTCGCAGCGAGGCGGTGGACTCGGGCAAGGCTGCCCTGCAACGGGTGCAACTGGCGGCGCAGCAGCGCCAGCCCTTCGAACTGCTATTGCTCGACTGGCAGATGCCGGGCATGGATGGCCTGGAAGTCGCCCGGCGGGTGCTGGAACTGGGCCTGGAGCCGGCACCGCACTTGCTGATGGTCACCGCCTATGGCCGCGAGGACGTGATGGTGGGGGCACAGAAGATCGGCATCGAGGATGTGCTGCTCAAGCCGCTCAATCCTTCCCTGCTGTTCGATGCGGTCATTCGCAGCCTGGGTGGCGTCGGCAGTGCCCGGGATTACGGGCGCCTGCTGGTGGGCGAGCAGGTGCCGAACCTCACCGGCCAGCGCGTGCTGCTGGTGGAAGACAACGAACTGAACCGGGAAGTGGCCTGCGGCCTGCTGCAGGAAAGCGGCCTGCTGATCGACCAGGCCGAACACGGCGGCATCGCCCTCGACATGCTGCGCGGCAGCGTCGACGGCTACTACGCCTTGGTACTGATGGACATGCAGATGCCGGTGCTGGATGGCATCGCCACCACCGAGACGCTGCGTCGCGAGGAGCGCTTCGCCACGCTCCCCATCATCGCCATGACCGCCAATGCCATGCCCGCTGACCGCGACCGCTGCCTGGCGGCGGGGATGAATGACCACCTGGGCAAACCCATCGACCCCAGCGCGTTGTGGAGCACCCTCGGGCGCTGGCTGCAGGTGCGTGATGAACCGTTACCGCAGGAGGGCATGCCGGCAACGGAATCCGCCCCCGCCTGGCACTTGCCGGGGGTGGATATGGCCAGCGGCCTGCGCCGGGTGCTGGGCAAACCGGAGCTGTACCAGCGCCTGCTGAGCAAGTTCGCTGCCAGCCAGGCGGATTTCCCCGGGCAGTTGCGCAGCGCGCTGGTGGCGGGGGAGAGCGACAGCGCCGAACGCCTGATCCACAGCCTCAGGGGGCTGGCCGGTAACCTCGGCGCACTGGACCTGGCGGCCCAGGCAGCGACCCTGGAAAGTGCGATCAAGGATGCTCGCCATGAGGAACTCGGTACGCTACTCGCGGAGCTGGAACATAGCCTCGCCAGCCTGGTTGGCGCTATTCGCGCGCAATTTCCGGCGGCCGCTGCGGAGCTCGTCTCGGCGGTGGATGAACAGCAGCTGCAGCAGCTGTGCCGGCAGTTGCAGCAACTGTTCGCCGAGGACAATCCGCGTGCCGGAAAAGTCTTTGACGAGCAGGCTGAACTGCTGCGCAGCGCCTTTACTGATGACTATGCGATGCTGGCGGCAGCGGTACGTGGTTTTGACTTCGAACGTGCGCTGGAACTGCTGCAGGTAGCGGCGACTCAGCGACAACTGACGCTTTGAATGGGGTGGGTAATGGACGAAATACTCGATCGGTCGGATCAGCCGCTGGTACTGGTGGTGGACGACACGCCGGAGAACCTGGAACTGATGAGCGAGCTTCTGATGGACAGCTACCGGGTCAAGGTTGCCAGCAGCGGGGTCAAGGCGCTGCGCATCGCGGCCGGCAGCCAGCAGCCGGACCTGATCCTGCTCGACATCATGATGCCGGAGATGGATGGCTACGAAGTCTGCCGCCTGCTCAAGGTCAACCCGGCCACGGCGGATATCCCGGTGATGTTCCTGACCGCCAAAACCTCAGTGGCTGACGAGCAGCATGGTTTTAACCTGGGCGCGGTGGACTACATCACCAAGCCAATCAGCCCGCCGATCGTCCTCGCCCGTGTGCAGGCGCAACTGCAGCTCAAGGCCAGCGCAGATTTCCTGCGCGACAAGAGCGAGTACCTGGAGCTGGAAGTACGCCGGCGCACCCGCGACATGCAGCGCCTGCAAGAGGTCACCATCGAGGCCATGGCCAGTCTCGCCGCCATGCGTGACAACCCCTGCGGCAAGCACCTGTCGCGCATCGAACCCTACATGACCACCCTGGCTGCAGCCCTGGCCTACCAGCAGCCGGCCCTGGCCGATGAGTTGAACGCTGATCGGCTGTCCCAGCTGGGCCGCTCGGCGCTGCTGCATGGCATTGGCAAGCTGGTGCTGCCGGATCGCATCCTGCTCAGCCCGGTGCCGTTGCAGGGCGCCGACCTGCAGTTGATGCACCGGCATGCCGAAGCCGGGCGCGATGCGCTGCTGGCTGCCGAGGCCAAGCTTGGCAACAGCACCGGTTTTCTCAGGGATGCCCGCGATATCGTCTACAGCCAGCATGAGCACTGGGATGGCAGTGGCTATCCGCAAGGCCTGCGTGGCGAGCAAATCCCCCTGGCGGCGCGGTTGATGGCGCTGGTCGGTTGCTACGAAGATCTGACCAGCCATCACCCCTATCGGCAGTCGGTCAGCCATGCCGAAGCGCTGCAGCAGATCGGAGCCGCCAGCGGTACACGCTTCGACCCGTCGGTGGTGCTGGCTCTGATCGAGAGCGAACAGGAGTTCGCCGCCATTGCCCAACGTCTGGCCGACGATGCGGCGTCCATCAGTGGTGAGTTGCAGCGCCTGGACGAATCGCTGGGGGAAACCATCGTACTGACCTTGCCGGCGAGCTGAGCCGCTTAGCACCTGTTTACTGGCTCATGAATCAGCCGGTGGAGCCAGGTGGTGGAAAACGCTGGGCGGTTTTCCACCCGACACACGCCGGCCGGAAGGGTGGATAACGCTCAGCTTATCCACCGGCCATGTGCCGTCGGGCAGGCCAGGATCAAGCGCGCTCCGTACGCCAGCGCTCCACCTCTGCAGCAGGCATCGGCCGGCCGAAGTGATAACCCTGGGCGATGTCGCAGCCCAGGCGGGTGAGGGCGGCTGCGGTGGCGTCGTCTTCCACCCCCTCGGCCACCACCTGCATGGCGAAGTTGTGCGCCAGGGCCAGGGTCGACTGCACGATCACCGCGTCGGAGGCGTTCTCGACCATGGCCGAGATGAAGGTGCGGTCGATCTTCAGCACCTGCACCGGCAGGCGCTTGAGGTAGGCCAGCGAGGAGTAACCGGTGCCGAAGTCGTCGATCGACAGGCTCACGCCCAGTTCGCGGATCGCCTGCAGGCTGCGCAGGGCCAGCTCCGGGTCTTCCATCAGCGCGCCCTCGGTGACCTCCAGTTCGAGCAGTTCGGCCGCCACCTGGTGGCGTTCGAGTAGCCCGGCCAGTTCCGGCAGGAAGTGCGGATTGAGCAGGTTATGGGTGCTGATGTTGACCGCCAGGCAGGTGCCCAGGCCTTGCTCCTGCCAGCGCCGCAGCTGGCCCAGTGCTTCGTCCAGCACCCAGCGGGTCAGCGGGTGGATCAGTTCGGTGCTCTCGGCCAGGGGGATGAACTCGCTGGGCGGGATCATCCCCTTGTCCGGGTGCGGCCAGCGCAGCAGGGCCTCGAAGCCGATCACCTGGCGGTCGCTCAGGCGGATCTTCGGCTGGTAGTGCAGGCACAGGCCGCCTTCACGGATGGCTCGGCCGAGCTGGGTGTGCAGGGCCAGGCGCTCGGGGGTGTAGTTGTCGGAGCTGCGCTGGTACAGGGCATATTCGCGGCGCTCGCGCTTGGCCTGGTACATGGCGATGTCGGCGCAGCGCAGCAGGTCGCTGGCGCTGGTGCCGTGCTCGGGGAACTGCGCCACGCCGATGCTGGCCGACAATTCCAGGTGGATGCCGTCGACCTCCAGGGGGCGGGCGATGACCTGGGCGATGCCGGTGCACAGGCTGTGCAGTGCCGTCTGGTCGGCGAGGTAGGCGGAGACGATGGCCATCTCGTCACCACCCAGGCGCGCCACGCTGGCGTTCTGCACGCTAAGCCAGTCCTGCAGGCGCTCGCCCAGTTCGGTCAGCACGCGGTCGCCGTGCTGGTGGCCGAGGGTGTCGTTGACCTCCTTGAAGCGGTTCATGTCCAGCAGCAGCACGGCGAAGCGCGGGTCCTCGACCTGTTGCACGCGCTCCTCGATATGGCGCACCAGCCAATAGCGATTGGGCAGGTGGGTGAGGCTGTCGTGCGTAGCAAGGAATTCCTGCTCGATCAGGTAGCGTTTGCGTTCGGTGATGTCGTGCAGCACGCACAGCAGCAGGGCTTCGCCATGCCAGTGGAACAGCGACACGCGCATTTCACAGTCGAAGGCCTGCTGGTTGTCCTGACGCAGGAAGCGCCATTCGAAGGGCTGGATCTCCCCTTCCAGTGCAGCGCTTAGCACCAGGTTGGCGGCGACCACCGAGAGGCGTCCGTCCTGCTGGCGCTCGGGGGACATCTGCGAGGGTTTGCGGCCATACAGTTGTTGCGCGTCGTCCAGGCCGAACAGGCGTGCGACCACCGGATTGGCGGTGCTGATCACGCCTTCCTGATCGACCAGCAGCAGGCCGTCGTTCACATCGCTGAACAGGCGGCGGTAGAACTCCTCGTCCTGGCTGACCTGGCGGATCATGCGTCGCAGCTGCATGGCTGCCAGGCCCAGCAGAACCAGGCTGGCGGCCAGCAGCGCGAGGGTCAGTTGGCTGCGGTACAGCCAGGGGCCGTGGAAGCTGTCTGTGGTTTCACCAATAACCGCATACAGCGGAAAGCGCGGCGAGGGCGTCAGGGCATACAGGGAGGGGATGTTCTTCAGGCTCGATCCGGCGACGAAGCTGGAGGTGGCCTTGGTGCCCAGCTGCCGGCGCAGAGGCGAGTCGTCGGGCAGCACGAGGCCGATGTGGCTGGCCGGCTCCGGTGTGCGGTAGAGCACCACGCCGCTGCTGGAAAGCAGGCCACCGTTCATCTCCTGTTCAAGGCCGAGGTGTTCCAGCAAGCGGCCGAATTTTTCCGTGGGCACCAGAGCGCCCAGGCGCAGCGGTTTCTGCGTGTCGCCGCTGAGGGTGATCATCAGCGGCAGCAGGTAGGTTTCCTTGTTCGGCCAGGACAGCGGGTTATGCAGCGGTTCCTGCTGCGTGGTGTGGGCCAGGTTGGCGAGCTGACGTTGCAGCTCCTGGCTGTGCAGCGGCTTGCCCTCGAGGTCGACGATGAACACCTGCTCATCGACGATGGCGAACAGCTGGCTGGACACCGGGTCGTAGCGCATTGCATCGCGCAGCACGGCGTAGATACGTTCGGGCTGTGCTGCCGTGGCCTGAGGATTACTCAGCTCCTGGGTAGCAACCCGGATGCTCTCGTAGCTCTGTTGCAGCAACGCACTGGTGTAACCCTCCAGCGCGCGGGACAGCGAGGTCATGCTGCGGCGCTGCTGGTCGGTGCTGGACTGATAGTCGCGCAGGATGCTCCAGCCGCTGAAACCGATGGCCAGCAGTAACGCGAGGGACATGCTGATAAAGAAGCTACGGCCTATACGCCGCTGGCGCAGACCGTGCTGGCGGTGGAACAGCGGTGCGAGACGGTTGGGCATGTGGGGGATAAAGCCTGGCGAGGAGTCGCAAGCATAGGTGATGGCACACTGCTATCGCCAGAAATCGTGCGGCCATCGTGCGGCTATCCACCGGGAATCAGCGCCACTCGAGTTGCAGCGCTTCCTGCCAGGCGACGCGTTCGAAGTGGCTGCCCACCACGCCTTGCAGTCGCTCTAGGTCTTCGCTGCTGCTGCTTTCCACGCGCAGGGTCAGGCCCTGCGCGTCGGCCTGCAGCACGGCCAGGCCGACGGAAAATTCGATACGACCCTGCTGCTCGTCGAAGCTGACCGGGATCTTGTGGGCGAAGTGTTTGCACAGGCGGCTGATGTAGCGCGCCGGGGTGTCGGTGGTGACGTGGGCTGAGGCGTTGAAAGTGGTCATGCAATCTCCAGGGATCATTGTGGCGCCTCACCCGTTGTGGATGAGGGCGCGGGTGGTTCAGTAGGCGACGGTGAAGCGTTGGCGAATGTGCTGCGGCTGCTCGGTTTCATCGAGCAGGGCCACGGCCAGGTCGGCCACCGAGATGTGTGCGGGTTGCTCGCCATTCATCAGCAACTGCTCGCCGCCGATGCGGAACTGGCCGGTACGCGGGCCAGGCTGCAGCAATGCGGCCGGGGAGAGGAAGGTCCACTGCAGGACGCTTTCCTCGCGCAGCTGGTTGAGTGCCTGGCGCGCGCCCTCGGCACCTTCCTTGTATTCGGCCGGGAAGTTCGGCGTGTCGATCAGCTGCAGCCCCGGTGCCACATACAGGCTGCCGGCACCGCCGACCACCAGCAAGCGCTGTACACCTGCGGCCTTGGTCGCGGCGACGATGGCCTGGCTGCCGGCGATGAACTGCGCGCGGATGTCGGCCTGGCCCCAGCCGGGGTTGTAGGCGCTGAGTACGGCATCGTTGCCACGCAGCTGGGCGCTGAGGGCGGCGACGTCATTCACGTCGCTGGCGACTGCGCTGAGGCGTTCGTGCTGTGGCAGTTTCTCCGGGTGGCGAACCAGGGCGGTGACCTGGTGACCACGGTTCAGGGCTTCTTCCAGCAGGGCGGCGCCGACATAGCCGGTGGCACCGATCAGGGCAATTTTCATGGGGGGCTCCTCGGTAGGTTTCGATGGGCGAATAATCCCAGCTGGATAAACCCGAGAAAAAGAGGCTTAAATGCCTTGAACAATTAAGCAGGGCTTAACAATGGAGCAGCTCAAACGCATGGCTCTGTTCGCCACGGTGGTCGACAAGGGCTCGATGGTGGCCGCCGCCGAGGCTTTGGGCATGAGCGCTTCGGCGGTCAGCCAGCAGATCAGCAAGCTGGAGCAGATCACCCAGGTCAGCCTGCTGCATCGCACCACCCGCAAGCTGACCCTGACCGAGGCTGGCGCCAGCTTCTACCAGAGCTGCGCGCAGATCCTCGCCCTCGCCGAGCAGGCCGAGCAGCGCCTGGCCGAGCTGCGTGATGCGCCGGTGGGGGAGTTGCGGATCGCCGCACCGGTGGGTTTTTCCGGCCACCTGGTAACCGATGCCCTGGCGCCATTGCTGCGCGCCCATCCGGGCCTGAGCCTGCGCCTGTTCTTCCAGGACGAGCAGATCGACCTGATCGAGCAGCGCATCGATCTGGCCATTCGCGTTGGTCAGCAGGAGGACTCCAGCCTGGTGGCGCGGCCGCTGGGTGACTGGCCGATGCGCCTGTGTGTGGCGCCGGCCTACCTGGCGCGTTGCGGCCCTGTTGTCGGGCCCGAGCAGTTGAGCGGCCTGGACTGGCTGAGCCTGAACCACGACCGCGCGCAGCAGATCACCCTGCATGGGCCGGGCGGGGTGCAACAGCGCCTGCGTATCGAAAGCCGGGTGGCGTGCAACAACATCCTCTCGGTGCGCCAGTTCACCCTGGCCGGCATGGGCGTATCGGCCCAGCCGGAGCCGGAGATCCGTGCTGAACTGGCCAGCGGCGCCTTGCTGGTGCTGTTGCCGGAGTGGCAGCCGGCGCCGATTGGCATCCATATCGTCACCCCGCGCCGCGATGCGCAGCCGGCCAAGGTGCGCTATGCCATCGAGGCACTGCGTCGCAGCTTACAGCCCGCATGACGGGAGCCGCTGGGCGGCGCTGGCAGTTTGCCGTATAACGGCAACATTTAATCTACACCTGACGACAGGACCCTAAGCCCGCGCAATGAAGACCCCGAAACGCCTGGAATCCCTGCTTGATGATGGTTTGATCGACGAGGTGATCCGTCCGCTGATGAGTGGCAAGGAAGCCGCGGTCTATGTAGTGCGCTGCGGCAGCGAGTTGCGCTGCGCCAAGGTTTACAAGGAGGCCAACAAGCGCGGTTTCCGTCAGGCCGCCGAATACCAGGAAGGCCGCAAGACCCGCAATACCCGCGACGCCCGGGCCATGGCCAAGGGCAGCAAGTACGGCCGCAAGGAACAGGAAGACGCCTGGCAGAACGCCGAAGTAGCCGCGCTGTTCCGCCTCGCTGCCGCTGGAGTGCGGGTGCCCAAGCCGTATGACTTCCTCGACGGCGTGCTGCTGATGGAAATGGTCGACGACGGTAACGGCGATGCCGCGCCGCGCCTTAACGATGTCGACCTGCTGCCAGAAGATGCCCGCGAATTCCACGCGTTCATGATTGGTGAGATCGTCAAAATGCTCTGCGCCGGCCTGGTTCACGGCGACCTGTCGGAATTCAACGTGCTACTCGACCCGCATGGGCCGGTGATCATCGACCTGCCGCAGGCGGTGGATGCGGCGGCGAACAACCATGCCTTTAGCATGCTTGAGCGTGATGTCGGCAACATGGCCGAGTATTTCGGCCAGTTCGCTC
>JBBNAI010000041.1:0-23174 GCA_037994305.1 Pseudomonas sp. | reverse complement strand
AGCGCCTTCGGCCACTCGGCCACCTCTCCGCAACACGGGGCGCATGATAACCATGTTTTCCCCGTTTGCAAAGCCAAAATTTCGATAAAAATTAGTGGCTTGGTTCGTCGCCTTTCTCTTTCTGGATGCGCTGGTAAATCTCCTCACGGTGCACGGCAACCTCTTTGGGTGCATTGACACCAATGCGCACCTGATTACCTTTAACGCCCAACACGGTGACAGTGACATCGTCACCCACCATCAGGGTCTCTCCGACCCGGCGAGTCAGAATCAGCATTCCTTTCTCCTTACGGATTAAATTCAGGGACAACAGTCTGCAAATAAGAAAATGGTGTCAGCCCCGCAGAATTCAAGCCGGAACCTACACCCAAGTATTGACCAGTGCGGACAAAAGGAAAGTTCCTGTCACACCAACCAAAAAAGACAAAAGGCGCGGACTAGCCGCGCCTTTTGGGTTGTGCGTCACTCGGCCTGTCGGGCCGGAGCGTCCAGATCGAAAGCGGTGTGCAAGGCGCGCACCGCCAGTTCAAGGTATTTCTCTTCGATCACCACGGAAACCTTGATCTCCGAGGTGGAGATCATCTGGATGTTGATGGTCTCCTTGGCCAGGGCCTCGAACATGCGACTGGCAACACCTGCGTGGGAGCGCATGCCCACGCCAACGATCGATACCTTGGCGATGTTGGTGTCGCCGATCACTTCACGGGCACCCAGCTCGCGCGCAGTGTTCTCCAGCACGGCCATGGCAGCCTGGTAGTCATTGCGGTGCACGGTGAAGGTGAAGTCGGTGGTGTTATCGTGCGCGACGTTCTGCACGATCATGTCCACTTCGATATTGGCGGCACTGATCGGACCGAGAATCTTGAAGGCCACGCCCGGAATATCCGGCACACCACGGATGGTCAGCTTGGCTTCGTCGCGATTGAAGGCGATGCCGGAGATGATCGGCTGTTCCATGGATTCCTCTTCATCAAGGGTAATGAGGGTGCCCGGGCCCTCTTGGAAGCTGTGCAGTACGCGCAGCGGGACGTTGTACTTGCCGGCGAATTCCACCGAACGAATCTGCAGCACCTTGGAGCCGAGGCTGGCCATCTCCAGCATCTCCTCGAAGGTGATCTTGTCGAGGCGTTGAGCCTTGGGCACTACGCGCGGGTCAGTGGTATAGACCCCATCGACGTCGGTATAGATCTGGCATTCGTCGGCTTTCAGCGCCGCAGCCAGGGCTACGCCCGTGGTATCGGAGCCGCCACGACCGAGCGTGGTGATGTTGCCCTGCTCGTCTACGCCCTGGAAACCGGCGACAACCACAACACGCCCCGCCTTGAGATCGGCACGAATTTTCGCGTCGTCGATCTGCAGGATGCGCGCCTTGGTGTGCGAATTGTCGGTGAGGATGCGCACCTGGTTACCGGTATAGGACACCGCCGGCACACCACGCTTGATCAGCGCCATGGCCAGCAGGGCAATAGTCACCTGCTCGCCGGTGGAAATCATCACATCCAGCTCGCGCGGTACCGGCTGATCATCGCTGACCTGTTTGGCCAGCTCGATCAGGCGATTGGTCTCGCCACTCATGGCCGAAACCACGACGACGATGTCATCGCCGTTCTCGCGGAATTTCTTCACCTTCTCGGCCACCTGCTGAATACGCTCAACAGTACCGACGGAGGTGCCACCAAATTTCTGTACGATCAAAGCCATGTCAAAAAGCCGCCTGATTCCTCAAGGGCGCCCATTAGACCCGCATCGGGTCACACTGCCAAGGCTTGCCGGACGCGCTGCAAGCCTTGGATATCGCTGATTTACAGACCTTGTTCGGCGAAGCTAGCAGCCAGCGCCAGAGCCTCATCCAGCTTGCCGGCATCGACGCCGCCGCCCTGAGCCATGTCCGGACGACCGCCGCCCTTACCGCCCACCACTGCTGCAGCCTGACGCATCAGGTCACCGGCTTTGAGCTTGGCGGTCAGGTCCTGGGTCACTCCGGCGACCAGCACGACCTTGTCGTCCTGCACACCGCCGAGCAGGATCACTGCACTGCCGAGTTTGTTCTTCAACTGGTCGACCATCGCCAGCAGGGCTTTGCCATCCAGACCATCGAGGCGCGAAGTCAGCACCTTGATGCCTTTGACGTCGACAGCCGAGCCAGCCAGATCATTGCCTGCCGCACTGGCGGCCTTGGCCTTGAGCTGCTCCAGCTCTTTTTCCAGCTGACGGTTGCGTTCGATAAGGCCGGAGAGCTTGTCCAGCACGTTGTCGCGACTGCCCTTGACCAGCGCCGCCGCTTCTTTCAATTGTTCCTCAGCACCGTTCAGCCAGGCCAGCGCACCGGCACCGGTAACCCCTTCGATGCGGCGCACGCCAGCGGCCACGCCGCCTTCGCTGGTGATCTTGAACAGACCGATATCACCGGTACGCGAAACGTGGGTACCACCACACAGCTCGACGGAGAAATTGCCGCCCATGCTCAATACGCGCACGTCATCGCCATACTTCTCACCGAACAGCGCCATGGCACCCTTCTGCTTGGCGGTTTCGATATCGGTTTCTTCGGTCTCGACTGCCGAGTTCTTGCGAATCTCGCTGTTGACCAGCTCTTCCAGGGCCTTCAGCTGCTCGGGCTTGATCGCCTCGAAATGACTGAAGTCGAAGCGCAGGCGCTGGCTGTCGACCAGCGAGCCCTTCTGCTGCACGTGCTCACCGAGAATCTGGCGCAGCGCGGCGTGCAGCAAGTGGGTTGCGGAGTGGTTCAGCGCAGTAGCCTGGCGCACCGATGCATCAACCTCAGCCTGCAGCTCGGCGCCGACCTTGATACCGCCCTGGGCCACGATGCCGTGATGGAGGAACGCCCCGCCGGCCTTGGTGGTGTCGCGCACATCGAAGCGCACGCCTGCAGCGGACAGGTAGCCGCTGTCGCCCACCTGGCCGCCGGACTCGGCATAGAACGGCGTGCGATCGAGGACGATCACGCCCTCCTCGCCTTCACCCAGGCTGTCGACAGCCGCACCAGCCTTGAACAGGGCGACGACCTTGCCGCTACCCGTGGTGCCGTCATAGCCGAGGAACTGGGTATCGACGTCGACCTTGACCAGACTGTTGTAGTCCATGCCGAAGGAGCTGGCGGAGCGAGCGCGCACGCGCTGGGCTTCCATCTCGCGCTCGAAACCTTCCTCGTCGAGGGTCAGCTCCCGCTCGCGGGCGATGTCGCCAGTGAGGTCGACCGGGAAACCGTAGGTGTCGTACAGCTTGAAGATCACATCGCCCGGAATGACCGAGCCCTTGAGGTCGGCCAGATCCTGCTCGAGGATCTTCAGGCCCTGCTCCAGGGTCTTGGCGAACTGCTCTTCTTCGGTTTTCAGTACGCGCTCGAGATGCGCCTGCTGCTGTTTCAGTTCGGGGAAGGCTTCGCCCATCTCGGCCACCAGCGCAGCGACGATCTGGTAGAAGAAGCTGCCCTTGGCGCCCAGCTTGTTACCGTGGCGGCAGGCGCGACGCACGATGCGACGCAGCACGTAGCCACGGCCTTCGTTGGACGGGGTCACGCCATCGGCGATCAGGAAACCGCAGGAACGAATGTGGTCGGCCACCACTTTCAGCGAGGCCTGGCCTTCGTTGGCGCAGCCGATGGCCTTGGCCGCTGCATTCAGCAGGCTCTGGAACAGGTCGATCTCGTAGTTCGAGTTGACGTGTTGCAGCACGGCACTGATGCGTTCCAGGCCCATACCGGTATCCACGCTCGGCGCCGGCAGCGGGTGCAGCACGCCGTCCGCAGTGCGGTTGAACTGCATGAACACGTTGTTCCAGATCTCGATGTAGCGGTCGCCGTCTTCCTCAGGCGAACCGGGCGGGCCACCCCAGATATGGTCGCCGTGGTCGAAGAAGATCTCGGTGCACGGACCGCACGGACCGGTATCGCCCATCGCCCAGAAGTTGTCGGAGGCGTACGGTGCGCCCTTGTTGTCGCCAATGCGGATCATCCGCTCGGCCGGGATGCCGACTTCCTTGTGCCAGATGTCATAGGCCTCGTCGTCGCTGGCGTAGACGGTGACCCAGAGCTTTTCTTTCGGCAGGTTCAGCCACTGCGGCGAGGTCAGGAACTCCCAAGCGTAAGAAATCGCATCACGCTTGAAATAGTCGCCGAAGCTGAAGTTACCCAGCATTTCGAAAAAGGTGTGGTGACGCGCGGTGTAACCGACGTTTTCCAGATCGTTGTGCTTGCCGCCGGCACGCACGCACTTCTGGCTGGTGGTGGCCCGGGTGTAGGCGCGCTTTTCCAGACCGAGGAAGCAGTCCTTGAACTGGTTCATCCCTGCGTTGGTGAACAGCAGGGTCGGATCGTTCGCCGGGATCAGCGAGCTGGAGGCGACTCGGGTGTGCCCCTTCTCTTCGAAGAAGCGGAGGAAGGCTTCACGGATTTCTGCGCTTTTCATTTATTTCATCCAGGCAAACGACGGCCACGGCAAAGCCGGCAAAGGGCCGCATTATATCGGCCCTGCGCGGCAGGGACAGCCCGTTTACAGGGAAAATGGATAGAAAGCGTCTATAGGCGAGCCCGGCAGGCGGAAAGTCACCGCAAATGCAGCCAATCAGAGCTGCGTGGGCACGATCAGAATGCCGGCGCGCAGGCCGTTCTTAACCTTGGGATTGGGGAAGATGATGCGCGCACCCTGCTCTTCCACCACCCAGCGGGTGCCGGCGATGTCTTCGGCCAGTAGATAACCGACCGGCAGTTCGCTGAAGTTCTCGACATCAGCAGGCAGGTGCAGGCGGAACGCATCGCTGTGCTTGATCACCTCACGGGCCACGCTGAACAGCTGCAGACCTTCAAGCGTGGCGGTTGCGGGTTCGCAATGCTCGATGATCTCGCGCAGGCGCTTTTCCAGCAGATCGAGATTCACCGCCTGGTTCTGCCCGAACGGCCGGGCCTTGCCCAATTCCAGGGTAAATGCCTCGGCGCCCAGGTGGGCGTAGGTGTAGGAACTGAAGGTAATGCCGACTTTCTGCTGCAACAGCACCGCTTCGACCCCCCCCGCGCCCAGGCGCGCCAGTTGCGAGGCCGAGTGCGCACGACCTTCGGCATAGGGGTAGAGAGCGAACTGCTCGATCTTCGAAGCACGAATGGCCGTGTGCAGGTCGTAGTGCAGGCGCTCGCGCCCTTCGCGGATGAAGAAGGCAGCAGCCAGGCGCTCCAACTCATTGGCGCGCAGGGCCTCGAAGCCGCTGGCCTGTTCGTGACGGCCACTGAACAGGCGATTGATGTCCTGCTCGACATAACGCTCACCGCGGCGGATCGCCTCGGGGTTGCCGAACAGGAAGAGAATGCGTGCGCGCGGGATCAACTGGCCGGAGGCGATGCCTTGCAGCAGGCGGTCGAGCAATTCGATCGGCGCGGTTTCATTGCCGTGGATGCCGGCTGAGAGCAGCAAGTCCAGGCCACAATCCTCGCTGGCCGGCGGGGTGACTTCCAGAGCCCCCTGCGCCAACCAGTGCAGACGCGCGCCCTCGCGGGTCAGCTGAATCTTCTCGGTCGGCTCACGGCCGGCCAGGGTCAGTTCAAGCAGTTTGCCGAGGGCGAGCATGGCAGAGAACTTCCTTAGTGATTGCAGTCCGGGCCGTGCACATGGCCTTCGTCTTCGTCGTCGACATCAGCCGGTTCCATTTCCAGCTGCAGGCTGACCAGGTTGGTAGCCAGCGGGCGCAGCAGCAGGTTGGCGTACTCGGCGTCGCCCTCCTCCACGTCCACACCGATCAGCAGTTGGCCGTTGCCGGCGGTTTGAATCCACACTTCCTTGCCCTGCCAGATCACGGCGAAGCGGGTGCAGGAGGTTTCCAGCTGGGTGCCGTCGGTGTCTTCGAGGATCAGTTGCAGGGCGTCAGACATGAAATAAGTACTCTTTAAGCCAATTGAAATGGGTAAACCGAGCCCAGTTTAAGGATCTGCGTCAGTTCATCCAATGCTGTCCGACACTCGACCAGCAATTGCGGGTCGGCCAGGTCACTTTCTGCCAGACGGTCACGGTAATGCTTGTCGACCCACGCATTGAGCGTCTCATACAGACTAGCGCTCATCACCACACCCGGATTAACCGCTGCCAATTCCTGCTCTTTCAGCGCCACGCGCAAGCGCAGGCACGCCGGGCCACCGCCGTTCTGCATGCTTTGCTTGAGGTCGAAGACCTTGACCTCGCGGATCGGCCCGTTGCTGCTGGTGAGCTGCTGCAGGTAGCTCCACACGCGGGTGTTGTTGCGGCATTCCTCTGGCACGATCAGCAGCATGCCGCCATCGGCGCGGCTCAGCAGCTGGCTGTTGAACAGGTAGGACTTGACCGCATCCTCGACCGCCACCGCGTCACGGGGCACACGCACGGCCTGCAGGTTGCCGCCACGGCGGGCGAGCTTGTCGCCCAGCTCGGCGAGCATGGTGTCGGTGTCGAGGAAGGCATCCTGGTGATAGAACAGCACTTCGCCGTTGCCCACCGAGATCACATCGTTGTGGAACACGCCCTGGTCGATCACCGAAGGGTTCTGCTGGGCGTAGACCACGCCGGCTTCGGACAAACCGTGCAGGCGGGCTACCGCCTGGCTTGCTTCCAGGGTCTGCCGCGCCGGGTAGCGCTGCGGGGCCGGGAAGCGGCTATCGAAAGCGCTGCGACCGAAGACGAAGAACTCCACACCGGCGTCGCCATAGCCCTTGCAGAAGCGCGTGTGGTTGGCCGCGCCTTCGTCGCCGAACTGGCCGACCGCCGGCAAGGCGGCGTGGTGGGCGAAGTGCTGCTCGTTGGCGAACATGGCGCCGAGCACACGGCTGGTGGTCGGGTGCTCGATCGAGCGGTGGAACTTGCAGTTGAGGTTGGCGGCGGTGAAATGCACGCGACCGTCGGCCGTGTCGGCACTCGGGCTGACCGTGCAGGAGTTGGCCGTCCACATGCTGGAGGCGGAGCTTACGGCCGCCAGCAGCGGCATGGCTTCCTTGGCGGCTTTCTCGATCACCTGCGCATCGCTGCCGGTGAAGCCGAGGCTGCGCAGGGCTGCCACGTCCTGACGCTCCTGCGGGGCAAACACGCCCTGCTTGAAGCCCATGTCCATCAGCGCCTTCATCTTGCCCAGGCCCTGCTTGGCCGCTTCCTTCGGGTTGGACGCCACCTGGCTGTTGCTCTGCGACGCCACGTTGCCGTACGACAGGCCACCGTAGTTGTGGGTCGGGCCGACCAGGCCGTCGAAGTTCATTTCATAGGCGGACATCACAAACTCACTCCCGGGGTCAGGGTGGCAGGCAGGCTCAGGGTTTCACTCTCCAGCGAGGCGACCGGGTAGGCGCAGTAATCGGCCGCGTAATAGGCACTGGCGCGATGGTTGCCGGACGCGCCGACCCCGCCGAACGGTGCGCTGCTGGCGGCGCCGGTCAGCTGCTTGTTCCAGTTGACGATGCCGGCGCGGCTCTCGATAAGGAACTGCTGGTAGCGCTCGGCGGAATCCGACAACAGGCCGGCGGCCAGGCCGTACTGGGTGTTGTTGGCCTCGGCAATGGCGGCGTCGAAGCCGTGGTAGCGGATCACCTGCAGCAGCGGGCCGAAGAACTCCTCGTCGATGCGCTCGGCGACGGCAGTCACGTCGAGGATGCCCGGAGTCAGCAGCGCAGCGTTCGGCACCGGCTGGATCATTTCCAGCAGGGCCACGGCGCCCCTGTCGACGAGGTGCTGCTGGGCCTTGAGCAGGTGCTCGGCGGCCGTCAGCGAGATCACCGAGCCCATGAACGGCGCTGGCTGCTCGTCGAAGGAACCGACCTTGATCGTCGCGCTGACCGCCACCAGGCGCGCCAGCAACGCATCACCCCAGGCGCCGACCGGCACCAGCAGGCGGCGCGCGCAGGTGCAGCGCTGGCCAGCGGAAATGAAGGCGGACTGGATGATGGTGTACACGGCAGCATCGAGATCGGCGACCTGATCGACCACCAGCGGGTTGTTGCCACCCATCTCCAGCGCCAGGATCTTGTCCGGGCGGCCGGCGAACTGGCTATGCAGCAGGTTGCCGGTGCGGCTCGAGCCGGTGAAGAACAGGCCGTCGATACCAGCACTGGCGGCCAGGGCCACGCCGGTTTCGCGGGCACCCTGCACCAGGTTGAGCACGCCAGCCGGCAGGCCGGCTTCGATCCAGCACTTGACCGTCAGCTCTGCAACTTTCGGCGTCAGCTCGCTGGGCTTGAACACCACCGCGTTGCCGGCCAGCAATGCCGGCACGATATGGCCGTTGGGCAGGTGGCCGGGGAAGTTGTACGGACCGAACACCGCCACCACGCCGTGCGGCTTGTGGCGCAGCACGGCCGTTGCGTCGGCCAGCGGGCCGCTCTTGATGCCGGTACGCTCGCGGTAGCTCTGCACTGAGATGGCGACCTTGTTGACCATGCTGGTCACTTCGGTGGCGGATTCCCACAGCGGCTTGCCGGTTTCCTCGCCAATGGTGCGAGCCAGCTCGTCACCATGCGCCTTGAGGGTCGCGGCGAACTGCTCAAGTACGCCGATGCGCTCTTCCAGCGAGCGCCGAGCCCAGGCCGGGAACGCTGCGCGAGCGGCCTGCACGGCACTGTCGACCTGGGCAGCGCTGGCGCCCTGGCCATTCCACACCACAGCCTGGGTGACCGGATTGAGGGAATCGAAGGCTTCGCCCTGCCCAGCCTGCCAGTTGCCGGCGATGTAATGAGTGGTCATTGCTTGCTCTCCTTGGCCGACAGCGCTACAGCGCGGACCTGGGCGCCGGCGCTGAGCTGCAGGCGCTTGGCGGTTTGCGCATCGACCACCAGGGTGCCGGCGGCCATGCGCGCCGGGGCGGCGGTGATGCGGCAGTCTTCACGCTTACGGTTGTGGATCAGGTACGGCACCGACTCATCGCCCGGGGTGCCGATGGCCAATACCAGGGTCTGGCTGTCGCGTACCGCACGGATGCTGTTGGTCTGTACTTCAATGGCGGGGCCGGCGTCGAAGATGTCGACATAGCCCTGGTAGCTGAAACCCTCGCCCTTGAGCATGGCCAGCGCCGGCTCGGTGTCTGGGTGAACGCGACCGATGATGTTGCGCGCATCCTCGGAGAGGAAGCAGGTGTAGAGCGGGAACTTGGGCATCAGCTCGGCGATGAAGGCCTTGTTGCCAACCCCGGTGAGGTAGTCGGCCTGGCTGAACTCCATCTTGAAGAAGTGCCGACCGAGGCTTTCCCAGAACGGCGAGCGACCATTGGCGTCGGACATGCCGCGCATCTCGGCGATCACCTTGTCGCCGAACAGCTCACGGAACTCGGCCATGAACAGGAAGCGCGCCTTCGACAACAGGCGACCATTGAGGCCGACACGCGCATCGGCATGCAAAAACAGCGAGCACAGCTCGGAGTTGCCGGTCAGGTCATTGGCCAGGAACAGGGTGGGGATTTCGCGGTAGATCTTCAGCTCCTGCGAGGCGCTGACAGTCAGGCCGACCCGGTAGTTGTACCAGGGCTCGCGCAGGCCGACGGCGCCGGCCACGGCGGAAATGCCGACCACCTTGCCGTCGTCATCCTCGAGCACGAACAGGTAGTCGCTGTCGGCCCGCTCGGCCTCGCCACGGAAGGTTTTTTCCGCCCAGCCGACACGGTGCGCCAGGCGCTCCTCGTTGGCCGGCAAGGTGGTCAACCCGGCGCCAGTGCTGCGGGCCAGGTCGAACAGCGCCGGCAAGTCGGCACTACGAACGGGACGAACGATCATAAATCCTCCGAGATACGCACCCCTCTCCTTCCGGAAGAGGAGCCGAGGGTGAGGGAAAAGCCCTCATCCGGCCCTGTCGGGCCACCTTCTCCCGACGGGAGAAGGACAGTTAAACCGCTACCAGCCTGACGCTGGTTCCTTCACCGACACCCAAGGCCTCGGCCACATCGGCGCTGAGGGTCACGGGCTTGCCCGGCACCCAGTCCAGCTCGGCGACCACCGCGCGGAAATCCTGCAACTGGCCATTGCTCACCAGGTACGGGCGCCCACCTTTGCCCGGCTCACCGATGCGCACCGGTACCATGCGGCTCTGGGCGATCGAGCGGATGCCCGAGGTACGCGCATGCAGGGTCGGGCCGCCGTCGAAGATGTCGATGTAATGATCGGTCTCGAAGCCTTCGCGCATGAGGATGTCGAAGGTCACTTGGGCGCGGCTGTACACCTGACCCATAGCCTCCTGCGCGGCATCCGGCAGCAGGGGCACGTAAATCGGGTAATGCGGCATCAGTTCGGCGAGGAAGGTACGGCTCTTCAGGCCACACAGGCGTTCGGCCTCGGTGTAGCTCATGTCGAAGAAGTTGCGCCCGACCGCATCCCAGAACGGCGAGTCACCGTGCTCGTCGCTGTAGCCGACGATCTCCACCACCACGGCATCGGCAAAGCGCTCCGGATGGCTGGCGACGAACAGCAGGCGGGCCCGCGAGTTGAGTTCGGCGAACACCGAGTCCACCAGATCCGGCTTGACGTAGAAGCTGGTCAGCAGGCTGTTGCCGGTCAGGTCGTGGCACAGCGAGAGCACGTGGATCTTGTTGTGGATCGACAGTGAGCGCGAGGCATGCACGAAGGTTTCGTTGCGGAAGCTGTAGAACGGCTCGGAATAACCTGCCGAGGCGACTACGCCAGAGCAGCCGACCAGGCGCCCGCTGCTGGTGTCTTCGAGGACGAAGAAATAGCTCTCCTCGCCGTTGAAGCTGACCTCGGCGGCGAACGAGGCTTCGGAAGCCTGGATCTTGTCGCTCAGGCGACCGAGGTCGTCCGGCAGCGAAGTGACGCCAACCGGGCTGTCCGCGGCCAGACGCTGCACTTCGGCAAGGTCGGACATCTGCGCAGGACGCATAACCAGCATGGCGTTACTCCTTTCCAAAACAGCGCCTTCAGCTGAAAGACGCCTGTCGAATAAAAACTCCGAGGGGTTTCGCAAAACCCCTGGAGAAAGATCGGGCCGCAGCCCGATCACGCATGGAATCGCTCATCCTGAGAAACAACCACGGCGGCGCGTCCTGCACCGCCGTTTCGATCAATGCCTCAGGCGTTGACCAGCTTGGCCACTGCACGCTCGAAGCGCGCCAGGCCTTCTTCGATATCGGCATCCTCGACCACCAGGCTCGGGGCGAAGCGCACCACGTCCGGACTGGCCTGCAGCACCAGCACACCCTCGACCGCCGCAGCGTCGAGAATGGTCTTGGCCTTGCCCAGCCAGGCGTCGGACAGCACGCAACCGATCAGCAGGCCCAGACCGCGGACTTCGCTGAACACGCCGTACTGCTCGCCGATCGCCCGCAGGCGCGCCTTGAACTGTTCGCTCTTGGCCTTGACGCCGTCCAGCACTGCCGGGGTGTTGACCACGTCGATCACCGCTTCGGCCACCGCACAACCCAGCGGGTTGCCGCCGTAGGTGGTGCCGTGGGTGCCGGCGACCAGGTGTTTGGCCAGCTCGGTGGTGGTGAGCATGGCGCCAATAGGGAAACCGCCGCCCAGGCTCTTGGCGCTGGAAAGGATGTCCGGGGTCACGCCGTAGTGCATGTAGGCGAACAGCTCGCCGGTGCGGCCCATGCCGGTCTGCACTTCGTCGAAAATCAGCAGCGCGTTGTGCTTGTCGCACAGCTCACGGGCCGCTTGCAGGTAAGCAAGGTCAGCCGGCAATACGCCGCCTTCACCCTGGATCGGCTCCAGCACCACAGCGCAGGTCTTGTCCGATACCGCCGCCTTTAGCGCTTCGATATCGTTGTACGGGACATGGCTGATGCCCTGGATCTTCGGGCCGAAACCGTCGGAGTACTTGGGCTGGCCACCGACGCTGACGGTGAACAGGGTGCGGCCGTGAAAGCTGTTGGTGGCGGCGATGATCTCGCACTTCTCCGGGCCGAACTTGTCGTGGGCGACGCGACGGGCCAGCTTGAAGGCGGCCTCGTTGGCTTCGGCGCCGGAGTTGCAGAAGAACACGCGCTCGGCGAACGTCGCATCGACCAGCTTGTGTGCCAGGCGCAGGGTCGGCTCGTTGGTGAAAACGTTGGAGATGTGCCACAGAGTATTGGCCTGCTCGGTCAGCGCCTTGACCAGCGCCGGGTGGCAATGACCAAGGGCGTTGACGGCAATACCGCCGGCGAAGTCGAGCAGTTCACGGCCGCTCTGATCCCAGACTCGCGAACCCTGACCACGCACCGGCACGAAGCCAGCGGGAGCGTAGTTGGGGACCATGACCTGGTCGAAATCGGCGCGTTGCACCGGATCGTGCTGAACGGACATCGAGGCTCTCCTGATAAAGGCACACCGCACAAAATGGCAGGTGATGGAAGGATTGTAGGGACTGCTGGCGGGGTCGCATTGTCGCCATGCGACAACTTCTTACAGCGGCAACCCGCGAATTTCCTAGGCTTTCGGCAAAGCGACAGAAAGCACCGGAATTGCGCAGTTTAAACGCTGCGCGCCGCTGTGGGGTCCAGGCCGCGAGAGAAATCCAACAACGGCAACCACCAGGCAGCTGGCCAGGCAACCGGGCACACAGGTTGCGCTGGCCCGACACCTGTTATCGCAGCGTGCAGCGCCCGGGTTAACTGCAGAACTGCGGGTATTCGCGGCGCGCCTGCTCCAGCGTCAGGTAACCAGCCTTGAGGTCGGCGCGGATCGCCTCCAGGCTGCGCTCGCCCGCCGCTCCCCAGCCGCCGCCGTTGGCGGTGACCAGGCGCAATAGGTCGCCCTGGGCCAGTTCCACCCGGTTGGCGCGGCTGAAGCGCTGGCGGCTGCCGTCGCTGCGCAACACCTCGGCGTAGTTGCACGAGCCCTCGCCGCCGCCGGCCATGCCCCACGGTGCAGTCTGGCCACGGCCGAAGAAGGTCGATATCCAGGCTTTCGACGACAGGATGCGGTACTCCAGCGCCACGCCGCGCCCGCCGCGCTGACGCCCGGCACCGCCGCCGTCCTGGTGGAAGCCGTAGCGCTCGACCAGCACGTCGTAGCAGCGCTCGGTGATCTCCACTGGAATATTGCTGGTTTCGCCGTTGCCGACGCAGAACTGGCCACTTTCGCCGTCCTTGTCGTGACCACCGCCCCAGCCACCGACCAAGGGCTGGACCAGCAGGTACTCTTCGCCGCTGTCGGTGCGATGGCCGTTGAGCACCATCGAACACACCGAACCGATCTGCCCGGCGATCAGCCGATCCGGCAGCGCCTCGGCCAGCGCGCGGCGGATCACATCGGCAGCGGTGACCATCGACTCGAAATAGGCGGACACCGGCGCCGGACGCTGCGCGGTGCAGATGGTGCCAGGCGGACAGATCACCTCGATCGGCCGGAAACAGCCGGCGTTGGCCGGAATGCCGGGGCGTACCACGCCCATGAATACCTCGCGCACCGCCGAGTGCAGGCCGGCCAGGGTATTGTTGATAGGCCCCGGCGCCTGCAGGCTGGAGCCGCTGAAGTCGGCGACGAAGCGCGTGTCACTGATTTCCAGGCGCACCTTGATATGGAACGGGCCATTGCCCAGGCCGTCCTCGTCGATTACATCTTCAGCCTCGAACACGCCCTTGGGCAGCCCCTTGAACGCCTCGAGCACCATCGCCTCGCCGTGATCGAGCAGTTGTTCGATGGCGTCCAGGGTGGTCGCCACGCCGTACTTGGCGACGATCGCCAGCAGGCGCCGCTCGCCGACGCGCAGCGCGGCAGTGCCAGCGTGCAGGTCACCGAGGGTCATCTCCGGCAGACGCACGTTGGCGGCAAGCACGTCGACCAGCGCCTGGTTGATGCGTCCAGCGTCGTAGATGCGCACGGTGGGGAACTGCAGGCCTTCCTGGTAGATCTCGCTGGCGTCCGAGCTGAAGCTGCCCGGATCCTTGCCGCCGACCTCGGTCCAGTGCGCCTTGTTGGCGGTCCAGGCGAGCAACTGGCCGTCGTGGAACACCGGCATGATCAGCGACACATCGGACAGATGGGTGCCACCGCCGCCGTACGGGTCGTTGGTGATGAACACGTCGCCCGGCTGGATGTCGCTGCCGAACTTGTCCAGCACGCTGCGCACCGCGCCGTCGAGGGTGCCGATGAAGCCGGGGATGCCGTTGCCCTGGGAAATCAGCTGGCCGCGCGCATCGGTGACGCCAATGCCGTAGTCCAGCGCTTCGTAGATGATCGGGCTCATGCTGGTGCGCTTGAGGGCGATGAACATTTCCTCGCCGATGGCCACCAAGGCGTTCTTGATGATTTCACGGGTAAACAGATTGGCCGCTTGCATGGTCATTCCCCCTGCACCTGAATGTGGATATGCAGACCGCCATAGGCGTCCACTTCGACCCGGTCGCCAGGACGCACCACGGTGGTGGTGGTGGCCTCCTCGATGATCGCCGGGCCGGCGAAGCACATGCCGCTGAGCAGCCACTCGCGCTGGTAGATCGGCGTATCGAGCGGCTGGTCGGCGTCGAACTCGACCTGCCGGCTGCCGCGCCGCGCCGCTTCGGCACACGGCGTTGGGCTGGCCGCCAGCGGATCGATGGGCGATTTGGGCACCTCGCCGAACGCGACCAGGTGCAGATTGACCACCTCCACCGGGGCGTCGAGGCGGAAGGTGTAGGCCTGCTGATGGCGGGCATGAAAGCTCTCCAGCAGCACCGGCAGCAGCAACTCGTCGACCAGTACCTTCACGGTGTGTTCCTGGCCTAGGTAGCGCGCGTCGATGTGCCACTCGAAGCGCAGTTGCTCGGCGCGGAAGCCGTCGGCGGCGAATTGCGCGGCGCACTCATCCTGCAGGCGCAGGAACTCGCGGGCCAGCTCGTCGACGCCGGCGGCGTCGAGCAGCTGCAGATGGGTCTGGATGCAGTCGCGGCGCACGTCGAGCATCAGCATGCCCCAGGCCGAGAACACCCCGGCGAACGGCGGGATGATCACCTTGGGCACGCCCAGCTCGGCGGCCAGCGCGGTGGCGTGCAGCGCCCCGCCGCCGCCGAATGCCATCAGCGCAAAGTCGCGCGGGTCGTAGCCACGGTTCACCGAGATCAGCTTGAGCGCGTTGACCATGTTGGCGTTGGCAATCTGCAGCACGCCGTGGGCCAGTTGCTTGCCAGTCACGCCGAGGCGTTCACCGAGCTCATCGAAGGCGCGCGCCACGCCGGCCTGATCCGGTTCGATCTCGCCGCCGGCGAAGCCGTCCGGGTTGATCCGCCCGGTGAACAGGTTGGCGTCGGTGGTGGTCGGCGCCGTACCACCGCGTCCGTAGGCCACCGGGCCGGGCGTCGAGCCGGCGCTGTGCGGGCCGACGCGCAGGCTGCCGGCGGCATCCAGCCAGGCGATGCTGCCGCCGCCGTTGCCGATTTCGACGATATCGACCACCGGGGTCATGATCGGGTAGCCGGCGCTGGTCGGGGTCTTCTCGATCACATAGTCGTTGCTGATCGCCACCTGGCCGTCGTGGATCAGCGAACACTTCGCCGTGGTACCGCCGATATCCAGGGCGAGCAGCTCGGTTTCGCCGATCAGCTGGCCGTAGGCCTGGGCGCCGAGCATGCCGCCGACCGGGCCGGATTCCACCAGGCTGATCGGGTCGGCCTGGGCCGCCTGGATCGGCGTGATACCGCCGTTGGACTTCATGATGTACGGCGCCGGGCCGAGGCCCTGGGCGGCCAGGTGCTGGTGCAGGTTGTCCAGGTAGGCGCGAGTCGGCGGCATCACGTAGGCGGAGAGCACCGTCGAGTTGCTGCGCTCGTATTCACGCCAGTTGCGGCTGACCTGGTGCGAGGCGATCACCGCCACCTGCGGCCACAGTTCGGCGATGGCCGCGGCCAACTGCTCTTCGTGCTGCGGGTTGCGGTAGGCATGCAGCAGGCAGATGGCGATGGCTTCGACGCCCTCGCCGCGCAGGTAGTCGAGCTGCGCTGGCAGCTCGCCGAGGTCCAGCGCGGTTAGCACGTTGCCGCGGTAATCGAGGCGTTCGCTGACTTCCAGGCGCAGGTGACGCGGCACGAAGGGCGGCGGCTTGCGGTAGTAGGTGTTGAAGATGTCCGGGGTGTTGCCGCGGGCAATTTCCAGCACGTCGCGAAAACCACGGGTGGTCAGCAAGGCGGTCTTCACCCCCTTGCGTTCGGTCAGGGTGTTGATCACCACGGTAGAGCCGTGGGCAAAGAATTCGATATCGGCATAACTCACGCCGCTCTTGGCGACGGCATTCAGCAGCCCCTGCTCGAAGTTCGGCGGGGTGGTGTCGGCCTTTACCGCCTTGACCGTGCCGGCCTGTACGTACACCAGGTCTGTGAAAGTGCCACCGATATCGGTAGCGACGCGGATAGCCATGGGAACCTCCGGGTAAAACAGGTAAAGCGCCGCGCCTGAGCGCGGCACGGGTCAATCAGAACGTGTGGGAAACAGCGAAGATCAGGCGACCGTCATTACGCAGATACTCGCCGTCGTTATAGAAATCGCCGGACAGGTCGGTATCGACCCAACTCAATGTGGTGTCGATAGGGCCGAAACTACGTTTGAGGTCGACCTGCCAGTGGCTGTACTCATGGGCACCGGTGATGTCGGTGTTGCGGTAGTACTGGCCGAAGGAGTGGCCGGCGGTGAAGGTCAGGTCCACGGCGTAGGGCAGATTGAAGGTGTAATCCGCCGCCACGTAATGCGAGTCCTGCGAGGTGTTCACGAAATCGCTGGCGAAGTAGTAGTAGGCGTTGAAGTTGCCATAGCCGGCGCTGACACCGAACTCTGGGTAGTCGACGTCGTACTTGGTGTTGGGGAACTGGTACCAGTAGGCGATCACCCCATAACGCAGGCCATTGTCGAACTGGCCGTTGTAGCCGGCGTAGTAGTCGATCTCGTAGTTGGCGCCGTCGTCGTAGGGGTCATCGTCGGCGAAAGCGTCAGTGCTGGTGCCCCACACTCCGGCAAACAGGCCGGTGTCGTTGTACCAGTCGAGGCTCAGGCTGGTGGCCGGTTTGTCACCGGAGTAGCCGAGGCCGCGCACCTGGTACTCACTGGTCCAGGCCAGGGTGCTGGAAATATCCGCATGGGCAGCGGCGCTGAACAGCGCGCTAGCAATCAAGCCGGATGCAATTTTCTTCATGGTTCTGCTCCCAATGTTCGAGCGTTGTTCTTGGAGTTGTTTGGCAGTCAGGGAACCGCGGCGCAGAGCGGCGACGATTCGGGGTAACGCTGTTGTTCTAGAGCTGCGCAGAGAAATTTCGGCGCGAGCAATCCCGCCCGACCCGCATGGGCCGGAGGTGGGAAGGGGCAATAGGGAGGCGTCAGCTGTTGGCGAGCACCCGTTTCGGCGACGCCAACAGGCGGGCCAGCAGCGGATAGACCACCGCGGCAATCAGCAGCGAATCGATGGTCGGCTGCGAGGTCAGGGTCCAGCCCTCGTAGGTGGTCATCCACGCCACGGCACTGGCCAGCGCCCAGGCGATCAGTGCGGCCCAGCCGAAGCCAGGCAGCGCGTCGAGCTCGCTAACGTCGTAACGCTGGCGGCGGATATAGAAAAAATCCACCAGATAGATACTGGCAATCGGCGGGGTAACAATCGACAGGGCGAGGATGAAATCCAGGAAGTGGGTCATGAAGCCCGCCAGCGCCAAGCCAGTGGCCACCAGACTGCCGGCCACGGCCAGGCGCCAGTCCGGCGTACGGATGAAGGTCGCCAGGGTCAGCACCGCGGAATACAGGTTGGCGGTGTTGGTGGTCCAGGTGGAGAACACCAGGATGAACAGTGCCGGCAGCACCAGACCGAGCGCGGCCATGATCGGGACGATCTCTGTCTGCCCGGTGATGATCGACGGCAGCCCACCGGCCAGGAGCACCAGCGGGAAGCCCAGGCTCATGCCCAGGGTGGCGATCAGGCTGTCTTTGTCGGTGCGCGCATAGCGGGTGAAATCGGGCATCAGCACCGGGGTCAGGATGACCATGCCGATGGTGCTGGAAATCGCCAGTGCCAGGCTGTCACCGCTACCGGCGAAACCACTGATCTGCCCCGGCGCAGCCTTCTCGACGGCGAGATAGATCACATAGAGCATGAACACGCCCATCAGCGGCACCGACCAGACCGACAGTTTATCCATGCCGCGGAAGCCGAAAATCGCCGTGGCAGTCATCAGCACACTACCCCAGACCACATGCACCCAGGCCGGTGAGTCGAGGCCGAAGCTGCTCTGCAGCGCGCTTTGCACGGTACTGCCGAAGATATCCACGGTGGCCGAGTAGAAGCCCAGCAAGGTCACCGCAACGATGCAGTTGAGCAGCTTGGCGCCGTGCCGACCGAAGGAGAAGTGCAGCACCATGTAGGTGCTCAGGCGGGCACGGTTGCCGACCAGGGCGGTGAAGTAGCAGAGCCCGCCGAGCAGGATGCAGACCAGGAAGAAGATCCAGCAGGCCGGGCCGAAGCCGACCTTCTGGGTGACATCGGCACCCAGCCAGAACACCGGCAAGGTGATACCAACGCCAAAGGTGATCAATGCGATGCTCAGACCGGAGGCGCGCTGATCCTCGGGGATCGGCCGTCGCGAATAGTCATCCAGCAACTCGTCGTGTGTGTGCTTGCTCATCTCGCCTCTCTTCATGGCAAAGCCACCGTACTCCCGCCACGCGGGAGCCGAAAGCCGTGTATTGGTGTTGTTATATGAGGCGCTCGCGAACGCACTGCCATGGTATCCAGTGTCCTGAAAATGAAACTGCGCTTTTCAGTCATCCAACTGCACTTCGTTTGGAAATTCAGCGCTGAGCCGAAGATTGTGCGGTGCCCGTCTGATGCGCCAACCAGGTAGCCACCTCTGGAGCCAGATCAGCAGCCAGGCACTGGTAGACCTGGGCATGGTAGGCATCCAGCCAGCTCAGCTCCGCGGTACTCAGCGCCGCACGGTCGATCAACGTTGGCTCCAGCGGTGCCAGGGTCAGTACGCGAAATTCCAGGAAGCCAGGCCGCGCGGCACTGGCCACGACTTCGTAGAGGTTCTCGATACGGATGCCCAGTTCACCGGGCAGGTACACGCCCGGTTCGATCGAGGTAACCATGCCCGGCTGCAACGGCGTCGCGCTGGCGTGCCGGGCGATGCGCTGCGGGCCTTCGTGGACCTGCAGGTAGCTGCCCACGCCATGCCCGGTGCCGTGCTCGTAATCCAACCCTTCACGCCACATCACCTGGCGGGCGATGGTGTCCAGGGTCATGCCGCCGGTGCCTCGCGGAAAGCAACTGCTGGCCAGGGCGATGTGCGCACGCAACACCAGGGTGTAGAGGCAGCGCTGCCGCGCGCTGGGCACACCGCAGGGCAGCACCCGGGTCACGTCCGTGGTGCCTTGCAGGTACTGGCCGCCGGAATCGAGCAGCAGCAATTGCCCGCTGGCCAGCTTCGCCGCCTCGCCCGGCTTGGGTAGGTAATGTGGCATTGCTCCATTGCTACCGGTGGCGGCGATGGTGTCGAAGCTCGGCCCGCGATAATCAGCACTGCGCTGACGAAAGCGCTGTAACCGTGCGGCGACGAACAGTTCGTCCTGACCAATAAAGTCTGCACGCTCCTGCTCGAACTGGTGAAGGAAAGCACAAAGGGCCAAGCCATCCAGGCGATGCGCCTCGCGACAACCGGCCAGTTCCGCCGCTTGCTTGCAGGCCCGCAGCAAGGGCAATGGGTGCGCGGCTTCATGCAACTCGCAGCCGGCTTCACGCAACTGCTGCACGCTGGCTACCGTGCTCATCGCCGGGTCGACCCAGATCTTGCGGCAATCACGCGCAGCGAGCAGGCGCCAGAGATGCTGCGCGGCGCTCGGCTGATGAATGGAGACACTCGGTGGCAGCCAGTCCCACGGCAACTGCAGGCGCTGCTCGTCGATGAACCAGTCGAGCGAACCATCGCAATACAACAGGCCACTGCTGAACGGCAGCGGCGCGATGGCGATGTCCTGGCCCCGCACGTTGAGCAACCAGGCCAGCATGTCCGGCGCTGGCAGCCACAATGCGCAACAACCGGCGGCGCGCAACTGGCCGGAGAGCTGTGCCAGTTTCTCTGCCGCGCCCTGCCCGGCCCACTCCAGGGGCTGTGGAACCACCGGGCTGTTGGGTGCGGCCGGCCGCTGCAACCAACAGGCGTCCAGTGGGTTACTTGCCAACGCCCGCAGTGACAAACGCAACTCAAGCGCCCGCGCCTGCCAACGCGCTATCTCAGCGGCGCTGTGCAATGTTGCGTCGTAGGCAATCACGGCGCCGCGCGGAAATACACTCGCCAGCCAGGCAAACAGCGCATCATCGCCGTCGCCCAGCACTTCCAGCACGCCCCCGCACTCCTGCTCAGCCTGCTCGCTGTAGCGGCCATCGACCAGCAACGCAGCGCGGCTTTTGGTCAGCACAGCCAGGCCCTGACTGCCGGTAAAGCCGGTCAGCCAATGCAGGCGTTCGTCGGCCGGAGCCAGGTCTTCGTTGAGGTAAGCGTCGCTGCGCGGCAGCAACAGCGCATCCAGCTGCAGAGTCCGCAGCACCTGACGCACCGCCTTGAATTGTTGCATGGCGCCCCCTACTCGACTCGTTGTGCGGCGTGGATGCGAATTTCCGCGTCTGCCGCCAAGTATTCGTTCGGCCCGGCGGCGGCAAAGATCGCCTCGACCACCGGCATGCCGCCGACCACCTGACCAAACGCGGCGAACCCTTCGCCATCCGGATGGCGCACGCCACCATGGTCGAAGTGCGGCTGATCGCCGATGCACACGAAAAAGTCGCCCTCGGCATCGTCACGCCCATCGCGACCCATCGAGAGCGTGCCGTGGCGATGACGCAGGCCAGTCTGCGCGGTGCTCTCCAGTGCCAGCATCGGTAGGTTGCCGGCGTCCAGCGGCCGCGTACCACCGTGAATCACACTGATGCGCACCGGGTCTTCGGCCCGCTGGTTATGGGGATTGACGATGCGGAAGATGCTGCTGCCGGCATAGCGGCCACTGTCGACATAGGCCAGGAAGTTGGCGACGGTCAGTGGTGCGCGGTCGGGGTACAGCTCAACGATGAAGGCACCAAGGGCGGTGTCGATAAGGACTCTGGGGGTACTGGACATGGCGGCCTCGCGTAGCGAACGAGGAACCATTTTCGACCAGGGCTAGCTGCCAAGGGCACCAAGTTGGCAGTCCGCAACTGCACATGCTGCGTCAATTGCAACGCAGCGCCGCAGATTATGCGGCGCTCATTCTCGCCACATCAGGTTGTCCAGCGGGTAGCCGGCAAACCACTTGGTCTTGTCGAGGATGATATGGCTGGTGATCTTCAGGATGTTGGGGTTTTCATCGAGCAACTGCTCGCACAGCGCGTTGAAGTCACCCACCGTCGAGCAGGTGGCCAAGGCAATGTAGTCGTACTCGCCATCGACCTTGAGGCAGTCCACCAGCTCGCGACGCTGGCCGATGCTGCGCTCGAACTGCACACGCAGATGGCTGGCATGGTCGCGCAAGCTGAACATCACGTAAGCCATGACATTGATGCAGATTGCATCGAGGTCGATGGAGGCCATGTAGGCACGGATCAGGCCCGCATCTTCCAGCGCCTTGGTGCGCTGCAGGCAGGCACTCGGCGAGAGGTTGACCTTTTCGGCCAGCTCCAGATTGCTGATCCGCGCGTTGATCTGCAGGTTTTCCAGAATCGCGCGGTTGATGCGGTCGAGTTTGACTTTCTTCGGCGTGCTCATGGCATTGCTCGTCAATTGATCCCGCCGAGTCTACCCGCTCAGCCGCGCTCGGACGTGCTCGGGGCGATTTCGAAGGGACTGGTGCTGCGCCGCTGGTTGCGGTCTTCGCGCGGGGTGGCGCCGAAGAAGTTGCGGTAGGCGCTGGAGAAGTGCGGGCCGGAGGAGAAGCCGCAGGACAAGCCGATCTGGATGATCGATTTACTGGTTTGCATCAGCAGCTGGCGCGCCTTGTTCAGGCGCAGCTCCAGGTAGTACTGGCTGGGCACGCGATTGAGGTACTGCTTGAAGATGCGCTCCAGCTGACGGCGCGACACGCACACATGGGTGGCGATCTCGTCGGTGGTCAGCGGCTCTTCGATGTTGGCTTCCATCAGCAGCACGGCCTGGGTCAGCTTGGGATGGCTGGAGCCGATGCGATTCTGCAGCGGAATACGCTGGCGCTCGCCGCCTTCGCGGATGCGCTCGACCACCAGCTCCTCGCTCACCGCACCGGCCAGCTCGGCACCGTGGTCACGGGCCAGCACAGCCAGCAGCAGGTCGAGCACCGCCAGGCCGCCGCATGCGCTGAGGCGATCACGATCCCAGTCGAACAAGTGGCTGGTGGCAATAACCTTGGGGAAGCGCTCGGCAAAATCATCCTGCCAGCGCCAGTGCACGGCAGCACGGTAGCCATCGAGCAGGCCCAGCAGGGCCAGCGGGTAAACCCCAGCGGACAGGCCGCCCACCTGGCAACCCGCGCGCACCAGCTGCTTGAGCGCCATGCCCAGAGGCTGCGCCACCTGGGTCGGCGGTTCGTCGGCGAGCAGGAAGAGCTTCTGGCAACCTTCCAGTCGCCCGGCCCAGGGCTCGCCGGGCAGACGCCAGTCACCCTCGGCAGCCGCCTCGGCCTGCAGGAAGCGCAGCTCGTAGCGCACCTCCGGGTGCACGCGCTGCGCCACGCGCAGCGCTTCCTCGGCCAGGGCCAGAGTCATGGGCCTGGTTTGCGGCCAGATCAGGAAACCGATGCAGTGGGCAGTAGCTGTCATGCTGGGAGTCTAGTGCCTACTTCAAGCTGCCGGAAAGGAACTGTTTGAGCCGATCGGACTGAGGGTTGGCCAGCACGTCGCGCGGGCAACCGGTCTCTTCGACGATGCCCTTGTGCAGGAACACCAACTGGTTGGACACCTCGCGGGCGAAGCCCATTTCGTGGGTGACCACCACCATGGTGCGGCCTTCCTGGGCCAGGTCCTTCATGACCTTGAGTACTTCACCGACCAGCTCAGGGTCGAGCGCCGAGGTCGGTTCGTCGAACAGCATCACCTCGGGCTCCACCGCCAGCGCACGGGCAATCGCCACGCGCTGCTGCTCGCCGCCGCTCATGTGCGCCGGGTAGGCGTCCTTGCGATGCGATACGCCGACCTTGGCCAGGTAATGCTCGGCCTTCTCGATGGCTTCCTTCTTCGACACGCCAAGCACATGCACCGGCGCTTCGATGACGTTTTCCAGGGCGCTCATGTGCGACCACAGGTTGAAGTGCTGGAACACCATGGCCAGGCGCGAACGGA
>JBBNAI010000040.1:0-4969 GCA_037994305.1 Pseudomonas sp. | reverse complement strand
TCCAGCTTGATGTTGCGCTTGGCCAGTTCCTGCTGCAGCCACTGGTCGCGGTCCATCACGTAGGCCGGGCCGTTGAAGGTGATCTTGCCGGCGTTGGCGTAGGCCACGGTGGCGATGCGCAGGGTCTGCGGTGTTTCGCCGGCTACGGCGTGGGTGGCCAGCAGGGCCGCCGGCAGCCAGGCCAGGCGGCGCAGCAGGCGGGTGAGGGTTGATGTGTGCATGGCGATGTCCTCGCTGGGAGGCCCGCGGCCCGAAGGTCGCGGGCGGGGTGGATCAGAAGTCGCTGGTGACCGAGACGCCGACGGTGCGCGGGTCGCCGAACATCACGGCAGCGGTCTGGAAGCCGCCCGGCAAGGTGTGGTTGCGGTATTCCTTGTCGGTCAGGTTGTTGACGTAGGCGCTGATGCGGGTGGTGTCGCCGGGCAGCTCGTAGGTGACACGTGCGTTGCCCAGGGTGTAGCCGCCGCTGCGCATGTTCTGGCTCTGGTCGTTGGAGAAGAAGTACTGGCGGCTGCGAGTGTTCCAGTCGGTACCGAGGACCACGGCGCCTCCGGCTTGCAACGGAATGCGGTAGTCACCACCGATTACTGCCGAGACGTTCGGCGCGCGGACGAACTTGTTGCCGGAGAAGTCGTCGTTGCCCGAGGTGTAGTCGGTGAACTCGGTGTGCAGCAGGCCGAGCGCGAAGTTCAGGTGCAGGTTTTCCACGGGGATGGCTTCCAGTTCGAACTCGGCGCCGTAGGCCTCGCCCTGGGCACCGTTGGCCAGACGCGACACGGTCTGGTTGTTCACTGCGGTCACGATGTTGAGCTGGATGTCTTCGTAGTCGTAGTAGAACAGCGCGGCGTTGGCGTTGAGGCGCCCGTCGAACCATTCCGACTTGAGGCCCAGCTCATAGGAGGTCAGGTATTCCGGATCGACCTTGGCCACCGTGGCCTGGCTGACTGCTCCCGTGTTGTACGCACCGGAACGGAAGCCGTAGGCGTAGCGGAAGTACACCCGGGCGTTGTCGGAGAGGCGGTACTCGGGGGTCAGATCGTAGGTGTAGTCGCTCCAGGTATTCTCTTCATCCTGGGTGGCGTTGACCGCCAGCGGCGAGGAGATGTTGCCGACCTCCCACCAGTCCTCTCCGACGAAGCCGGCCGCGCCCTGGCTCTGCAGGCGGCTAAGGTCGATGTCCTTGGTCTCGCGGGTCCAGCGCAGACCGGCGGTGACGTTGAAGTCGTCAGTAACGCTGTAGGTGGTGCTGCCGAACAGCGCGTAGCTCTCGGTGCCCTGGTTGTAAGTGATGTTGTTGTACGAACTCGGGATATAGGGGTTGCTCAGCGCAGCGTTGGCGCTCTCCGAATCCAGGTCTTCGTTGAAGTAGTGGAAGCCGAGTACCCAGTTCAGGCGATCTTCGCGTGGCGAAGTCAGGCGGAACTCCTGCGACCACTGCTTGCTGTCAACGTCGCTGTAGCCACGCTGCAGTTCCAGCGGCGTGTTGTCGCTGTCGCTCCAGCCTTCGCGCTGGAAGTGCTCGAAGGCGCTGATCGAGGTCAGTTCCAGATTGCCCAGTTGCCAGACCAGGTTGAGGTTGGTGCCGGCCTGGTCGATATCGGTTTCGTACTTGGCGTTGTAGTTCACCTTGCCCTGCTCGGGATCAATCTGGTAGCCGAAGGCGTTCCTGCCGCCTGGCAGCAGGCCGTAGCTGACCGTGCTGTAGCCGCCGGTATCGTGGTAGCTGCGGGCGTGCACGTTGAGCGTGGCGTCCAGCTCGTCGTTGATGCGGGCGAGGAACTGCAGGCGTGCGGCGTCGTCTTCGATGGTGCCGCTGTCGTTGTCGTCGTTAAGGTTTTCGCTGTAACCGTCACGGCCCTGGTGACGGAAGGCCACGCGCGCGGCAAGGTTGTCTTCCACCAGTGCATCGCCGGCTGCGCCTTCCAGCACGCGGTCGTTGTAATCGCCGACGGCAGCCTTGAGGTAGCCCGACTGTTCGAAGGTCGGTTTGCGCGAAATGAAGTTGATAGCCCCGGCGGTGGTGTTCTTGCCCCACAGCGTGCCCTGCGGGCCGCGCAGTACTTCGACGCGCTCCTGGTCGAACAGCGGGAAGCCGGTGGCGCTGATGTTGGCGATGTACACGTCGTCGACGTAGATGCCTACGGGGCTGACGGTGTTGGCGCCCTGGTCGCCGGTGCCGAGTCCGCGAATCCACCAGCGCGGGCGGCCGTGGCCTTCGCTGGTGCCGGCGGAGGCGTTGGGGATAAAGCGGGTCACTTCGTTGGCCGACTGCAGCGAGGTGTCACGCACCTTGTCGCCGCTCAGCACGGAGATCGAGGTGGGGACTTCCTGCACGCTTTCTTCGCGTTTCTGCGCGGTCACCACC
Source organism: Pseudomonas sp. (assembly GCA_037994305.1). Lineage (GTDB taxonomy): Bacteria > Pseudomonadota > Gammaproteobacteria > Pseudomonadales > Pseudomonadaceae > Aquipseudomonas. The sequence goes on along the minus strand of JBBNAI010000040.1, from coordinate 2,604 downwards.
ACCTTGGCCAGGGTCGGCGAGCTGCTCGCGTCGGGCTCCGTGGTGGTTTGCTCGGTGGTGTCGGTGTTGGCCGCTGTTGCGGCATCGGCGGCGTAGCCCTGGCTCAGGTAGAGGCTGGCGAGCCCGCCTAGCCCCCAGGCGATGGCGACGGAAAGCGTGGTGCGTTTGAACATGGTTCCCCCAGTTACGGATGGGACGCAGCGCTGGCCAGTGATCCGGTGATCCGGGCATTCCGGCGGCTGCGTCGAGCGATTCGAGTCGGTGTGTGCGTTGCGCTGGTGTGCTGGCTCACGCGGCGGCCTCTCATGGGCCGTATGGACCTATCGCAACAACCGTACCGAGTTGCCGCTCGGGCTTTATTTATCTTTATCTAGCTGATTTGGAAGGATTTATTTTTTGTAAAAAGAGCGAGACAGGAATTTCATGGGTCTGCTCAGGCAGCAATCACTGCTGAACGATTGCTGCCAGGGAAGCAGCCGGTGGTGGGAATTCAACATATCTCCATATGGAATATGTAAATGAATATTTATGATTTTTTAATTATATAAATATCAGCCACTATCCCTGCGACTGCTCACCAATGGATCTGCCGACATGTCGTTGCTCACTCATCCCCAAGCCCGTGAATTGACCAAGTCGGTCCGCGCCACGGTGCTGGTGTTCAAGGACCCGCGCTCGCAGGAACTGCTCAATCGCATCGAGCGCCTGGCGCCCAGCGAGGCCAACGCGCTGATCATCGGCGAGACCGGGACCGGCAAGGAGCTGGTGGCCCGGCATATCCACCACCTCAGTCGGCGCGGCAAGGCGCCGTTCGTGGCGGTGAACTGCGGCGCGTTTCCGGAAAGCCTGGTGGAGAGCGAACTGTTCGGCCACGAGAAGGGCGCCTTCACCGGGGCGGCAAGCAGCAAGGCCGGCTGGTTCGAGGCGGCCAATGGCGGCACCCTGTTTCTCGACGAAATCGGCGACCTGCCGCTGAACATGCAGGTCAAGCTGCTGCGCGTGTTGCAGGAGCGCGAAGTGGTGCGCCTCGGTTCGCGCAGCCCGATCCCGATCGATGTGCGCCTGGTGGCGGCGACCAACGTCAACCTGGCCGATGCCGTGGTGGCCGGGCATTTCCGCGAGGACCTGTTCTACCGATTGCACGTGGCGACCATCCGCCTGCCGCCACTGCGCGAGCGCCCGGGTGACATCCTGCCGCTGGCCGAATTCTTCGTCGAAGAACATTGCCAGCGCCTCGGCTACCAGCGCGCCACGCTCAGCAGCGAGGCGGCGCGCAAACTGCTGACGCACAACTGGCCGGGCAATATCCGCGAGCTGGAGAACGCCATCCACCATGCGTTGCTGGTGTGCCGTAACCAGCAGGTACAGCCCAGCGACCTGCACCTGGTCGACATGCGCCCGAGCAGCAGTCGCGTGGAACTGAGCCATGGCGCGGCGTCCTTGCCTGCGCCGGAGCAGAGCCTGGAGGCGGCGCTGGCGGCACTCTACGAGAAGAACCTGCCGGAGCTCTACGAGCACATCGAGGAAACCATCTTCCGCAGCGCCTACCGCTTCTGCCACGGCAACCAGCTGCAGACCGGCCGCTTGCTGGGCATCAGCCGCAACATCGTGCGCGCCCGGCTGGAGAAGATCGGCGAACTGGAGCCTTCGACGCGCCCGGTCACGCTGGTTCAGTGAGCGATACGTATAAGCCCCCGGTCGACTGATGCGGCCGGGGGCTTTTTTGTGGGCATAGGGTTCGTTCAGATACGGCGCGGCTGTTGATCCCCTCGCCCCTCTGGGGAGAGGGTTAGGGTGAGGGGGCTTGGCTGGGTAGGGATGCCAGGTTGCGTACGCCGCAGGGCCACCCCTCACCCCGGCCCTCTCCCCAGAGGGGCGGGGGGGAAAGCAGCGCGGTGTGGGGTTGAGGGCGTTGCGTTGGTCCAGGCGCAGCACGGCTTTTGGTCCCCTCTCCCTTTTGGGGAGAGGGTTAGGGTGAGGGGGCGTTGTTGCGGATATATACCGGACTGCGGGCGCGGCGCAGGGCGGCTATCAGACTGGCACATCCCCCAGGATGGTCGCCCGGTGCATCACCCGGCGGGCCGGGCGGTAGTCGTCGACGGCGTAGTGCTGGGTGATGCGGTTATCCCAGAAGGCCACGTCGTTTTCCTGCCAGCGCCAGCGGATGGTGAATTCCGGGCGGGTGCTGTGGGCGAACAGGAAGCGCAGCAGGGCATCGCTTTCCGTTAGTTCCAGTTCGTTGATGCGGCTGGTGAAGCCCTCGTTGACGAACAGACCCTTGCGCCCGGTGACCGGGTGGGTGCGTACCACCGGGTGGTTCACCGGCGGATGCTGGCGCTGCACCTCGTGGTAGCGCGCCAGGGCTTCGGGGGTATTGCCGAAGCGCTCCAGGGGGAAGGAGCGAGTGAAGTCGTGGCTGGCGGTAAGGCCGTCGAGGAGTTTCTGCAACGGTTTGGAGAGTGCCTCGAAGGCCGCGCTGCTGCTGGCCCACAGGGTGTCGCCGCCATAGGCCGGCAGCTGCTTGGCGGATAGCACCGCGCCGAGTGCCGGGGTCGGCAGGAAGGTCACGTCGGTGTGCCAGATGGCGTTGTCGCGCACGTCGGT
>JBBNAI010000039.1:0-1470 GCA_037994305.1 Pseudomonas sp. | reverse complement strand
TCGGCTGCCAGATCCCGCGTGACGCCGAAGAACTGAAGCGGCGTATCGGCTACATGACCCAGAAGTTCTCCCTCTACGAAGACCTCAGCGTCTACGAAAACCTCGAATTCCTCGCCACCGTGCAGGGCCTGGGTCGCCGCGAAGCGCGCCAGCGCATCGACGAAGTGATGGAACGCTACTGGCTGGCCGACCGCCGCACGCAAATGGCCGGCACCCTCAGCGGCGGGCAGAAGCAGCGCCTGGCCCTGGCCGGCGCGGTGCTGCACAAACCCGACCTGCTGTTGCTCGACGAACCCACCAGCGCGGTCGATCCGCAGTCGCGCCGCGAATTCTGGGACTCACTGTTCGAACTGGCCGACGCCGGCACCACCCTGCTGGTGTCCACCCACTACATGGACGAGGCCGAGCGCTGCACCCGCCTGGGCATCCTCGACGCCGGCCGCCTGGTCGCCGACGGTAGTCCGCAGGAGCTGATGGATGCCCTGCCAGGCCACCCATTGCTGATCCACTGCGCCCAGCCGCGCCAGGCGCAACGTGCCCTGGAAGGCAGCCCTGAAGTGCTGGCCATGGCCCAGATCGGCGCCACCTTGCGCGTGCTCTGCGCCAGCGCCGACTCACGCGCCGCCATTGAAACCCGCCTGCGCGAACAGGGCATCAGTGCCGATCTGCAAGACGCCCCGGCCAACCTGGAAGACGTGTTCGTCAGCGTCACCCGCAATCCCGTGCAGGCCACGCCATGAACCTGCGCCGCCTGTTCGCCATCGTGATCAAGGAGCTGCGCCAACTGCGCCGCGACAAACTGACCTTCGTCATGATCGCCGGCGTGCCGCTGCTGCAACTGGTGTTGTTCGGCTATGCCATCAACACCGATATCCGCGGCATGGACGCGGCCGTGCTGGACCAGGCCAACACCGCCAACTCGCGCGAGGTGATCGCGGAAATCGCCTCCAGCCAGGTGCTCGACCTGCGCTACCACCTCAACACCCCGCAGGAAATCGACCGCCTGCTGCGCGAAGGCAAGATCAGCGCGGCGCTGGTGGTGCCCAGCGATTTCGAGGCGCGCCTGCAGCGCCATGACCGCGCGCCACTGCAACTGGTGGTGGATGGCTCCGACCAGAGCGTGCAGGCCTCGGCGCGCCAACTGGCGGCCTACCCGCTGCCCGGCTGGCAGAACGAGCAAGGCATGGAAGTGGTCAACTTCTACAACCCGGAACGCCTGGCGCCGCTGAATACGGTGCCCGGGCTGATCGGGGTAATCGTCACCATGACCATGGTGCTGTTCACCGCCGTGGCCCTGGTGCGCGAGCGCGAGCACGGAAACCTGGAAATGCTCATTGCCACGCCGGTGTCGCCCTGGGAGCTGACCCTCGGCAAGGTGCTGCCCTTTGTCGGCATCGGCCTGATCCAGGTCACGGTGATCCTGGTGGTCGGCTACTGGTTGTTCGGCGTGCCGGTACGCGGTTCGCTGCT
>JBBNAI010000038.1:0-2137 GCA_037994305.1 Pseudomonas sp. | reverse complement strand
CCTTGATCTGGGCCGTGGTCAGCGCCGCGATATCGCGGGTTTCCATGGCCTGAATCTGCGCCGTGGTCAGCACCGCCAGATCAGCAGTCTCCAGTGCCTGCACCTGGGCGGTGGTGAGAGCCACAACCTGGGCGGTAGTCAGGGTGCTGACTTGCTCAGTGGTCAGCGCAACGATCTGGGCGGTGGTCAGCCCTGTCAGGTCGGCCGTTTCGATAGCGCGAATCTGGGTCGAACTGAGTACCGCCAGGTCGCCGATTTCCATCTGCGCCAGTTGAGCCTTGGTCAGGGCCTGGATCTGCTCAGCAGTCAGGGCCTGAACCTGCGCGGTGGTCAGCGCAATGATCTGCGCACCAGTCAGGGCCGCTACATCCGCGGCCTCGAGACCCGCGACCTGCGCGGTGGTCAGCGCCTGGACATCAGCGGTTTCAAGTGCCGCGACCTGGGCCTGAGTCAGTGCCTGGATCTGGTCGACGCTTAGTGCACGCACTTGGGCAGTGGTCAACGCCACCACCTGAGCAGTGCTCAGCGCTGCCACTTGAGCCAATTGCAGACCTGCCAGTTGCACCGAACTCAGTACCGCCAGATCGGCAGTCTCCAGAGCGCGGATCTGGGCGGTGGTCAGCGAGCCGATCTGATCCTGAGTGATCGCCGCCACCTGTGCGGTGCTCAGTTGCGGGATTACGCTGGTGGACAGTGCCGCCAGGTCTTCACCCTCCAGGGCAGCGATTTGCGCCGTGGTCAGGTTGATCACCTGGGTCGCAGTCAGCGCGCCGACTTGAGCGGTCGACAGCAACTGGATCTGATCGACCGTAAGAGCGGCGATATCGGCCGTTTCCATCAGGACGATCTGGTTGGTGGTCAGTGCAGCGATCTGCTCGAACACCAGCGCCTGCACCTGTGCAGTGGTCAGGGCTACCAACTGCGCAGCACTCAGCGCCTGGATGTTGGTGGTGCCCAGCGCAGCAATCTGCGCAGCCGACAGGCTGGCGAACTGCGTGGTGCTCAGTGCACCGGTCTGCAGGGTGGTCAGGGCGGCAACTTGCTCTTCAGTCAGCGCAGCGATATCGGCCGTGGCCATGACCTCTATCTGCCCAGTGGTGAGCTTGCTCACCTGGGTGACGGAGAACTCGGCAAACCGATCCGGAGTCAGGGCAACGATCTGCGCGGTGGTCAGGGCCACCACTTGTGCAGTGGTCAGCGCACCGATCTGATCGAGGGTCAGCGCCGCCACATCGGCAGTGCTCAGGGCTTTGATCTGCGCGGTGGTCAACGCAGCGACCTGGGTGTTGGTCAGCGCAACGATCTGCGCCGTGGTCAGCACCGCAATTTGCTCGTTGGTCAGGGCACGCAGGTCTTCGGTCTCGATGGACGCTACCTGATCGGCGCTCAGTGCCGCCAGGTCAGCGGTTTCCATCACGCGGATCTGTGCGGTGGTCAGTGCAGCCACTTGCTCGGCAGTCAGGGCACGCGCCTGAGCCGTGGTCAGCGCCTGGATCTGCGCACCACTCAGAGCTGCCGTTTGCTCGGTGCTCAAGCCTGCGATACGGCTCGGGCTGAGTGCCGCCAGATCAGCGGTTTCCAGGGCACGGATCTGCGCCGTAGTCAGGGTCGCCAATTGCTGCGCTGTCAGCGACGAAGCCTGTGCGGTGGTCAGGGCGACCAGCTGGGCATTGCTCAGCACAGCCACATCCTGATCTTCCAACGAGGCGATCTGCGCCGTGGTCATGCCGGCGATCTGCGCCGTGGTCAGCGCCTGCACCTGAGCGGTGGTCAGCGCCTGCACCTGAGCCGTGGTAAACGCTGCCACGTCTTCGGTTTGCATGATGTGGATCTGCCGGGTAGTCAGCGCCGCGACCTGCGCGGTGGTCAGGCCCGGCACGCTGTCGGTGGTCATCGAGTTGATGAACTCGAGTTCCGCCGCATCCAGGGCCTCAGGATCCAGCGCTGCCAATTGCTCGTTGCTCAGGGCCGACAGCTGCGCACTGCTCAGGGCAGCGGCTTGATCGGTGCTGAGGGCAGCCAGTTGCTCCGGTGTCATCGCAGCAATATCAGCTACTTCCAGAGCGGCAATTTGCGAAGAGGTCAGCGCAGCGATCTGTGCTGGCGTCAGGCTGGCGGCCTGAGCCGTGGTCAGACC
>JBBNAI010000037.1:0-2299 GCA_037994305.1 Pseudomonas sp. | reverse complement strand
GGGCGCCCTGTTCTGGCTGGCCAGCCGTCGCCAGCCTAGCGACGGACCGGCCGGCACCGTGGACATCCGCCTGGGCAAGAGCAGCCTGCGCCTGCCGGGCCTGCGCCTGTCGCTGCTGCAACTGCTGATCACCCTGGTCGATGTGTGCGCCGCCGCCGGCGTGCTCTACCTGCTGCTGCCGGACGCACCGCCACTGGGCGCCTTCATGCTGGTCTACCTGCTGGCCCTGGCCGCCGGCGTGCTCAGCCATGTGCCGGGCGGCGTCGGGGTGTTCGAGGCGGTGTTGCTGGCTGCTTTCGCCGGGCAACTGGGCGCCGCACCGCTGGCCGCCGCACTGCTGCTCTATCGCCTGATCTACATTGGCCTGCCGCTGGTGATCGCCTGCCTGTTGTTGCTCGGCAACGAAGCGCGCCAATACTTCCCTGCCGGGCGCCAGGCGCTGCGGGTCGCCGCTGGCCCGGCCGCACCAGTGCTGGCGCTGCTGGTGTTCCTGTCCGGCATCGTGCTGCTGTTCTCCGGAGTCACGCCCTCAGTGGACGTACGCCTGGAACACCTGAGTTTTTTGATTCCACACCGCCTGATCGACGCCTCACACCTGGCCGCCAGCCTGGTCGGCGTGCTCTGCCTGCTGCTGGCCCACGGCCTGCGCCGGCGCTTGTCCGCCGCTTGGGCGCTGACCCTGATCCTGCTGCTTATCGGCGCCGCGCTGTCCTTGCTGAAAGGCTTCGACTGGGAAGAGGCCAGCCTGCTCAGCCTGACGGCGCTGCTGCTGGCGGCTTTCCGCCAGGCGTTCTACCGCCCCAGCCGGCTGCTGGAAATGCCCTTCTCCCCCGCCACCCTGGTTGCCAGCCTCTGCGTGCTGGCCGCAGCGGTGTGGCTGATGCTCTTCGCCTATCAGGACGTGCCGTACGAGCACGAGCTGTGGTGGCAGTTCGCGGTGGACGCCGATGCCCCGCGCGCGCTGCGCGCCACCCTGGCCAGCGGCATGTTGCTCGGCGGCCTGCTGCTGGCCTGGCTGCTGCGCCCGACGCCACCGAGCATCGACCTGCCCAGCGAGGCAGATCGCCAGCGCGCCAACGCCATCACCCTCGCCTCGGAGCAGCCCGACGGCGGCATGGCGCTGACCGGCGACAAGGCCCTGCTGTTCCACCCGGCGGGCGACGCCTTCCTGATGTTCGCCCTGCAGGGCCGCAGCCTGGTGGCGCTGTTCGACCCCATCGGCCCGGTGGCCCAGCGCGCCGAGCTGATCTGGCAGTTCCGCGACCTTTGCGACCGCCACCACGCGCGCCCGGTGTTCTACCAGGTACGCGCCGAGAACCTGCCCTTCTACATGGACATCGGCCTGACTGCGGTCAAGCTCGGCGAGGAAGCGCGGGTCAACCTGCTGCGCTTCGACCTGGAAGACAAAAACAAGGTCATGAAGGACCTGCGCTACACCCTCAGCCGTGGCCAGCGCGATGGCCTGGCGCTGCACATCCACGAACCCGGCGCCGCGCCCCTGGAGTTGCTGCGGCCGATCTCCGACGCCTGGATGCTCGGCAAGCAGGTGCGCGAGAAAGGCTTCTCCCTTGGCCGTTTCGATGCCGACTACCTGCGTCACTTCCGCATCGCCATCATCGAGTTCGAGGGCCGCCCGGTGGCCTTCGCCAACCTGCTGGAAACCAACGGGCGCAAGGTCGCCAGCCTCGACCTGATGCGCATGCACCCGGATGCGCCCAAGCTGACCATGGAGTTCCTCATGCTCAGCCTGCTGCTGCACTTCAAGGCACAGGGTTATGAGCGTTTCAGCCTGGGCATGGTGCCGCTGGCTGGCCTGCAGCCGCGACGTGGCGCACCGCTGACCCAACGCCTCGGCGCCCTGGTGTTCCAGCGTGGCGAGCAGTTCTACAACTTCCAAGGCCTGCGCCGCTTCAAGGACAAGTTCCAGCCGGACTGGGAGCCCCGCTACATGGCCGTACCACCCGGGCTCGACCCGCTGGTGGCGCTGGCCGACACCGCCGCGCTGATTGCCGGTGGCTTTACCGGACTGGTCAAACGCTGAGGCCGCAATGCTCAAACGTAACTGGCGTCACCTGTTGTTTCTCGCCCTGCTGATCACCCTCGGCATCGGCCTGGCGCTGTACAGCCGCAAAGCCCCGCAGGCGCAACTGGAACACCGCGAACTGGTCGACGGCAGCACGCTGACCCTGGCCAGCCCGCCCGGCACGCCACAGAAGCGGGTGATCCTGCTGCTACCGCCCGAGCAGCCGCTGAGCGATAGCGACCTGCTGGCCCTGGCTGAAAGCAACAACGCCCGCAT
>JBBNAI010000036.1:0-3093 GCA_037994305.1 Pseudomonas sp. | reverse complement strand
CCATGGACGGTTCCAGACCATTGGCGCGGGCCGCAGCCAGATCCAGCTCATTGGCGGCAGTCAGCTCGACGCGCGCAGCATCGAGGGCATTGGCGGCGGCCTGCAGGGCGCGATTCTTCTGCGCGGTATTGGCACGGGCAAGCACCCGCGAGGCTTCGCGCGCGGCGCGGCCCAGGCGGGTCATGTAGTCGAGTACGGACTCGGTCATGGTCAACGGACGTCTGGCAGTGGGAAAAAGGGGCTGATTATAGCGACAGCGCGGCTCCACGCCCAGCATTGCCCGGCGGACGGAGCCAGTGGTGCAACATCGCGGCACAAGATTCAGCCCGGCGTCAGCCTCGCATTGTTAAGATCGCGCCATTTCGCCCGCCCGGAATCCCGTATGAGCGCCCTGCCCTGGCCCGACGCCCAGCCGCTGCCCGACAGTTTCTTCGATCGCGATGCCCAGCTGCTCGCCCGCGAGCTGCTGGGCAAGGTCATCCGCCATCGCCACCAGGGCCACTGGCTGGCGGCGCGGATCATCGAGACCGAAGCCTACTACCTGGCCGAAAAGGGTAGCCACGCCTCGCTCGGCTATACCGAGAAACGCCGCGCGCTGTTTCTCGATGGCGGGCACATCTACATGTATTACGCCCGCGGCGGCGACTCGCTGAACTTCAGCGCCCAGGGCCCGGGTAACGCCGTGCTGATCAAATCCGCGGCGCCCTGGCTGGATCGGCATTGCGCGCCGGACGCCCTGCAGCGCATGCAGGCCAACAACCCGGCAACCGGCGGCAACGTGCGGGCAACCGAACGCCTGTGCGCCGGTCAAACCCTGCTGTGCAAGGCCCTCGGCCTGAAAGTGCCGGATTGGGACGGGCACCGCTTCGACCCGCAACAGCTGTTCGTCGAGGACGTCGGCGAGCGCCCGACGCAGATCATCCAGACCACTCGCCTGGGCATTCCCGGCGGGCGCGACGAGCACCTGATGTATCGCTTCGTCGATCTCGCCTATGCCCGCCAGTGCACACGCAACCCGCTGCGCCGCGGCCAGCGCGAACACCACCATTACCACCTGCGCAATACAGAGGAACTGTAAGCATGAGCCACTGGTTCGACACCATCACGCTCTGGCTGGAAGCCAATCCGCAATGGCTGGGCCTGAGCATCTTCGTCATCGCCTGCCTGGAATGCCTGGCAGTGGCCGGCATTGTGATCCCCGGCACCGTGGTGCTGTTCACCCTGGCGGTGCTGGCCGGCAGCGGCTCCCTGCCGCTCTGGCAAACACTGCTGCTGGCTTACAGCGGCGGCCTGCTCGGCGATGTGATTTCCTACGCCCTGGGCCGTCGTTTCCACCAGAACATCCGCGGCCTGCCGGTGCTGCGCGACCACCCCGAATGGCTGAGCAGCGCAGAAAATTACTTCCAGCGCTACGGTGTGGTCAGCCTGCTGGTCGGTCGTTACATCGGCCCGCTGCGGCCGATGCTGCCGCTGGTGGCGGGCATGCTCGACATGCCCTTCGTGCGCTTCGCCCTGGTCAGCCTGCTGGCCGCCGCAGGCTGGGCCGTGGCTTACATGCTGCCAGGCTGGGCCACTGGCGCGGCCATGCGCCTGCCCCTGCCGGAGGGTTTCTGGAGCGCCGCCGGGATAGTCGCCGCGGGCATCGCCCTGATGCTGCTTATCGTCGTCCACAGCAGCCTGCGCGAGCAACGCTGGGCCACGGCCATCGCCGCCGTGTTGAGCGGCAGCCTGCTGCTCGGCCTGCTGATCGGCTGGCCGCACCTCGACACCCTGGACCAGGGCCTGATGGCGCTGATCCAGGAGCAGCGCGGCCCGGCCATGGACAGCTTGGTGCTGCTGGTCACCGGGCTCGCCAACTTCGGCACCCAGGTCGCCGCCGGGGTGCTGCTGACCCTGCTGCTGTTGCTCTGCCGGCGCCAGGCCGCCGCGCTGTTCGTGACCTGCTGCATGCTCGGTACCGCGCTGTGCAATACCGGCCTCAAGCAGTTGTTCGCCCGCGCCCGACCGGAAGTCCTGCTGCAACCGCTGGACACCTACAGCCTGCCCAGCGGCCACAGCTCGGCGGCCTTCGCCCTGTTCCTCGCCCTCGGCATTCTCGCCGGGCGTGGCGCACCGGCACGCACGCGCCTGACCTGGCTACTGCTGGCCAGCCTACCGGCGCTGCTGATCGCCCTGTCGCGGGTCTATCTGGGGGTGCACTGGCCGACCGACGTACTCGCCGGCGCCCTGCTCGCCGGCTGCGTCTGCGCCGCCAGCCTGGCCCTGCTGCAACGCCGTGCGCCCATGGCGCCACTGGGAGCCCGGGTGTGGTGGCTGATTCTGCCGGCGACCCTGGCGTTGCTCGGCGGGGTCAGCCTGTGGTCATTACCGGAGGCGATCCAGCAGTATCGCTACTGAGCCCAACAAGCTTCTGTAGAAGACCGGTACAGAGTCAGAACCTGTTTACGATCTCGCGAGCTAGAGCGAGACAAGGCAGAAGCAGCCGAGGAAGCGGAGTTTACGAGCTGTAAATGAGCATTCCGAGGTTGCTTCTAACGCAGGATCGCCGACGCGCAGCAGATCGTAGATAGGCTCTCAGGCGAGCATCTCGCCCTGCAGCCGATCCAGCAGTTCCTGCACCCGCGCCAGGCGGTGGGCCGGGCTGTCCAGGGTCAGGATCCGCAGCTTTTCTTCGATCTCGAAAGGCAGCAGGTAGGCCAGTTGATTGGCCAGCGCCTGCTGGCCAATCCCTTCACCCGCCATGTCCATGCCGGCCACCAGCGGGTGTTCGGCGAGGGCGCCGAGCAGAGCGACCAGGTCGGCGTGCCCGCCTTGCAGCGGCACCTCCTCGGCCTCATCCAGCCAGCGCACCTCGGCCAGCGTCAGCTGGTCGGGCTGCACCTCGGCCGACTCGACGACAAACCGCCGGCCGCCTTCCACGCGAATACCCAGCAGGCCATTGGGCCGTTGCTGGAAGTCACGGATCAGCGCTTCGCAGCCGATCTGGGCGAACTGCGATGCCGCCTCGCCGACCTCCTGGCCTTCGAGGATGGCAACCACGCCAAAGCCTTCGCCGCGACGCATGCAGGCGCTGATCATGTCCAGGTAGCGCGC
>JBBNAI010000035.1:0-23412 GCA_037994305.1 Pseudomonas sp. | reverse complement strand
TCCGTGCAACTGCCGCAGCTACGTCGCCAGCTGATGCGGGTGATGAGCCGCGAGATCCGCGATGACCAGCAGATGATGCTGCTGCTGTCGAAAAAGACCGCCGACGAACGCATCGCCACCTTCCTGGTCAACCTTTCCGCGCGCTTCCGTGCCCGCGGCTTCTCGGCCAACCAGTTCCGCCTGGCCATGTCGCGCAACGAAGTGGGCAACTACCTGGGCCTGGCCGTGGAAACCGTGTCCCGGGTATTCACCCGCTTCCAGCAGAACGGCCTGATCAATGCCGACGGTAAGGAAGTACAGATTCTCGACCCCATCGAACTCTGCGCCCTGGCTGGCGGCAGCTTGCCTGACTGATAATGCGCACTCAGCGACTCGGCAGGAACCCGGAATGATCTTCGACGAATTCAACATCAAAACCCTGATCCGCCCCGTACCGGATTTTCCCAAACCGGGCGTGGTGTTTCGCGACATCACTCCGCTGTTCCAGTCGCCGCGCGCCTTGCGCATGGTCGCCGACAGCTTTATCCAGCGCTATGTGGAAAGCGATTTCAGCCACATCGCGGCCATGGACGCGCGCGGCTTCCTGATCGGTTCGATCATTGCCTATGAGCTGAACAAGCCACTGATCCTGTTCCGCAAGCAGGGCAAATTGCCAGCCGATGTACTCGCTGAAAGCTACCAGACCGAATATGGCGAAGCGCTGCTGGAAGTCCACGCCGACAGTCTGTGCGAAGGTGACTCGGTGCTGATCTTCGATGACCTGATCGCCACCGGCGGCACCCTGCTCGCCGCCGCCCGCCTGGTCCACCGCATGGGCGCACGCGTGCACGAAGCAGCTGCGATCATCGACCTGCCCGAACTGGGCGGTTCGCAGAAGCTGCAAGACATCGGTATCCCCACCTTCTGCCTGACCGCCTTCGAACTCAGCGAGCGCTGAGTTCTTCCCACCCCCGCCGGCATCCCGATAAGTGGATGCCGAGCCCCTGCAACACCCCTCTCGCCTCTAGCGCCACCTCGATTCACCACGCAGCCCCCGACATACAGCTACATTTTGTTCAGCACGTGGGTTTTCCCTGCGTGACATGAACGGGTGCCAGGAACACGACGCCCCGTAGCCCGCGGTGTACAGCAGATGTTCAGGTCGGAGGGATGCGAGATGAACAGCACCACCAGTGTCGATGAGAAGAGCTTTCGCCGCATCTTGACCCGCAACCTGGCCTTGCCCGTCGGTACAGGCGTACTGGGCACCGGCCTGTTCGTGGTGTTGATCACCTATCTGCTGTACGTACTCAACTGGGTCGAACACACCGAGCGCGTGATCAGTCAGGCCAATGAGAGTTACCGCCTGAGCATCGACCTGCAATCGGGCCTGCGCGGTTATTTGATCGGTGGCGAGGAGGAGTTCCTGACGCCCTACCAGAACGCCCGCACCCAGATCGATGCACAGATGCAGGGCCTGCGCGAGCTGGTGCACGACAACCCACCACAGATCGAGCGCATCCGGCAGATCGAGAGCCTGCAAGAGGAATGGCTCACCAGCGCCAGCGCGATGATCGAGCAGCGCCAGATCAGCAATGCCCCACCCGCCAGCGCCACGGTCGGCCGCGGCAAACTGATGGAAACGATCCGCGGCCACTTCAACGACCTGATTGCCATCGAGCAGCAACTGCGCCACGACCGCAACGAAAAAGCCAACTTCACCGCCATCCTCACCATCAGCTTGTACGTGCTGTTCAACCTGTCCTTCAGTGCCATCCTGGCCTTCTTCGGTCGCCGCGAACTGCTCGGCCTGTCAAGTTTCTATGGCAGCCTGCTGCAACAGCAGCGGGTGGTGACCGAACAACTGCAGCAACAAGCCTGGCAGCGTGAGGGCCAGTCGCAACTGGCCGAGCGAATCATTGGCCAGCCGAGTATCGATTCCATTGGCCGCACCGCGCTGACCTTCCTCGGCCATTACCTTGATCTGGTAGTCGGCGCCTTCTATGTGCGCCAGGACGATGGCAGCCTGTCCCGCGTGGCCGACTATGGTTTCGCCCCGGAACACCAGGCACAACCGCAGTCGTTCAAGGATGGCGCCGGGCTGGTTGGTGAAGTTGCACTGGAGCGCCGCGTACGGGTGATGAGCGGACTCAATACCGGCTACCTGCGGGTGACCTCGGGCCTGGGCAATGATGCGCCGCTGGCGGTGATGCTCGCGCCCATCGAGAACGAAGGCGAAGTTAATGGCGTGATCGAGCTGGGCTTCCTCAAGTCCTTGTCTGCACGTGAGCAGACCTTCGTCGCCTCGATTACCGAAGGCCTCGGCACCTCCATCGAAGTGGCACGTTACCGCCAGCGTCTACATGAAGTACTACGCGAGACCCAACAGCTCAACGAAGAGCTCCAGGTCCAGCAGGAAGAACTGAAAAGCGCCAACGAGGAGCTGGAAGACCAGGCACGACAGATCCAGGAATCACAGGCCAATCTGGAGTTGCAGCAGGCGGAACTGGAGCAGACCAACGAGCAGCTCAACGAACAGACCCAGCACCTGACCCAACAACGCGATGAGCTGGACGAACGCAACCACGCCCTGGCCCAGGCGCGCGGCGAGCTGGAAGAGCGTGCCGCCGAGCTGCAACGCGCCAGCCGCTACAAGTCCGAGTTCCTCGCCAACATGTCGCACGAGCTGCGTACCCCGCTGAACAGCTCGCTGATCCTGTCGCGATTACTGGCCGACAACCGCAACGGCAACCTCGATGAACAACAGATCAAGCACGCCGAGCTGATCTACTCCTCGGGCAAGGACCTGCTGAGCCTGATCAATGACATCCTCGACCTGTCCAAGGTCGAAGCCGGGCGCCTGGAAGTCCGCCCCGAGGAAACCTCTCTGCCGCACCTCGCGGCTAGCCTGGAAAGCCTGTTCCAGCCACAAGCGGTGGAAAAACACCTGACCTTCAAGGTCAGCATCGCCGCCAACGCGCCGGCACAATTCGTCAGCGACAGCCAGCGGGTCGAGCAGATCCTCAAGAACCTGCTGTCCAACGCCTTCAAATTCACCGACCGCGGCACGGTCAGCCTGCACATCCAGCCCGCCGACGGCGGCATCGCCTTCGTGGTCAGCGACAGCGGTATCGGCATTAGCCAGGAACAGCAAAGCATCATCTTCGAAGCATTCCGCCAGGCCGACGGCAGTACCAACCGGCTGTTCGGCGGCACCGGTCTCGGCTTGTCCATCTCGCGCAACCTGGCGGAAGTGTTGGGCGGGCATATCCAGGTCGACAGCCAGCCGGGACGCGGCAGCCAGTTCACCCTCTGGCTACCGCAGAACTACTCGCAGCCCGTCGCTGCCCATGGCCCAACCGGCGCACCGGTTACCCGTGAACTGTTCATTCGCCCGGAAGCCACCCCGCCTGCGCCAGCCAGCCAGCCACCGCGGCACGCCGAGCCGAGCTTCCCGGATGACCGTGACCGTAGCGACATGCCTGGCCGCTGCGTACTGGTGATCGAGGACGAAGCCAAGTTCGCCCAGATCCTCTATGACCTGGCCCACGAGATGAACTACCGCTGCCTGGTCGCCCACAGTTCCAGCGAGGCCTACACCCTGCTCGCCGAACACACACCAGACGCCATCCTGCTGGACATGCGCCTGCCCGATGAACCGGGGCTATCCCTGTTGCAACGACTCAAGGAAGACTCGCGCACTCGGCACATTCCGGTGCACGTGATCTCCACCGACGACCGCACCGAACTGGCCCTGCACCTGGGCGCCATCGGCTACGCACAGAAGCCGACCACCCGCGAGTCACTGGTCGAAGTGTTCTCCAAGCTGGAGGCCAAGCTCACGCAGAAGGTCAAACGCGTGCTGGTGGTGGAAGGCGATGCCCAACAGCGCGACAGCATCAGCCAGCTGGTGGACGACGTGGATATCGAAGTCACCGCCGTCCCCGATGGCGAGCAAGCCCTGCAACTGCTGCGACAGACCACCTTCGACTGCATGATCACCGACCTCAAGCTGCCCGACATGCACGGCAACGAGCTGCTCACCCGCATGGCCAGCGAAACCATCGACAGCTACCCCCCGGTGATCGTCTACGTGTCACGTCCCCTGAGCCGCGGCGAGGAAGAGAGCCTGCGCCAGCACTCGCGCTCGATCATCATCAAGGGTGCGCGCTCACCTGAGCGCCTGCTCGATGAGGTGACGCTATTCCTGCACAAGGTCGAAGAGCCGTTTGCCAATGATCGCCAGCGCACCCTGAAAAGCGCGCGCAACCGTGACCAGGTGTTCGAGAACCGCCAGGTGCTGGTGGTCGATGACGACATGCGCAACGTCTATGCCCTGATCAGCGCCCTGGACGAGAAAGGCATCAAGGTAGTGAGCGCCAGCAACGGCCAGGAAGCGCTCGACAAGCTCGACAAGAACCCCGACGTCGACCTGGTGCTGATGGATGTGATGATGCCGGTGATGGACGGCTTCGAAGCCACCCGGCGCATCCGCCAGGACCCGCGCTGGAGCAAGCTGCCGATCATCGCCGTGACGGCCAAGGCGATGAAGGACGATCAGGAGCAGTGCCTCAAGGCCGGAGCCAGCGACTACCTGGCCAAGCCGCTGGATCTGGAGCGACTGTTCTCGCTGATCCGAGTCTGGCTACCACGCCAGGGCATGTTCTGAGGACCGACCTGCGGCTTCACGCTGTCAGTCTGGAGCCAGCTTCGTAGCCGCAGGGCCTGTGTCCGCCCTGCAGCATCAGCGGGGCGGATCAGATGCCTGACCGGCCCGGGTCTTCCGGCACGATTTCTTCCTCGATGTCTTCCAGCTTCAGCTCCATGCTCCACGCCGCCGGCGCTGCCGGTGCGGCGACAGGCGCCGCAGCAGCCGGGGCCGCGCTGGCAGCAGGTGCGGCATTCGCCGGGTTCTCGCGATAGAGCTTGAGCTTGAGACGCACGTTGTTCGCCGAGTCGGCGTTCTTCACTGCCTCGTCTTCATCGATGCTGCCGTCGTGCACCAGGTCGATCAGTGCCTGGTCGAAGGTCTGCATGCCGAGGTTCTTCGACTTCTCCATGGTTTCCTTGATCTCGGAGAAATCGTTGCGCTTGATCTGGTCACGAATAGTTGGCGTGCCCAGCAGCACTTCCACGGCGGCGCGGCGCTTACCGTCCACGGTCTTCACCAGGCGCTGGGAAACGAATGCCTTGAGGTTGTTGCCCAGGTCGTTGAGCAACTGCGGCCGGCGCTCTTCCGGGAAGAAGTTGATGATGCGGTCCAGCGCCTGGTTGGCGTTGTTGGCATGCAGGGTAGAGATCGCCAGGTGGCCGGTGTCGGCAAAGGCCAGGGCATGCTCCATGGTCTCGCGGTCACGGATCTCACCGATCAGGATCACGTCCGGCGCCTGGCGCAGGGTATTTTTCAACGCGGCGTGGAAGCTGCGGGTGTCCACGCCGACTTCACGCTGGTTGATGATCGATTTCTTGTGCCGGTGCACATACTCCACCGGGTCTTCGATGGTGATGATATGGCCACCGCTGTTGCGGTTGCGGTAATCGATCAGCGCCGCCAAGGAAGTCGACTTGCCCGAGCCGGTGCCGCCCACAAACAGCACCAGGCCACGCTTCTCCATCACGGTCTTTAGCAGCACTTCCGGCAGTTTGAGGTCTTCGAACTTGGGGATTTCCATCTTGATGTTGCGCGCGACAATCGAGACTTCGTTGCGCTGCTTGAAGATGTTGATGCGAAAGCGACCGATGTTGGGCAGGGAAATCGCCAGGTTCATCTCCAACTCGCGTTCGAAATCGGCACGCTGTTCGGCATCCATCACCCCCGCGGCGATGGCCGCTACATCACCGGGCTTGAGCGGATCACTGCTGAGTGGCTTGAGCACCCCGTTGAACTTGGCACAAGGTGGCGCCCCCGTGGACAGGTACAGATCGGAACCATCCTGACTGGACAGGACTTTCAGCATTGCAGAGAGATCCATGACGGCGCTTCCATCGTTCGAGACTTAATAAAATAGGCCAGGATCGGCAGCGTGACCGACCCGATAAAGCCTTGAAATTGGCGTCATTCTGATGGCGCAGCAAATGCTGGCACAATAGCGGCCCGGTAGAAATGAGGAATTCATCATGGCAAAGGCAATGGCCCGCCACATCCTGGTCAAGACCGAGGCCGAAGCGGCAGCGCTGAAGAAGCGCATTGCTGCTGGCGAGGCCTTCGATGTGCTGGCGCGCAAACACTCCACCTGCCCCTCAGGCAAGAAAGGCGGCGACCTCGGCGAAGTGCGTCCCGGGCAGATGGTACGCAGCATCGACCAGGTCATATTCAAGAAAGAACTGCGCACCGTGCACGGCCCGATCAAGAGCCAGTTCGGCTACCACCTGGTGCAAGTATTCTACCGCGAGTGAGCCGCCGCTCGATCTCTGCCATGCCGAGCCGACAGCAGCCATAAGCAAACGCGCACACGCTACCAGCCGCCAACGGTGCGCCTCCTGCTTACTGTTCCCAGATCAGTGTCTTCTTGCTCGATACCCAGTGATCGACCTGCGCCTCGTAGTGGCGCTCTACCGCTTGCCGCTTGACCTTCAGGGTGGGCGTGAGCAGGCCGTTGGCGATACTCCAGGGCTCCTTGGCCAGCACCAGATGAGAGAGTTGTTCATGGCCATCCAGTGTGCGGTTCACGTCATCACGAATGCCTGCGAGCGCCTGCTCAATACCTGACGGATCGCCCGATTCACGTGCTGCCTGGCTCAGCACCACCACCGCGAGGGGTTGTCCCTGGTTTGCGCCGATAACGCAGACCACCTCGATATGCGGTGAACCCATCAGCTTGTTTTCAATGGGTGCCGGCACCACATATTTACCCTTGCTGGTCTTGAACACTTCCTTGAGTCGGCCAGTGATGCGCAGCCGCCCCTTGGCATCGATCTCGCCCATGTCGCCGGTACGCAACCAGCCATCGGCGGTGAGTGTCTCGGCGGTTTTCTCCGGCTCCTTGAAGTAGCCCAGGAACAAGCCTGGCGTGAGGATCTGGATCTCCTGCTGCTCACCAATGCGCTGTTCGACCTCCGGTAGCGGGTTGCCGACATAGCCATGCCGACTGCGCCCCGGCAGGGAGATATGCGAATAACTGAAGTTCTCGGACATGCCGTAGCCCTCCAGCAACTCCAGCCCCAGGTCGCGATACCAGGCCAGTACCGAGGCAGGCAACGGCGCCGAACCCGAGCCAGCCATGCGCACCTGATCGAGCCCCAGCTGGCGCAGAATCTTGCGCCGCACCAGCGTGCGCACCACGGGGATACGCAGCAGGCGCTGCAGTTTGCGGGCGGGCATTTGCTGTTGAATGCCCTGCTGAAACTTCAACCACAGCCGGGGTACCGACACGAACAACGTCGGTCGTGCACGCCGGAGATCCTGGCTGAACGTGCTCAAGCCTTCGCTGAAGAACACCCGAAAACCAAAGCGTAATGAACCCGACAGTACAATGGCCGCCTCGAACACATGCGACAGCGGCAAGTAAGACAACATGCGGTCCTGGGCGGTGATGCCGATGGGATTGAGCATCTGCGAGCCTGCCGAAATGGCGGCAAAGCTGGTCATCACACCCTTCGGCAACCCGGTACTGCCGGAGGTGTAGATGATCGCAGCCAACTCATCGGCGGCCCGCACAACCAAGTCCTGTCGCGGAGCCGTGCTGGCCAGCAGACTGCCCCACTGGCTGGCACGGGCGACGGGTGGCGAGCCCGGCAGACTGATCAGCGGCAGCTCATCAGCTATGCCGGTGGCCATCTGCGGCCAATCGTCCAGGGGACCAAGAAACAGCAGGCGCGCCTCGCTGTGGAAAAGGATTTGCCGTACGGATTCGCCGGTCAACGACGGGTAAATCGGCACACTGACATGCCCCGCCATCCAGATCGCCAGATCGGCCATGATCCAGTGCGCACAGTTCTTCGACAGCAACGCGATCTGGCTACCGGGCGGCAGCTGCAAGCTGTTCAGGTGAGCGGCGATGCGCTGCACCTGATCCAGCACATCCGCCCAGGTGTACTCGATGACTCGCTCGCCCACTGGCTGGGTCAGGTAAACGCTGTCGGGTTGAACACGGGCCCAGTGATAAAGGCCCTGCAACGGTGTCCATGGGCTTGCATCGAACATGACAAGTTCATCTCGTAACGAATGAATAAGGAGCGTGAGGCCCGCAATGCGGGGTACACCCGCTCGACAAGGTTCAGGCCGGTACGGCACTCCCCGCCTGCATCTGCTGCTGCATGCGCGCGGCGTCATTGACGAAACAGCGCGAAGCCTGCACCAGCGCCAGCATGGTCAGGATGAAAGCGATCGGAATCAGGTACATCGCACCGTGCAGGCCCACGGCCTTGAACGTCTCGTTCATTTCGCTGGCACCCGCCGCCAGCATCGCGGCGTGGGCGTAGTGGTCCGACAGCAGGCCGACACCGATCGGCCCCATGCCGCCACCCAGCAGGTACAACCCGGCCATGAACAAGGCCATCGCCGTGGCGCGCAAGCGAGGTTCGACCACGTCCTGAATCGCGGTGTAGACGCAGGTGAAGTAGTTGTAGGAGAACAACCAGCCGAGACTGAAAACCGCCACGAACACGCCGACCTCGATGCGCCCTGCATACAAGGCGCAGCCGGTTGCCAGCGCCGCGACCAGCATGCTCAGGGCGGCAAACAGCAAGCGGCCAGTGGCCCAGCGCTGATGTACATGGTCTGCGAGCCAGCCGCCCAGCGTCAGCCCCAGCAGACCGGTCACCCCGACGATGACGCCAGTGGCTACTGCCGCCTGCTCCAGCGGCAGGAGGAAATAGCGCTGCAGCATCGGCACCATGAAGGTGTTGCAGGCATAGGAGGCGAAGTTGAATGCCAGGCCAGCCAGGAGCAGCCACCAGAACGTACGGATGGCCAGGATCTTGCGCAACGGCCGCTCGATTGCCTCGCCAGACATCTGCACCGTCTCGGCCGAACCCCGCGCAGGCTCGCGAATCATGAACATGAACAGCGCCAGCACCAGGCCCGGCACGGCCGCGATGAAGAAAGGCGCACGCCAACTGTCGAACGCCTTGACCATGGCACCCACGGTGAAATAGGCCAGCAACAGGCCAATCGGCAGGCCTAGCATGAAAATACCCATGGCCCGTGCACGCTTGTGAGCAGGAAACAGATCGCCTAGCAGCGAGTTGGCAGCCGGTGCATAGCTGGCCTCGCCCACCCCCACGCCCATGCGCACCAGCAGGAAGCTCCAGAAGTTCCACGCCATGCCGGTCAGTCCGGTCAGGCTGCTCCACACGACCAGCCCCCAGCCCATGATCTTCCTACGCGAGCCCGTATCAGCCATGCGCCCCAGCGGAACACCTGCCAGCGCATAGATGACGGTGAAAACGGTGCCCGCCAGCCCCACCTGAAAATCGCTCAGGCTCCACTCCATGCGCATCGGTTCGATGATCACCGAGGGGATGGTGCGATCGAAGAAATTGAACAGGTTGGCCAGGAACAGCAGGAACAGAACGCGCCAGGCATTACTGGCCGTCTGGGGGGAATACTGCATGCGGAAGAACCTCTGTTGTTGTTATTGGCAACACCGACGCTAGCACCAGAGCACTCACGGCAGTGCTACGCATGAATCGCTGAATACCGCGTCATCAGCCGTGGAAACAAGCACGCCAGATTGAGCCACCCGGTCGGTTTTATTGAGGCTAACATAGACAAAACTAAGGTGAATACCTTATTTTAAAAACACGATCCAGCATCGTGCTCAGGCGGCTTCCAACCCAATCAAAGCAGGCTGAGCTGAACAGAAAGCAAAATGCTGAGCGGCACTGAAAACGCCCTCAGCCTTGCCTGCGCAACGCAGCTACCCCACACATCAGGAGCAAGTGCTTTGTCAAAACTGGCCTACTACAACAACAAGGTTGCCGTGGTCACCGGCGCCGGCTCGGGCATTGGCCGCGCCATTGCGCACGCGCTGAACAGTAACGGTTGCAAGGTCTATTGCACGGATATCGATCTGGCCGCGGCAACCACTGTGGCAGGCGAGCTCAACAATGCCAGCGCACACCGGCTCGACGTGGCCGATGCTGCGGCAGTGAGCGCCTTGGCCAATGAGGTGTTCGCCCGGGAGGGACGCGTCGACCTGCTGTTCAACAACGCAGGCGTCGGCCATGCCGGCGCGGTAGTCGACACCGAATTGGCCGACTGGAAGTGGGTCATGGAGATCAACGTGATGGGGGTCGTGCATGGCCTGCACGCCTTCCTGCCGCGCATGCTGAAGCAGAATGGTCCCGCCCACATCATCAATACTGCCTCTGGCGCCGGCATCATCCCGATGCCACGCACCGCCCCCTACTGCGCGTCGAAACATGCCGTGGTCGGCTTGTCGCAATCACTGGCGGGCGAACTGCACGGCAGCAACGTCGGCCTGACCATCCTCTGCCCCGGCACGATCAACACGGCGATCATCAAGAACACCAAGATGAGCGGCGACACTGCCCAAGCGCGCCAGGCCCAGGCAGTCGAACACTACGCCAAGAAAGGCACATCGCCCGAGCAGGTGGCCGCCGACGTGCTGTGCGCCGTGGTCAGGGGCAAGCTGTTCTGCGTGACACCGCGCAGGGAGGTCGGCCTGGGCTGGTTCCTCCAACGCCTGTCACCGGGGCTCATGCAGTGGATCATGCGCCTGCGCATGGACCACGTCGAAGGCGTGAAATCCAAGTAAGGAAACCGCCCTCGCGCCGTCAACCATGGCGGCGCGAGAGCGGATCTTGCCCTGCCCGCCCGAACGTCACTCCGTCGCCTTGAGGAGGCTGGCCCCTGGTGCCAGCAGATAAGGTCGGTACAACGCGAGCATCTGCTGATACCCCCACTCCAGGTGCTTGCGGGTAACCCGAGTGATGCCGTGCCGCGAGTGCAGGTACTCGATCCAGTAGGTAGAGATGATCCAGCTGTTCTCCAGCAACACCTTCAGTTCGGCTTCGCTGGCCTTTAGCAGCCCCTGCTCGACCATTTCCAGCAACTTGGCCAGTGCGCGCTCCTGCACCCGGTTGGACATGTCCTGCAGGCTCTGGCGCAGCGATGGCTGCAGCGTGAACAGCGCCATACTGTCACGGTAGAAAAACCGCCAGTCCCACATCAGCTGAAACCACAGGTGCATGTCCTGCTCGCCATCCAGCAGCTGCATCTGCTCTTCGGTGAACTGCTCGAACAGCACGCCGAGGATGTCGGCCTTCTTTTTGAAGTAGAAGTACAGATTGCCTTCGTTGATCCCGACCGCCTCGGCAATGCCTGCCGTCGTGACCACGGACACGCCCTTGGCATTGAACAGCTTGCGACAGGTCGCCAGGATTTTGTCGCGCGTATTCCGCGGTTTCATCAGTCCGCCCCGTAAATGAATTGACATTTATAAGGTGCCTACCCTAAATTTATTTTAAGGTAATTACCTTATAGATTATTTCTTGCTTTCCACATCATAGCGGCGCTCGGGTCGATTAGACAGCCACATGGCAAAGCCTGGCTGCGACGACTCCAACGACCGCTCAAAACAGCCAGGCCGCAGCGCCTGGAACGGGAGATTGGTATGAGTTACTTGGTGCACGACCGCATGCTGGAACTGATGGAAGCCGAAGGAATCAAGACCCTGTTCGGCATTCCCGACCCTAGCTTCATCGGCATGTTCACCGCGGCAGAGAAGCGCGGCTGGACCGTAGTAGCTCCGCACCACGAACAGGCCGGCGCTTTTATGGCCGATGCCCACTGGCGCACCACCGGTATTCCCGGCGTGGTCGTCGGGAACCAGGGGCCCGGGGTTGCCAACCTGGCTGCCGCTGCCATCTGCGCAGCCAAGGAAAACGTGCCGACCATCTTCATCGCCGGACAGCGCGAGCGGGTATTCGACCAACGCGTCAAGCGCGGGCAGTTCCAGTACACCCGCCAGCCGCGCCACTTCGACGAGTCGATGAAGTATGTCGGCATCATCGAACACGCCGAACAGGTGGATGAAATTTTCCGCGAGGCTTTCCGCCGCGCACTGTCCGGCACGCCGGGCCCGGTCTACATCGAATACCCGATGAACGTGCTCGACAAGCCCATCGAGCTCGGCCCGCTGCTCAAGCCGGAGCAATACCGCCTGGTACACCAGGCCGCCGACTCTCAGCGCATTGCCGACGCGGTCGAACTGCTGAGCACAGCCAAGGCCCCGATTCTGCTGGTCGGCCAGGGCGTACACGTCTCCCGTGCCCACGCCACCGTCGCCGAACTGGCGAAAACCCTCGCTTGCCCGGTGATTCAGACCCCAGGCGGCATGGGGGTCCTGCCAGGCCTGGAAAGCCGCACCTTTGCCTACGCCTCACCGGTCGGCATCCGCGCCGTGGCGGAAGCAGACGTGGTCATCGCCATCGGTACCGAAATCGGCGAGCAGGTGCATTACGGCGTCGGCCGTCATTGGGAAAAGGGCAACACCGCACGCAAGTGGATCTATATCGAACGCGAGGCCACCGCCATTGGGGTCAACCGACCGATCGACGTACCCCTGGTCGGTGACCTGCGTGACATCGCCCCGCAACTGAGCGCAGCCCTGCGCCCACTCAATCGCCAGGTCAGCGCTCAGCTGGTCGAACTGGAAGCCACCGCTGCCAAGTTCCGTGCCGGCATGCTGGCGCATATTCCGACCACTTCGCAGCCGGTACACCCGGCGCGTCTGGTGGTCGAGGCGACCAAGGACCTGCCCGCCGACACACTGATGGTGCGCGACGGCGGTGCGTTCGCCATGTTCGCCGGTGCCTATGGCCAGGTCCGCTCCAGCGATGTGCTGTGGAGCCAGAACTTCGGCCATCTCGGCATGGGCCTGCCGGTCGCGATCGGCGCACAACTGATGGTCGGCAATGACCGCCGAGTGGTGCTGCTCTCGGGCGATTCGGCCTTCCTGTTCCATATCTCCGAGCTGGAAACGGCGGTACGCAAGAACCTGCCGATCATTTGTGTGGTGGGTTGCGACTATGCCTGGGGCCTGGAAGTGGCGGTGTATCGCAACTCCTTCGGCATGGAGTCCGCCGAGACCGAGGCGCATTGGGGCAAGCAACTGCGCCTCGACCTGGTAGCACAGGGCTTCGGTGCGCATGGCGAGTTTGTCGAGCGGGCCGAGGACATTGCCCCGGCGATGCAGCGCGCGCTGGCCAGCAACAAACCGGCGGTGATCCAGGTGGTGATGGACGGACTGGCCAACACCACCGACATGCCAGGCATCGAGGAATTCATGTCCTGGTATGGCGAACGCGGCTACTGAGACAACCACCGCTCAGCACCGTTTGGCGCAGTCTCCCGGCACGCTCCCGCCGCAGACTGCGCCGCCGCTGCGCCCCGGCAGCTCGGCTCCCGAACCTGGAAGTCCGAGGCTCAGGGCGCCCTTCCCCACAGACCGGAGATATCTCCATGACCTTTATCGAACGCGAACACCAGGCAGGCACCGACGCAGCAGCCATCGCCAAACTGCGCTACATCTTTGCCCTGCAGAAACAGTCGTTCCTCGACAACCCGATGCCCAGCCTCCAGCAGCGCCTCGAGCTACTCGGCGCGCTGGCCAACATGATGTTGGTCAACCGGCAGAAGATTCAGGAGGCCATCGCCGCTGACTTCTCCTCACACCCACGACAGTTCTCCGACCTGGTGGAATGTCTGGGCGTGGCCGGCCGCGCCCAGTATGTCGCCGAGCGCCTGGCCGGCTGGATGCAGGCGCAGGAGCGCAGTGCCGATGCGGCCCTGTACGGCACGGGTCGGGCCTGCGTGTTGGCGCAACCTAAGGGGGTCGTCGGCAACATGGCGCCCTGGAACTTCCCGTTCGACATTGGCATCGGCCCGGCGGTGGAGATGCTGGCCGCGGGCAACCGGGTCATCATCAAACCTTCCGACCTGACCCCGGCCTGCAGCGAGCTAACCCTGGAAATGATCAGCAGCACCTTCGATCCAGCCCAGGTGGCAGCGGTCGCCGGTGGCCTGGAGCTGGCCAAGTTCTTCCCGACCCTGGAGTGGGACCACCTGATGTACACCGGCAGCACCGAAGTCGGCCGCAGCATCGCAGTGGCAGCGGCGCAGAACCTGGTACCGGTGACACTGGAGCTGGGCGGCAAGTGCCCGGCGCTGATTGCTGAAGATGGCCTGAGTGCCCGCACGATCGAACAGGTGATCGGCTGCAAGACAATCAAGAACGGACAGATGTGCGTCACCGTGGATTACGCCCTGGTGCCTCACGCGCAGCGCGACCAGTTTGTCGCCCTGGCCCGTGAACACATGGCCACCTACCTGCCCGACTACACCCAGCGCCAGGACACCACCGGCATCATCAATCAACGTCACCTGCAACGCCTGCAAAGCTACCTGGATGACGCGACGGCCAAAGGTGCCACGCTGGTGCAACTGGGCGGCGAGTTGGATGAACACAGCCGGTGCATGCCGCTGACCCTGGTGCTCGACGCTCGTGACGACATGCTGCTGATGCAACACGAGATATTCGGCCCGATCCTGCCGGTCAAAACCTATGGGGACATCGCCGAAGCGGTTGACTACATCAATGCCGGCGAGCGCCCTCTGGGCATCTACGTGTTCACCGAGACGCCCGCCATTGCCGAACAGGTATTGGCACGCACCGTCTCCGGGGGCGCCTGCGTCAACTCGGCCGCCCTGCACGCCGCCATGCCGTGCCTGCCGTTCGGTGGCATCGGCAAAAGTGGCAGCGGTCGCCACCATGGGCATGAAGGTTTCCTGGAGTTTTCCAACCTGCGCTCGATCTTCTACCGCGGCGAGAACGACCTGGTGGCCGTCATGTTCGCCCCCTATGGCGAACTGGCGGATGCGGTGATAGCCGCCGCACTGGGCCAGGCCTGACGCATCACCTGCGCAGGGACTATCCCTGCGCGGGCATGCCATTCCAGTTGACCCGACGGTTAGTCGATCAGCCCCTGCTCCTTGGCCAGCGCAACAGCCTGGGTACGCCGCTCCACCCCCAGCTTGGCATTGATGCGCCGCGCGTGGGACTTCACCGTGTGCAGCGAAATGAACAGCGTGTCAGCCACTTCCTGGTTGGAATGACCCTTGGCAATCAGTGCCAGCACAGCCAGTTCCCGCTTGCTCAGGGTCTGCATGGCATGTGACATGCCTTGATCAGCCTGCTCGCTAGACGTGAACAATTGCTGATGCAGCGGCAGTAATTCCTGATGCGAAAGCAGGAGCTCATCCAGCCACTGTTCCTCATTGCGCTGAAGCAATGCGATCGGCCTGATCTGCTGCTGACGCTGCGCATCGAACAGCGCGGTCAATAGAAGCTCATCCGCCGGCTCATGCTCACCATCCTGCTCAAGGGCCTCGGCCAGGCAAATGCGCACCTGGGTCGCCAATAGCAAGTAGCCGCTGCGCAGACAATCCTGCAGCAAGGACTGCAAACCAGCCCGAGCCGGCTCCAGGCTGCCAAGTGCAAGCTCGGCTGCCGCCTGGCTGAGACGGGTCTTGAGCAACAAGTCATAGAAGCCCGAAGGCGCCAACAAGGCTTCGCTTTCCAGGCGACGACGCACATCGACAAACACCTGCAAGGCCTGCTCTGAGCGACCGGCATGCAGGTAGAGCCTGCCGCGCGCCAGATCCAGCGCCTCGCTGTAGCGCACCTTGGGAATCTGGTAGCGCAGCATCTGCTGCTCGGCATCCTGCAGCAGCCTATCGGCCACCTCCAACTGCCCTTCCTCGGTAGCCAGCTCGGCCAGAATGAGGTGACCAAACAGCAGGTAGGCATCCTCGCAGGACTCGGCCTCTTGCACGCCTTCATGCAGGCTCAGTCGAGCCGCAGCCAGATCCCCCGAATTGGCCTGCAAGCGGCCCTTCAAGATCAGCAACCGGGCATGGATCGGGCCATGCACACCCGCCTCCTGGACCAGCTGCAATGCCTGGTCGACATGCGCCTGAGCCGCCACACATTCACCCTGCATCATCAACAGGTGCACGTGATCGATACCCAGCAGGGTCTCGAAGCGCAGGTTCTGATGCTGTCGTGCCAGGCTCAAGGCCTCAAGGCAGTGCTCTTGCGCCAGGGCCAGATCGAGTTCGGCGGCCGCTTGCTGGGCCAAGGCCTGGTGACAGAGAATTTTCTGCGACCACGCCGCCTCGCTGAGCACCGGCAACGCTTCCTGGCAGTACAGCTTGGCGCTGGGCAAGCCACGCAGACGATGCAGAACCCCCATCACCACCTGATACTGGGCCATGAGTTGCTGCTGGCGATGAGTATTGGACCGAGGGAAGAAGCGAGCCAGTTCGGCAATGCAACCATCCACCTCGTCCAGGCGTGTACCCATGATCAGCGCCCAGGACTGGAGAATGATCAGACGCGGAGTCCTGGAAAACAGCCCTGCCGGTAACTCATCGCGCCAGCGCAGCAACTGCGGCACGCTCTGGCCAACCAGCAATTGATCTTCGGCATAACGCTGCAGGTAACTGGCGGCCGTTTCCGGCTGACCAGCAAGCAATGCGTGCTCCACGGCTTCGCGCACCATGCCGTTGTGAGCGAACCACTGACAGGCACGGATATGCGCACGGGCGGCAGGCGCCTCGAACGCCGGCAGGCACAAGGTTTTCGCCAAGGGGTGCGCCAGACGATACCAGCGCTCTTCCCCCTCGACAGTGCTGATCAGCAGCTGCCGCTGCATAAGCTGCTCGAACAGCCGGTCATCGCTGACACTGGCCAGCAAGTGGCGGCACAAACCCGCCGAAAAGCGCGGGATATGGGCCAGGACACACAGCGCCTGGCGCTCCGCGGGCGAAAGGTCACCCAGCACCTCACGCTCGATGTATTCCTGCATCAGCGAGGTACTCTTTTCCGAGCCCCTGTCCTGCCCTTCTGCTTCGCTCTCGATCAACTGCAGGCAGACACCTGCCAGCCAACCATCACTCTGTTCCTGCCACTCGCTAATTCGCGCGCTAGAAAGCGGCATTTTGCGCAGGGCCAGCAGTTCGCCAAGCTCCTGCTCATTCAGCGCCAGGTCCTGGGCATTGAGGTCACGCACCGCCCCCTGCAACAACAGACGAGGCAGGCTCCAGCCAGGCCGGCGGCGGGTCGACACCCACCAGCGCAGTGTGTGTGGCGAACGTTCCAATAGGTGCTCAAGACAGTCGTCGAGCTCCGCGCTGGCGCCACGCGGGTAGTCATCGAGAATGAGCCAGGTCGGCCGCACCAGGCGACCGATCAGCCGGGTCAGCTCGACATAGGGATCGCCATCACCATGCGGCAGCTCCAGGGCTGCGGCCAGTCTGACCAACAGGTCTTCCGGCGTCAGCTCATGCCCCAGCAGGTCAAGCCAGACGATGCGGGTATGTTGACTCACCTGCCGCACGCACTCGGAGAGCAACACACTCTTGCCGTAGCCGGCAGGTGCGCAGATGAGAGTCAGTCGGTTGTCACCTGCCAGCAGGGTCCGCAGCAAGCGCGGACGAGCAAGGTGCGGAACGGGCAGGCGCGGTAATGCGGTGCCCAATGGCCGTGAGTGGCTTCCAGGCAACACACGAACATTGTCGTGCATGATTCAGCCTCACTTTTTATGCGGGTGCTAAACGAAAAGTCGTCGAGCGAAATTCATATAAGACAAAACAGGCGAAGGCTGCAGTTTACCCCGAGCACTCTGGCGGTATCCGCGAGCGCCGGTATTTTTCCGGGCATTCCTGCCACCCGCCGCCACAGGGCCCATCAGCCACACAAAACCAAGAAGGCGACTCCTGGAGTCGCCCTCTTGGATATGAGTGTAACGCCCCTAGCGTACGCCAGCGTTACGCAGTGCTGCCGGCGTGAAGTCGGCTGCCGTGGCCTTGACGTCGAATTTGACGAACTCCTTCTCCTCGTTGCTCAGGCCCGTCGCGATGTAACGGCCAGCAGTGAGGTCATACAAGGCTTCGAAAGCAAATGCCGGGATCTTGCGCTGGTAATACGGCATCGCCTTCGCTTCACCTACACGCCACAGTTGCCCGCGACCGTCATACAGATCGGAAAGCACGATGGTCCAGGTGTCTTCATCAATGAAGAAGGTCCGCTGTGCGTAGATGTTACGTTCGCCCGCCTTCAGGGTGGCCTTTACCTCCCAGACGCGGTGCAGCTCATAACGCGACAGATCCTGGTTGGTATGACCCGCCTTGAGCAGCTCGGAGTATTTCAGCGACGGGTTCAGCAGGCGGAAGTTGTTGTACGGAATGTACATCTCGCGCTTGCCCAGCAGCTTCCAGTCGTAACGATCCGGAGCGCCGTTGAACATGTCGAAGTTGTCCGAGGTACGCAGGCCGTCGGCAGCAGTACCCGGACCATCATAGGCAACCTGCGGCGCACGGCGCACACGACGCTGGCCGGCGTTGTACAGCCAGGCCATGCGGGGGTCCGTGATCTGGTCGAGCGAGTCGTGCACCAGCAGCACGTTACCCGCCAGACGCGAAGGCGCCGTTACACGCTGCTTGAAGAACAGCAATGCGTTGGCGGCCTTTTCCGGAGCCAGGTCGGGCATGAAATCCGGAAACGCCACCTCGTCCTCGAAGTTGACCAGGCTATAGGCGCCGTTGGCTTGCGGTGCCGCCTGCACGTACAGGCGCTTCAGGTTGCCGCCACGGTAACGAGTGACGTGGTTCCACACCGCTTCCAGGCCGTTCTGCGGAATCGGGAAGGCGTAATAGCGGCTATCGGTAAAGTTCTTCAGGCCGTTGCCACCTTCTATCAGCGTGGTTTTGGCGGCACTGATTTTCACCTTCGCTTCGACATCCTTGGGAATGGCGGCCGAACGATGGCTGACATACACCGGCAGCTTGAAGGTTTCCGGGTACCGCTTGAGCATCGCGATCATGCCCGGCGAGAGCTTGTCTTTGTACTGCTCGACGTTTTGCGCGGTGATGGTGAACATCGCCTTTTCGTCGGCATAGGGATCACCGAGGAAACCATTTGCCGTGACTGGCGCAGCATCCACAGGCAGGCCGCCGGTCCAGGCCGGGATCGTGCCTTCGGCATTACCCGCCATCTCGCCACCCAGCGGAGTCAGGCTGGTACCCAGCTTGGCCACCTCCTCGGGAGATACCGCCGCCAGCACTCCACAGGACAGGAGCGACAGGCTGAGTGCCGTAATCAGTGTGCTTGTTTTTTTCATTTGACTGATTCTCATGCTGACAGGATTAGAAGTTCAAACCGAAGCTCAAGGCGATGAAGTCGCGGTCGCCCTGGGTGTTGTAATCACCGCCGAAGAAATCGGTGTAACTGAGGCTGGTGGTGTAGGTATTGAGGTAGTCGGCATCCACGCCGATGCTGACCGCCTTGGTGCCTTCGTTGAATACCGGGCCATAGCCGTCAACATCGTGCGACCAGGCCAGGTTCGGCCTGAGGTTGATACCGGCGATCACGTTGTTGTATTCGAGGACACCGCGCGCCCGGTAACCCCAGGACGACGATGTGTAGAAGCCATGCGAGCCAAAGCGCTCCTCGGCCAACGCGTTTTCCGGTACGCCGTAGGTGGCGTCACGACCAAAGCGATTGCCGACCTCGTCGGTCATCGCCCCGACGCGGGTGTATCCCAGCTCACCCAGAACGGTCAGGCGACTGGCACCCAGCACTTGATCGAAGAAGTGCACGAAGGTGGTTTGCGCCTGGGTGACTTCCTTGCGCTGATAGCCATGGGTCTCGACGCCAGCTTGGGCCAATGCACCCGCAGGGCCACCACTCAGGAAGCCATCGACCACTGTGTTGGCCAGATTCGGCGTCAGGTCCGAGGTGTTGGTTTGCAACGGCATGTTCGGCCGGTAGCTGATCTCACCCGACCAGGAAGTGCCGGTAGGCAGCGTGGTGGAGAAGCTCATGCCGTACAGGCGGATATCTTCCGGGTACTCCAGGAAGTAGCTACCGCGCCCCAACAGCATCGGCAACGCCCCGCCAAGCCCGAGAGGGCCGGTCAGCGTATCGATGATCCCCTGTCGGTCGGCATTCTGCATGCTGACGATTGGCGTGCGGCTGTGGTAGTTCATGTAGTAGG
The DNA here is from genome assembly GCA_037994305.1 of Pseudomonas sp. Lineage (GTDB taxonomy): Bacteria > Pseudomonadota > Gammaproteobacteria > Pseudomonadales > Pseudomonadaceae > Aquipseudomonas. The sequence continues at coordinate 3,408 of JBBNAI010000035.1, read as the reverse complement.
CACCGTACTCGGTGTCGTCGCCCAACCAGCGCAGGGCCAGGCCCCACTGCCCGGAGTCGCGTGCATCACGATCCCCGCCACGCTGCACCACCAACCCTTCCGTCCCGACCTCCACACCTGGCAAGAGGCCCGCGTTTGCAGCGGGGAGGATTTGCGAGATGGTGGCCGGGTCGAGGATGTTGTAGTTGTGGTCACAGCCATCGGCGGCAACATCGGTGCCGGAGAAGAAGGTGCCGCAGTTGTCGATGACCGTCTGATCCCACTCCAGCTGATAGAAGGCTTCAGTCGAGAGTTGGTCGGTGATCGACTGCGACATGTAGAACATGTTGACCGGGATCAGGCCTTCCTTGATTTCCGCGCCAGGACGGCGGAAGGCGGACACGTCGATCGGGTTGATCGAATTGATGCTGTTGCCGATGAAGGTGCTCTCCCCCCAGCTCACCACCTGCTTGCCGACGCGGGCGCTGCCGGGCATGTCGGCGATCTGGTAGTTGTGGTAGAGGAAGGCATCGAGAATCTGCGCGCCGGAAGACTGTGCGCCCTCCTTGCGATTGTGGTCGTCGATGTCCTTGAACAGACGGCTCTCATCCTTCAGTTCAAAGTCGTACCAGTACTTGCCGCGCACGAACACGCCGGTGTCGCCGTACTTCAGCTCGAGGTCGTGGATGCCCTTGAAGATCTTCGAGAAGGTTTCACCCTTCTTGAAGTTCATGTGCCCATCGTCGTTGGTCTGGGTGAAGGCCTTGCCGCCGTTGGCCATGCCGATCAGATCCTTGTCTGGGTTGGCAGTCGACCAGCTGGCCCCAACCGACAACGAAGAATCGAGCTGCCCCTCAATCTCCCCGATGTTGAAATTAACCGCGTAAGCAGGTGCCGCAGCACTGCCGAGGGCGACTCCTAGAGCGAGGGCATTTAGCTGAAATACCCCGGGCCATTTTGTTGTTTTCATACGGCTCTCCAATGGATGTTGGTGTAACTGCCGGGGACAGTATCACGATGAATCAGCCCTTTCGGCCGCCAAAAGGAGTAATTTCCAAGTTTTAATCCTTAAGGATTAATAAGCCTCTAAAACGGTACATACGGACAATTTAACGAGAAATTATCGACGCATTAAAAGACCAGGCTCGACTACACAAGCCAAGCCAAAAATAGGCATTAACCAATAAGGTGGTTACCTAATTATAGAGTTATGGAGACAAACACAACTGACGACAGAGGGAGATAAACGGAAAGGAATCAGCCTGCTCGTTAGGCTGCCAGCTGACGGCCGACAGCCTTTTCGACGCGCACATGAGCGAAGCCGACTGCCCGAGGCTTACTTTTGCAGTGTGTAGAGCAGATGCCATGCGATCGAGACCAGCGACGCGCTGTCCCTGCATGTCCCAATGAAAGACCGGCCGGCGCCAGTTCATACAACGGGAGAACGACTTGCTCGCTCTCCATGCACACGCAAACCACAGCCACTGAAGGGTGCCGAAGAGCTAACGCTGGATGTGGGCGCTAAAGCCCCACAGGTAGGCCGCCGGCCTGATGGACACACAAGGCGATCCGTTCCAGATGGCTCAGGCTGCCTGGCGGCAGCCCTGGCACCTTGGCCGCCTCATCCCAGCAGCGCAGGCGCAGGCTGTCAGCGAACAACGGATCGGCTTCGAACACCGCCGCCTCCTCGCTCGTCATCGGCCCGCCCTGCCAGTCCAGCGTCTGTCGGCTGGCCAGGCTCAACCCGCTCAAATACACCGCATCGCGCCAGCACAGATAGCGTTTGGCTTGTACATGCCGCGCAACCAATCCGGCCAGGCGATCGGAGAAACCCAGTCTACGCAGCCAGTGCGCACCAACCTGCTCATGCCCCTGACGCCCAAGGCCGGCCATGCTGTTGGCGGCCGTCAAGGGTGCACAGAAGTGCCCGACGTCATGACAGAAGGCGGCCAGCACCAATTCCTCATCGGCCCCTTCGGCCAGGGCCAGGTCGGCGGCCTGGTGCATATGTTCGAGCTGGCTGACGGCCTCGCCGATATAGTTCGCCCCGGCCTGTTGCCGACACAGGGCGAACAGCTCGCTGACCGCTTGCTCAGCCGTCATACCGCCCGTGCGCTCGGCCATTCGTCCTCACCAAGCAAAGCCGCAACGGTGCGCTCACCCAGAGCCAGGCCGACACTCATGCCCAGACCGGTGTGCATCAGCACGGCGGTCACGCCATCGGTGGCGCGGGTCACGCTGAACGGGCCCGGCCCGCGCGATCCGTATACGCCTTGCCAGCGCTCCACCACCTCCACCGGCATGCCCAGGGTGTGTTCGGCCAGGTCGAGCATGATGCGGTCGGTGCTTTCGGCGTTGAACGGAGAGGCATCGCTGCCGTAGTCGTGGGAGTCGCCGATGATCAGTTCGCCATAGGGCGTGGGGCTGATCAGCAGGTGAATGCCCAGGCTCTCCAGCTCCGGCTGCTCGCGGCGGACTTGCGCGCGAATGGCGTCGGCTTCCGGCAGGTCGGAGAAGGCGCCGTAGTGGGTGCAACTCAAGCCCGTGAGCACCGCGTGCTTCAGGGCCAACGGCTGCGACGGACGCACTCGCAGCATTTGCAGGCGGCACACCTGGGGTTGCAGGCGGGCCATCTGTTCGGCCAGCAGGGTTTGGTAGTCGTGGCCGGAGCACACCAGGATATGCCTCGCGGTAAAACGCCCGGCGCTGGTCAGGGCGCTGCCGGATTCGACATCGCGCACCAGGGTGGAAAAGTGGAACTGCACGCCATGTTCGCGGGCCAGGTAGTCGACGATTTGCGGCAGCGCTTCGCGCGAGTACAGCTGCTGGTCGTCGAGGCCATGCAGGGCCGCGCGGTGGTGACTGAAGCGCCCGTCGTAGAGGGCGTTCAGCGCGTCGCCACGCAGCAGTTCGGTGCGGTAGCCGAGCTCTTCGCCACGGCCATTGATGAAGGCGTGCAGCAGCGCTTCTTCCGCCTCGGTGCGGGCGAACAGCAGCGAGCCCTGCTGGTGCAGTTTCAGCCCGGCGCCCTGCCCCAGCTCGGCCCACAGGCCGCGGGCCTGGCGCGCCAGGTTGAGCATCGCGCCCGGCGCCTGCCCGCCCACCAGGGCCTGACCGAAATTGCGGATAGAGGCGCCCAGCGGCGTGTGGCTGCGCTCGAACACCTTGACCTTGAGGCCGCGTTTGGCGCCCGCCCAGGCGTGGGCGAGGCCGAGAATGCCGGCGCCGACGATCAGCAGGTCGCAGTCATGCTGAGACATAAATAACTCCTGAAAAGTGGTGATAGCGAAGCAGTCGTAGGGTGGATGTCGCGCAGCACATCCACGCATTGAAACGTGGGGACCGGCACTGCCCCCGGACTGCTCCCTCTCCCTCCGGGAGAGGGCTGGGGTGAGGGTTATTTAGGCAGCTCGCAGTGGCCCGGAAGCG
>JBBNAI010000034.1:0-3510 GCA_037994305.1 Pseudomonas sp. | reverse complement strand
AGCAGCAGGTTCTTCAGCGCGAACGCGCCGGCGGTCGCCCCCAGCACCGGGTGATAGGGTTCCCACTCCGGAGCCAGATCACGCAGGTTGAGTCGCCCTGGCGCCTGCGCCTCGCCCATGTAGATCGGCGTGACGTACTCCGGGAAGTCCATCTCCAGCGGCACATGGGTCAGGCAGGCGTAGAACAGGTTTTCGGCAGACATCTACGGTGTTCCTGGCAGTAAACGTGAAGGGTGCAACTCAGTCGCGTGGCGAATGGCTATTGTGCGCCGCCAGCAGACCATCCTCGAAGCTGCGCACGAAACGTGGCATATCGAACAGCAGCGAGCTTTCCCGGCCTTGCTGCAGGCGCTGGCGCAAGCCACGCAGCTGCTCGCGCTCGGTCGCCAGCGCGATGGCGCGTTGCTCGTAGTCCGGCTGCGAATCGGTGATCAGCTCGGGCAGATCCAGCGCAGTGAGCAAACTGCCGGCCATGCGCGAGGCGAAGGTGCGCCCCGAGCGGGTCAGCACCGGCAGGCCCATCCACAACGCATCGTTGGCGGTGGTGCCGCCATTGAAGGGATAGGCATCGAGGAACAGGTCGGCCACCGTATACCGCGCCAGGTACAGCTCAGGCGCCACGCGCGGGGCGAAGATCAGCCGCTCGGCCGCCACGCCATGCCGCTCGGCACAGGCGATCAGGTTGGCTTGCGACCACTGATTGTCGGCCAGCAGCCAGAACAGGCTGTCGGGCACCGCGGCGAGAATGCGCATCCAGCTGGAAAACACTTCCTCGTTGAACTTGTAGTTGTTGTTGAAGCAGCAGAACACAAAGCGGTCATCCGGCAGGCCGCATTCGGCTCGGCTCGGCAGCGGCGCCACCGGGCGCTGGCGATCACTGCACTGGAACACCGGCAGGTACAGCGGGCGCTCGCTGTAGAACGGCTTTTCCGCGTCCGGAATCAGGTAGCGGTCGGCGATCACGTAATCGACGCAGGGCAGCCCGGTCGGGCCGGGGAAGCCCAGGTAAGTGAGCTGCAGCGGCGCCGGGCGGTAAGCCAGGATGTTCGCCCGCGCACCGGAGGTCAGGCCCTGCAGGTCGACCAGGATGTCGATCTCGTGCTGGCGGATCAGTTGCGCCGCGCTGGCGTCATCCAGCCCGCCGATGGGCACGAAGTAATCCATCGCCGCCTTGACCCGAGCCCGCAGCGCCGAGCCATCTTCGCGGCTCCAGCAGAAGCCGTAGACCTCGAAGCGCTCGCGATCGAGCAGCTCGAACAGCTCCACGGTCAGCAGCGACACTGCGTGCAGACAGAAGTCCGAGGAGAGGAAGGCGATGCGCACTTTCGGGTGGGCGTAACCCTGCTTCGGCGCCAGTTCGGCGACGCGCTGGTTGATCCGATCGCTGACGAAACGCAGGGCGGTTGCCAGCTGCAAACCCGGATCATCGCTGGCGGAGAGCATCGCCAGCGGCGACGTGGCCTTGAGCATGTCGCCGACAGACAGCCCCGGCATGGGCGCCAGCACCGGCCATTCGCATTGCTTCTGGCGCAGGTGCACCCAGTGCTGGATCACCTTGGGCTGGGCCGGATCGGCCTGCAGGCTGGCCTGCAGTTTCTCCTCGGCCGATTGCAGCTGGCGGATCTCCTCCATCAGGCGGCCCATACTGTTGAGCACCATGATATACAGATCCGGATTCAGCTCCGGCCCCACCAACGGGTGATCGAGCATCGATTGCCAGATCACCAGAGCATTTTCCGGGCGGCCCTGGCGCTCGATCACCGCACCGAGGTTGAACCAGGCCTGGGCAAAGTCCGGCTTGCGCTGGATCGCCGCCCGGTAAGCCTGCTCGGCCGCCGGCAGCTGCTCGAGCTGCGACAGGGTCACCCCGAGGTTGAACTGTACGATGTAGTCGGCGCTGGACGTGCAATGCCCCAGCCACGTCTGGTACAGCTGCGCCACGTCCGCCGGCCGGCGTGCCTGGCCGAGGCGCTCGGCCACGCCAATCAGTTGCATGGGTTCGAGGGCGGCCTGCTCGGCAAACTGCAGGGCAGTCTGCAGCACAACGTCCAGGTTCAGGCTTTCAAGCGGATTTTCAGGCATGCAGGCGCCTTATCGAAAAAGGGATGACGGCAGATGCAACTGTCCCGGCGCCGCTTGCGCGACGCCGGGACAGTCTTCCAGCTTCCTTAGGAGAAGAAGCTGGTGTGCACGTTGCTCGCCACCAGGAGCTGGATATCCCCGTCGTTGTACACGTCGTAGGAAGTGCCGTCGACCTGGACACTGCCTGCGGCATGCCAGTCGCCTGCCGGATCGTTGATCTGCACGCTGTCGCTGGCGTCACCGTTGACGATCAACTGCACCGGCTGCGAGGCTCCGATGCCGGTTTCGACCAGACCGGTCTGACCGAAGTGGCTGACGCTCGCGGCATCCAGTTTCAGCGTGTTGGCATGGCCATCGCCGGCACCGAGGTCGATGCGACTCAGGCTGTGCTCGTTCACCGTCTGCGGATTCAGCGCCGTCAGGTCGATGGTCTGCTCGCCACTGCCGCCATTGCGGAACCAGGCATCGACGATGCTGTGTACCGCGCCGTCGGTGGTCTCGTAGCTACCACTCAGGCCGATCCAGTTGCCGTTGTTCAGCTCACTGGTCTGCGCGGCGTTCAGGCCGATGCTGGCTACCCCCAGGGACGACAGGCTGTACAGCTCGCCGCTCTGGCTGACGCCATCCTGGTTGGCATCCATCCACACCCGCAGGGAGGAGAAGCTGCTGTCGTTGGCGTCGATACGGCCGTCACCATTGCTGTCCAGCTCGGCCATGGCCGCAAAACCGTCCTTCGCCTTGCTGCCATCAGCCAGGGTGGTGGCGTTGCCGAACAGCTCGCTACCGTCGTTGATGCTGCCATCACCGTTGCGGTCGAGCGCCAGCAGGCCATCGCCATCGCCGACCCAACCGGTGCTGTCGAGATCGCCGTCACCGTCGATATCGAAGCGGGTGTTGGCCGCCCAGTGCAGGGTCTGCGCGCCATCGCCATTGAGGTCGAGGACCAGCGGCGAGGTGCTCAGAACCGACATCTGCTCGGTACTCATGGCCGCCAGCTGCGACGCGGTGAACGCGTCCGCCTGGGTCATGTTCAGCGCCGTCAGTTGGTCGGTGGTCAGTGCGGCGATGTCCGCCACGTCGATGGCCACCAGCTGTGCCGTGTTCAGCGCAGCGAAGTCGCCAGACTGGATGGCGCCGATCTGGGCCGAGGTCAGCGCCACGACATCGGCGGTTTCCAGGGCAGCGATTTGGTCGCTGGTCATGGCGATGATCTGATCGGTGGTCAACGCCTTGATCTGCGAGGTGGTCAGGGCAAGCACCTGAGCGGTGCTCAGCGCGGCGATCTGGTCGCTGGTCAACGAGGCCAGGTCAGTGTTCTGCATCGCCTGGATCTGCGCGGTGCTCAATGCCTGGAGGTCATCGATGGCCAAGGCTGCGACTTGCTCGGTGGTCAGACCATAGATTTGAGCCGCAGTCAGCGCCCGAACC
>JBBNAI010000033.1:0-2522 GCA_037994305.1 Pseudomonas sp. | reverse complement strand
GATTCAGCGCACGCTGGCAGACCAGCTTCTTCGCCACCAACCTGGAACAAGCCCTGAGCGACTGCGCCGACGGCGACTGCAGTGCCTTCAACGAGCGCCACTTCGGCGTCAGCTTCGTCGACCCGGTTGACCAGTACCTGAAGAGTGATCGGGCGATTAAATACGCGCTGCTGTTCATCACCCTGACCTTCGCCGGCTTCTTCCTCTTCGAGGTGCTCAAGCGTCTGGCCGTGCACCCGGTGCAGTACGGCCTGGTCGGCTTGTCGCTGGCGCTGTTCTACCTGTTGCTGCTGTCGCTGGCCGAGCACATGAGTTTCGAGCGCGCCTATGCCCTGGCCGCCTCGGCTTGCGTGCTGCTGATCGGCTTCTACGTCAGCCATGTGCTGCACAGCTGGCTGCGCGGCGCCGGCTTCACCGCCGGGCTGGCCGGCCTCTACGGCATGCTCTACGCCCTGCTCAGCGCCGAGGACTACGCCTTGCTGATGGGCTCGCTGCTGGTCTTCGGCCTGCTCGCCAGCGTCATGGTGCTGACCCGCAAGCTCGACTGGTACGGCATCGGCAAACCCGCCGCGACCTCCGCCATCTGATTCGGTCGGGCGCGGCGTCCGCCGCGCCCGCCAGGGAGCCTTTGATGATTCGTTTGCTGATGCAGTTTTCCGCCTGTTTCGCCCTCGGCCTGGTGGTGGCCGGGGTGTTGCTGATCGGCCTGATGTTCACGGACCAAAGCGAGCTGCTGCTCCGAGGGTTCAACCTGAGTGGCAAGCCGCTGTCTGGTCTGGCGTTGACGCTGCTGCCGGAGTCGTTCTGGAATGACCTCACCGGCATCCCGGATGCGGTGGCCAACGCCAGCGTGCGCTCCTTCCTGCAGCTGTGCACGGCGCTGGGGCAGATTGCCCTGCTGCTGGCCGCCGGCTTCTTCCGCCTGTGGTACTGGCGATGAGCGGGCACGTCGGTTTGCGCGAGGACGCGCGTCTGGGACACCTGCTGGCACGGCGCATCGCGCGTCTGTTCGTCCCGCTACCTGCCCTGGATAAGCCTTCGCACAAGCATGTGCCGAAAGGCCGCTAGCGTGCCTGTACTGGCAGTCCCCTGGGTCATCTTCGGTTAGACCGGCACCGTGGCCTGCATCGATGGCCGTTGGCTGACCTCGGCATACCAGCCGGTCAGGCCTGGGAAGCGTTCACGCCAGCCCAGCTCCGGCTGGCGCAGGTCGAGGTAGCCGAGGGCGCAGGCCAGGCCGATGGCGGCGATGTCGAAGTGGCTGTGGATTTCCGCCAGGGCGTCTTTCTCGAAGTAGGCCAGGGCGCGTTCGATCTTGTCGCTCTGGCCATCGAGCCAGGCATCCCAGCGCTTTTCCTCGGGGCGCAGGAAGCTCTCGTAGCGGCTGAGCACGGCGGCATCGAGGATCGCATCGGCCAGCGAAGCCAGAGTCAGGCGCCGCCAGCGAGCAGGGCCGTGCTGCGGGATCAGCGGTTCGCCGACATGCTGCTGGTCGAGGTAATCGAGGATCACCCGGCTGTCGTGCAGCACCGAGCCATCGGCCAGGCGCAGGGCGGGAATCTTGCCGGCGGGGTTGTGGGCGAGCACCCCGGCGTCCGGGCTGACCGGGGTGAGCTGGGCATTCTGCAGGGCGACGCGGTCGACCTGGCCGGTCTCGTGCAGCAGCACCATTACCTTGCGCACGAAGGGTGAGGCGCTGGCGTGGAACAGGGTCATGGTGCTCATGGGCAATTCTCCGGCGGCGAGTCGAGTGCGATGGGCTGATTCTAGCGCGTGCTGCGGGGCTTCCTGGAAGGCGCGCTGTTGCCCGCTGGCTCCTACAGGAACGCGGCGCCTACGACGTGCGGCTTTTGCGCGGCAGCAGCGGCCAGATGCCGAGAACAGCGGGCAGGCCCAGGCCGAGCCAGGCCAGGGCGTCCCACCAGCCGTCGCCGAGCAGCGCGGCGAACAGGCCGGCAGCACTGAGCAGGCCAATCAGTGTGGGAATGGCGAAGGTCGAGTCGCGCCAGCGCTTCATGTCAGTACCTCGTCGCGCAGGGCTGCGCGCGGCGTGCGGCGGCGTACCCACCAGAGGTACAGGCCGCTACCGAGGACGATGATGGTCAGCACGTCGAGCACTGCCCAGAGGATCTGCATCGGCCGGCCGCCGTAGTCGCCGAAGTGCAACGGCTGCGACATGGCCAGGGCATCCATGTACCAGGGCCGCTCGCCGATGGCGGTGACGGCCAGGGTCTTGGCGTCGATCAGCACCGGCGTCCACAGGTGCGCGGTGAGGTGGCTGCTGCCCTTCATGAACACCGAGTAGTGGTGCTCGCTGGAGAAGCGCGTGCCGGGGAAGGCGATGAAGTCGGCCTGCATGCCTGGTGTTGCGTCCTGGGCGATTTGCAGCAGGCGGCTGGCCGGGGCGCGCTCGGTCAGCGGCGGCGCATCGCGGTAGGGCGCGACCATGGCGGTCAGGCTGTCGTTGCGCCAGGCGCTGATCAGCAGGTCGGCGGTGGCGCTGATCACCCCGGTGACGCCGA
>JBBNAI010000032.1:0-6197 GCA_037994305.1 Pseudomonas sp. | reverse complement strand
GAGCTGACGGGCGCGGCGTACGACGAGCAACTGGTTTCCCTGTACGGCGCCGATAGCCGTCGCCAGTTGCTGTTGCATTCACCCACCGGCAAGGTGCCGGTGCTCAAGTGCGAAGACGGCGTGATCTGGGATTCCCTGGCCATCGCCGAGTACCTGGCCGAGCGTTTCCCCGAGGCTCACTTGTGGCCACTCGGCCAGACCGCGCGGGCCTTCGCCCGCTCGATCTGCGCGGAAATGCACAGCGGTTTCGTGCCCCTGCGCAGCCACCTGCCGATGAACCTGCGCCGTAACCAGCCGCTGAGCCAGGTGCCTGCAGAGGCGCAAGCCGATATCGAGCGGATCTGCGCCTTGTGGCAGGACGCGCGCAAGCGTTTCGGCCAGGACGGGCCTTACCTGTTCGGCCACGTCAGCATCGCCGATGCCTTCTTCGCTCCGGTGGCTGCGCGGCTGCGTAGCTATCAGGTGGCGTTGCCGGCCGAGGCCGAGGCGTATGTGAATACCATCTATCAATGGCCGGCTTTCCAGCGGTGGTACCGCGCCGGCCTGCAGGAAACGGAGAGCAATGCATGAAGCGAGTGCACGTGGCGGCTGCGGTGATCCGCGGGGCCGACGGTCGGGTGCTGATCGCCAAGCGCGCGGATAACCAGCATCAGGGTGGCCTGTGGGAGTTCCCCGGCGGCAAGGTGGAGGAGGGCGAAGCGGTGCAGGCGGCGCTGGCCCGCGAGCTCGAAGAGGAACTGGGCATCCACGTCAGCGCCGCCCGGCCGCTGATCCAGGTGCAGCACGACTACCCGGACAAGCAGGTGCTGCTGGATGTCTGGGAAGTCTCCAGCTTCACCGGCGAGCCCCATGGCGTCGAAGGCCAGCCGCTGGCCTGGGCTACGCCGCGCGAGCTGGAAGACTACGAGTTCCCGGCGGCCAACCAGCCGATCGTCACTGCAGCGCGCTTGCCGGATCGTTACCTGATTACCCCTGAAGAGTTGGAGCCTGGCGAGCTGCTGCGTGGGGTGCGTGCGGCGCTGGCCAGTGGCATCCGGTTGATCCAGTTGCGTGCGCCGAACATGTTCGATGCCCAGTACCGCGACCTGGCGGTGGATATCCAGGGCCTGTGCGCCGGCAAGGCGCAACTGATGCTCAAGGGCCCGCTGGAGTGGCTGGGTGACTTCCCCGCCGCGGGCTGGCATCTGACCGCCGAGCAACTGCGCAAGTACGCCGACCAAGGCCGGCCGTTCCCTGGCCAGCGCTGGCTGGCCGCGTCCTGCCACGGCGCCGAGGAATTGGCCCTGGCCACGCGCATGGGCGTGGATTTCGTCACGCTGTCGCCGGTACAGGCCACCCAGACCCACCCCGATGCTCAGCCGCTGGGCTGGGATGTCGCTCGTGGGTTGCTGCAAGGCTTCAACACGCCGGCTTACCTGCTCGGTGGTGTGGGCGCGGCTGACCTTGATAAGGCTTGGCAGAGTGGCGCCCAGGGTGTTGCCGGCATTCGTGCGTTCTGGCCTGAACAGCCGCTGTAGGCTTGTGCTACGGCTTTTGCGCCGCCTGCCACAGCACTTCATCGATGTGCTGGCGGCGGGCGATCAGGCGGGCGGCGACGAACAGCAGGTCGGACAGCCGATTGACATAGGCCATGCCTTCGGCACGCAGCGGCTCCAGCGCATTGAGCTGCTGGCAGCGGCGTTCGGCGGTGCGTGCATGGCTGCGGCAGACATGGGCCTGGGCGATCAGGCGTGAGCCGCCAGGCAGGATGAAGTTTTCCAGCGGGCCGAGTTCTTCGTTCCAGCGGTCGATAGCCGCTTCCAGACGTTCCACTTCGACAGCCTGCAAGGCCTGGTAGTCGGGCATCGCCAGCTCGCCGCCGAGGTCGAACAGGCGGTGCTGGCAGGGTGCGAGCACCTCGATCAGCTCAGCCAGGCCGGGCCACGTGTCTTCCTGTTCGGCGAGGTCGGCCAGTAGCAGGCCGAGCTGGCTGTTGAGGGTATCCAGCTCGCCCATGGCTTCCACGCGCGGGTGGTCCTTGGCCACGCGCCGACCATCGGCGAGACCGGTTTCGCCGCGGTCGCCGGTCTTCGTGTAGATCTTGCTCAGTCGATAGCCCATGGTGCTTTACCTTGTCAGTGACTCGTTGGCTCACTGTTGACGATCAGGGGCAGGCGCAGGGTGAAGCAGGTGCCCAGCCCCGGCGTGGAGTGCACCTCCATCTGCCCCTTGTGGTTGTTGGTGATGATGAAGTACGACACGGACAGGCCCAGGCCGGTGCCCTGACCGACTTCCTTGGTGGTGAAGAACGGCTCGAAGATACGCTTGCGCACGGACTCGGGCATGCCGACGCCGTTGTCTTCCACCTGGATTTCCGCCCACGGCGGGTTGAGCCGGGTGCGCAGTACGATACGCCCGGGCTCGCCCTCGTCGTCGCGCTGGTGGATGGCCTGGGCGGCGTTCTTCAGCAGGTTGAGCAATACTTGCTCAAGCTCGTTGGCGGTGGCCGGCACCGGGTCGAGCCGGCTGTCGAACTCGCGCTGGATGATCAGCGCCTTGAAGTCGAAGCTGTCGGTCAGGTCGAAGTCGTTGCCGGCGATTTCCAGCGCCTGGTCGATCAGCGCGGGCAACTGGCACAAGGTCATCTGCCGGTTGCTGCGGCGACTGAAGCTGAGCATGTGGCTGACGATCTTCGCGGCCCGCGAGCCGGCCTGCTGGATGCCGTCGAGCAGTTGGGGGATCTCCCGGGCGCTGAGGTAGGCGCTGACATCGTCGAGGGCGATACCGACTTCGATGGCCTGGTCCTGGTTCTTCGCCAGTTCCGGGGACAGGCGCCGGCGGATGTTCTGCACGTTGTGCAGGATGGCGCCCAGCGGGTTGTTGATCTCGTGGGCCATGCCGGCGGCCAGGCCGCCGACCGACAGCATCTTTTCCGATTGCACCATCATGTCTTCCAGCGACAGGCGCTGGGTGATGTCGTCGATACGGATCACCACGCCACGCCCGCCTGCGCCCATCAGTGGGTAGAAGGTCAGCTCGTAGTGGTGTGGCTCGTCGTTGCGGCTCCAGGTAACCCGCTCGATCTTCTCGACCCGGTGCTGCTCGGCGGTGCGCTTGAGCTGCACGAGGAACGGTTTGAGTGGCGGGAAGGCGAGGAATACCGGCTGGTTCAGCGCCTCGTTCAAGTGGGTGCCGGAAAGCGCGCTGGCCTCCTGGTTCCACTGGGTGACGTAGAGCTGCTCGTCGAGGGCAATCAGCGCCGAGGGCATGGAGTCGATGATGCTGTTGAGGTAGTTCTGGAAGCCAGTGAGCTTCTTCTCGATCTTGCTGCGCACCTGCACTTCCAGCTCCAGCTTGCGGTTGGAGTGGCGGGTTTCCTCGGCCAGGCTGTGGGCCTGGGAGAATGCGCTTTCGGCATCGTCACGGGCGCGCTTGAGCAGTTGCTCGCGGGTTTCCATGCGTCCGAGCATGGTGTTGAAGGCGTCGGCCAGGTTGCCTATTTCATCCCGGTTGCCGCGTGAGGCGCGCAGGGCGTAGTTCTCTTCGCGGGTGACCTGGCGTGACAGTTCTTCCAGGCGGCGGATTGGGCGGGTGATCAGTCGACGGATCTGCCGGGCGATCAGGGTCCAGAGCAGCACGCTGATCACCAGGATCACGCCGCTGGCGGTCAGGGTGCTGGTGTAGAACACCCCCGGCAGCTCGCTGGATACCACCAGCAGCAGGTGCGCCGGGGGCTTCTTGCCCTGGTTCAGCTCGACCACCTGGGTGTTGCGAAACTCGCCCTGGCGCCAGCTTTCCAGGCGGTCGCTGCGCAGCGGCAGTTGCAGCGGTTCACCGAGCTGCAACTCGGCCAGGCGCACGCCATCGCTGTTGTAGAGCGCGGCGGCACGCAGCGGTGCGTAGCTGTCCAGTTGCTGCAGCAGGGCCTGGGCGGCCTGGGGCGAGGCGAGGGCGTGACGACTGAGCTCCGGGGTGGCGATCAGCCTGCCGAGGGTCAGCAGGGCCTGCGGCGCCACGCTTTCCTGGGAGATCCAGTAGGCGGCACTGATAAAGGCCAGGTTGGCCACCACCAGCACAGTAGCCAGCAGCACCAGCAGGGCGGCGAGCAGTTTGCGGCCGACCGGCAGGTTGTCGAGACGCTGGCGCATTCGGGTCAAGGGCGCAGGTTTCCGCTGTTCTGGGAGGGTCGAGGGTAGCGCGGGCTCAGACCAGGGGCAATCCGCGAGCGGCCAGATGGGCGAGCAACTGCGCATGCAGGGCGTCCAGGCGCGGCACGCTCAGGCGGTGCTTGCCGGCGGCTGCACAGGCATAGCCGAGCAGGTAGGTGATTTCGGTGCGCTGGCCGCGAGCGACGTCCTGGTACATGGAGGAGTAATTGGCAGCGGTGGCCTCGATCACTCGCTGCACATCCGCCAGCAGGTCGTGGGCGGCTGCGGGCTGATTGCAGTCCAGCAGCAGGCGGGTCAGTTCCTCGCACAGGGCGACGACCTCTTGTGGCCAGTCACGCAGGTCGCCGTTGCGGCAGTCGTGTAGTACGGTCAGCGGGTTGATCGCGCAGTTCACTGCCAGCTTGCGCCACAGTTTGGCGAGAATTTCCGTCGTCCAATTGTGGTGGATGCCGGCCTGCTGCAGTTCTGCCAGCCAGTCCGGTGCCTGGGTCTGTCCGGGTATGCCGAGCCAGGTATGGCCCTGGCCGGCGAAGACCACGCGAAAGGCACCGTCCCGGAAAGCGCCTTCGGTGCTCGAGGCGAGGATGCAGCGTGCGCGTGGCAGGCGTGCAGCCACCGCGTCCTGGCTGCCCAGGCCGTTCTGCAGAAGGATTATTTCGGCATTCGCCGCCAGGCGTGGGGCCAGGCTGGCCGCTGCTTCTTCGGCATCGTAGGCTTTGCAGGCCAGTAGCAGGCGCTGCACCGGGCCGTTGCTGTCGGCGGTTTCAGCGGGAATCGGGTAGAGGTGGCTCTGGCCGTTTTCCACCAGGCTCAGGCCGCCGGCGGCACGGTAGGCCGCCAGGCGCTCGGGGCTGCGCAGAATCAGGCGCACCGGCAGCCCGGCGCGAAACAGGCGGGCGGCCCACAGGCTGCCCAGGTTGCCGGCGCCGAGGACGTGCCAGGTCACAGCGGCAGGGGCAGACGCACCGCGCTGACGCGGCCACTGGCATAGGAGTCGGGCAGCAGGCGGCCGGCGTGGTCGAGCAGGGTTTGCGGCTCGATCGGCAGTGACTTGGCATCCAGGCCCACCAGGCTGATACCGGCCTTGAGGGTGATGAAGCCTTCACTGGTCTTGAATGCCTTGAGGTTGAGACCTTCATGCAGGCGCTTGAAGCTGCTCGGCGAGCACTCCTGCAGATCCTCGAGCAGGGTGATCAGGCCGAAGTGGGTGTCGTCCACTCGCACCAGCACGTCCAGCGGCCGTACCAGCTGCTGCAGGCGACGGGCCACGCCATGCAGCAGTTCGTTGTAGAAGCCGTTGCCGTACTGCTGGCGCAGTGCGCCGGCTTCCTGCAGACCGATCAGCAGGTAGCACACGGCGCCGCCGCGCGACTCGACCTGGCGCAGGCTGTCGGCCAGCTTCTGCTGCAGGTAGCGCGGGTTGCCCAAACCGGTCAGCGGGTCGACCAGGTTGCGCTGCTCCAGGCTGGCGATGTTCTGGGTCATCATGCGGTTTTCATTGAGCAGGCGATGCAGGGTGTTGCACAGGCGATCCGCCGCGTAGACGCGGGGCACCAGTTGCTCGTTCATCGCCGCCTTGCTGATGAAGTCATCGACGCCACGGTCGAAGGCTTCCACGATCACGTTGTCGCCTTCCTTGCCGGTGAGCAGGATGACGTAGGTGTAGTGCTCGGCGGTTTCGTCCAGCTGGCGCACGCGTGCGGTCAGCTCCAGGCCATCCATCTCCGGCATCAGCCAGTCGGCCAGCAGGACGCTGGCGGGGCGTTGCTCGAGTTGGCGCAGGGCTTCGGCAGCGCTGCTGGCGAAGCGCACATCCTGGTAGCCGGCCTGGGTCAGGGCGCGGCCGATCATGGCGCTGGAAAACTTGGCGTCGTCCACGACCAGGATGCTGAGGTGGGGGTTGGGCATTATTGAGTGTGCTCGCAGGCAGGAAGCAGTATGACCGCCGGTACTTGGCCGAACGGTATGTACTAGGGTCTGTTGCCGTTTTGGCGCAGGCCGCGTTGCTGGGCAAAAACTGGCTCCGTCGCGGCTGTGCCGAAACGGCAA
>JBBNAI010000031.1:0-8693 GCA_037994305.1 Pseudomonas sp. | reverse complement strand
GTACCGGCGCTGATCCCCGAGGACTACCTGCCGGACGTGCACGCCCGCCTGATCCTCTACAAACGCATCGCCAACGCCGCCGACGAGGATGGCCTGAAGGAGCTGCAGGTGGAGATGATCGACCGCTTCGGCCTGCTGCCGGAGCCGAGCAAGCACCTGGTGCGCCTGACCCTGCTCAAGCTGCAGGCGGAAAAGCTCGGGATCAAGAAGATCGATGCCGGCCCGCAAGGCGGACGCATCGAGTTCGCCGCCGACACCTGCGTCGACCCGATGGTGCTGATCAAGTTGATCCAGAGCCAACCCACGCGCTACAAGTTCGAAGGCGCCACCTTGTTCAAATTTCAGGTGCCAATGGAGCGCCCGGAAGAACGTTTCAATACGCTCGAAGCCCTGCTCGAGCGACTCACACCGCAATCTGCTTAAAGGACTGACCCATGCGTGCGCTCCCTCTCGCCCTGCTGCTGACCCTGCTGGCACCGTCGGCCTTCGCCGATGGCCTGTTTCAGGTCGAAGTAATCGTCTTCCGCCAGGCCGGCGAGCAGATTGCCGCCAGCCAACCCGCCCCGGATGACTGGGCCGCCGGTAGCCAGGCTCTGCCGGCCGGCAGTGAACGCGGTACGGCACTGGACAACGAAGCCGCCAAGCTCAACCCGGGCAATGGCTACCAGGTGCTGCTGCACCAGGCCTGGGCGCAGAACCTGAGCGCCGCGCCAAGCAAGGTGACCATCACCCTCGGCGAGCAGAAGTTCGGCCACTACCCGGTGGAAGGCACCCTCAGCCTGCGCGAAGAGCGGGTCATCGATCTGGATGCCGATGTCTGGATCAACCAGTTCGACAACGACGGCCTGGTCACCGGCAGCGAGCGCCTGAAACAGGCCACCCGCCTGAAAACCGGCGAACTGACCTACCTCGACCACGGCAGCCTGGGCATGCTGGTGAAAATCACCCCGCAATAATTGCAGCCAACAAAAAGCCCCGCACTGCGGGGCTTTTTTGTTAGCGGGTCGGTCAGACGGCCAACACCCGACTCAGCACATCACGCACCTTGCCGATTCCATCGGCCAGAGCCTGCTCGATCTCTGCCATGGTGATGATGCCGCTGGACTTGCCCGCCGCCGGATTGACCACCAGCGCCAGGCAGGCGTACGGCAGATCCAACTCGCGCGCCAAGGCCGCTTCCGGCATGCCGGTCATGCCGACGATGTCGCAACCGTCGCGCTCCATGCGTGCAATCTCCGCCACCGTTTCCAGGCGCGGGCCCTGGGTGGCGCCATACACGCCATGACTGCTGTGCGGGTACCCCAGCGCCTGTAGCGCGTCGATCAGCTTGCCGCGCAGCACCTCGTCATAGGGGTAGCTGAAATCGATGTGGGTAACATG
The DNA here is from genome assembly GCA_037994305.1 of Pseudomonas sp. GTDB lineage: Bacteria > Pseudomonadota > Gammaproteobacteria > Pseudomonadales > Pseudomonadaceae > Aquipseudomonas. The sequence continues at coordinate 7,313 of JBBNAI010000031.1, read as the reverse complement.
GTCGAGCTCACCCTCAAAGAAGGTGTGTTCGCGCCCCCACGTGTAGTCGATGATCTGGTGCGCTACACAGAGGTGGCCGCTGCCCATCGCCGCATGGATGCCACCGACCGCGTTGACCGCGATTACCGCCTCGGCACCCGCCTGCTTGAGCGCCCAGACGTTGGCGCGGTAATTCACCTGATGCGGCGCAATACGGTGCGGATGGCCGTGACGCGCAAGGAACAGCACCTCATGGCCGGCATATTCGCCACGCAAAACCGGCGCGGATGGCGCACCGTAGGGCGTATCCAGATGCTGCATCTGTTTCAGGGTCAGGCCATCCAGCTGGGTCAGGCCGGTACCACCAATGATCGCGTAGACAGTCATGCGCTTATCCCTCAGGCCATCAATCGATCAGTTGCGCGGCGCGCAAGGCGGCCACGGCGTTCAGCCAGCGCGGCTGCTGGCGGTAATCGGTACTGGCGAAACCTTGCCCGCGCATGCGCGCCAGGCCGTTGGGCGGCTGCACCTTGAGGCGCTGCGCGGCGCTCAGGGCCAGCTCGGCCGCGCCACGGTCGTTGCATACCAGCCCCATGTCACAACCGGCCGATAGCGCCGCCTCGATGCGACTGGCGGCATCACCAACCACGTGGGCGCCAGCCATGGACAGGTCGTCACTGAAGATCACGCCCTCGAAGCCCAGCTCGCCGCGCAGGATGTCCTGCAGCCAGCGCCGCGAGAAGCCGGCCGGTTGGTTGTCGACCTGCGGGTAGATAACGTGGGCCGGCATCACCGCCGCCAGTTGCGTGCTCAGGCGCTGGAACGGAATCAGGTCGTTGCCGCGAATCTGCTCCAGGCTGCGCTCGTCCACCGGGATCGCCACGTGGGAGTCCGCCTCGGCCCAGCCATGACCGGGGAAGTGCTTACCGGTGGCGGCCATGCCGGCAACCGCCATGCCGCGGATAAAAGCACCGGCCAGGGTTGTCGCCAGCTCCGGATTGCCAGCAAAACTGCGGCTGCCGACCACCGCACTGCGTTGGTGGTCGAGATCCAGCACCGGAGCGAAGCTCAGATCCAGACCGACCGCCAGTACTTCAGTGGCCATCAACCAGCCGCACTGCTCAGCCAGGTACTCGGCGTTGTCGTTGTCGGCCAGGGCATGCATCGCCGGCAGGCGCAGGAAGCCCTGGCGCAGACGCTGTACTCGCCCGCCTTCCTGGTCGACCGCCAGCAGCAGGTCCGGACGCACCGCACGAATGGAGGCACAGAGCTCGCGCACCTGGCGCGGGCCTTCGATATTGCGGGCAAACAGAATCAGCCCGCCCACTTGCGGCTGGCGCAGGATTTGCCGGTCTTCGGCGGTCAGCCAGGTGCCATGCACGTCCAGCATCAGGGAGCCATACAGGGGAGTCGTCACAAACATTCCTTAAGCGAGAGTGGCAGCCGACCACTCGGGGCACGGCGCCTCATCGATCAACACTGCGCAGTGCAGTGGCACACGAGGGAAGAGATCCAGGAGGTCAGCATTGCGCAGGCGCACGCAACCATGGGACAGCGGCACGCCGAGAGGTTCAGTATCAGGCGTGCCGTGCAGGTAGATGTAGCGGCGGAAGGTATCGACGGCACCCAGTCGATTGATACCTGGCTCGCAGCCACTGAGCCAGAGGATGCGGGTCAGGATCCAGTCGCGCCCCGGGAACTGGCTATGCAGCTCCGCCGACCAGACCTCGCCGGTCCAGCGCCGCCCTCGCAGCACTGCACCTTGCGGCAGGCCGTCACCGATCCGCGCACGCACCAGATGCCGCCCACGCGGCGTGCAATTCGAGCCACTGCGCTCACCCGCGCCATTGAGGGCCGTGGAAACCGGCAGGCGCACACACAGCTGCCCGTCGGCAAAACCGTACAGGCACTGATCAGCGATGGAGATATGCAGGAAATCGAGCGGGCACATGGGCGGCTAGCTTAGCCGATCAGCCCGCTCGGGCACAGCGGCTCAGGCTTTCGCCGCTGCCGCGACCTTTGCACGAGGCTTCAACTGGGCGCTTGCCAGTGCCTCATCGATCACAGCGGTTTCAGAACGCATGCCGGCAGCCAGGAACGGAACCATCAGGCGCATCACCTGCTCGATCGAGGTATCGACACCGAAGTCGTTCTCGGCAATGGCGCGCAACGCCTTGATCCCGGACATGCTGAACGAGGCGGCACCGAGCATGAAGTGCACGCGCCAGAACAGCTCCAGCGGAGGAATGCGCGGCGCGGCCTCGTGCAGCAGCACCAGGTAGCGACGAAACACCTTGCCGTACATGTCTTCCAGATAACGACGCAGGTGACCCTGGCTCTGACTGAAAGCCAGCCCGAGCAGGCGCATGAAGATCGACAGATCGTTGCCACTGCGCGGCTTCACCGCCAGGGCTTGCTCGACCAGCATGATCAGCAGATCTTCAAGGCTGGTCTTGCCTTCCGGCTTGGCCTGGCGGCGATCGAGTTCGCGCTCCAGGCTCTGACAGAACGGCCCGAGGAAGCGCGAGAAGACCGCCTGGATCAACGCCTTCTTCGAGCCGAAGTGATAGTTGACCGCAGCCAGATTGACCCCAGCCTTGCTGGTAATCAGGCGCAAAGAGGTTTCCGCGAAACCCTTCTCCGCAAATAACTGCTCTGCCGCATCAAGAATGCGCTCAACAGTTTCCGACTGAGCCATGACATCTCCACCTGACAAACACTTGTTTGAAACATACGTTTCAGGCTGATGCCCTGTCAACCCTGGCAAGCCGATTCATGGCTGACTGGTCACGCATTTAACCATAGAGCAGATAAACAGAGTTCCGCAGAAACCCGCCAGCAGCGTAATTGGCTGTTTTAGCCTCACCTGAAAACAACAGTTGCCAGCACCCGATCACTGTATATAATCACAGCAACTGTATAAACAGACAGACAGCGACCATGCTCAAACTGACGCCACGCCAAGCTGAAATCCTTTCCTTCATCAAACGGTGCCTGGAAGACAACGGCTACCCACCTACCCGGGCCGAAATCGCCCAGGAGTTGGGCTTCAAGTCGCCCAACGCCGCCGAGGAACACCTCAAGGCACTGGCGCGCAAAGGCGCCATCGAGATGACCCCTGGCGCCTCTCGCGGTATCCGCATCCCCGGATTCGAGCCAGCAAACGAGGAAGAAGGCCTGCCGATCATTGGCCGCGTCGCGGCTGGCGCACCGATCCTGGCCCAGCAACACGTGGAAGAGTCCTGCAAGATCAACCCGGAGTTCTTCCACCCGCGCGCCGATTACCTGCTGCGTGTACGCGGCATGAGCATGAAGGACATCGGCATCTTCGACGGCGACCTGCTCGCCGTGCACACCACTCGCGAAGCGCGTAACGGCCAGATCGTGGTCGCCCGCATCGACGATGAAGTCACCGTGAAACGCTTCCAGCGCACGGGCAACACCGTGCAACTGATCGCAGAAAATCCCGAGTTCGCCCCGATCGAAATCAATCTGGAAGAACAGGACCTGATTATCGAAGGTTTGAGTGTCGGCGTGATCCGCCGCTAAACAAGGAGAGCTTCATGCAGTTCCCGCAGTCGCTGAATCGCTCGCAACTTCCGCTGTTTGAAGCGTTCCTGGGGCAGAACATGGCCCCGCTGTTGAACGACGTCGTCGAGCTGCCCTGGGTAGTAGAGACGGAGCCTTTCAGCGAACTGAGCCTGACTGGCTCGCTGGGTCACTGTCGCAACCTGCTGGGGCCCGTGCTGCGCGAACTCAGCCAGAACCAGGACGCACGCTGGCTGACTTTGATTGCACCGCCAGCCAGCCTGACCACCGCCTGGCTGCGTAACGCCGGCCTGAATCTGGACCGCCTGCTGGTACTGCAGCCCCGCAACGGCCAGAACGCCCTCGACCTGGCCAGCGAAGCCCTGCGCCTGGGTCGTAGCCACACCGTGGTGAGCTGGATCAATCTGCAAGCAATGCAACGCCACAGCCTCAGCGCAGCCGCCCGCCTGGGGTCCGCACAAAGCCTGAATATTCGTCTGGATTGATGGGCGCAGAACGCGCTGGCGTTAAACCGGATCGGTCCACAAGAGCCTGCAGGAAACAGGCTCAACGGGATAAGCCTACGAGTTAGTGCAACACGCGGGGCTGGTCATCTGGCTCCAGCTCGCCTTCGGCCAAGCGTCCGGCCATCTGCACACCAACATTGAGCATGGCCTTCGCCACTTCGACGTGATAACCCTGCATGAAGGCCTTGGCATCTTCGGAGAAGTCCAGGGTGACCAGCACTTCCTCGTCTTCGCCGCGGCGCAGAGCGATACGACCGTCCGGCAGCTCGATGATTTCCAGGAAGGATGTAGGCATAACAGGTTCTCCAATCAGGCCGGCTAGTGTACCAGCCCGCAATAGCTGAGCCCTAGCCCATCCATCCTGTCAGCATTCGCTGAGGGACTCGCGAAAACGCAGCACCAGTTGCTTGAGCAACTGCCGCCAGCTTTCCAGTTCATCAGCAGTCAGCGCTGACACTTCTTCATCGACGCGAACCGCCTGGATCAGCGGCAAAGTCGGATCGACCTTGGCCACCTTCGGTGCCTGCGGCGGGCGGAACAAATCCGCATGTGCTTGCAGCAGCTGGGCCAGCCAGGTTTCCGGTTGCTGCGCCAGCTCTACCAGCTCAGCCAACTCAGGACTCGGCGCCGCCTGCAAAACGGCTTGATTGAGCAGCAGCTCAACTCGCGGCGCACTGGCTTCAGCCAGGTGGTAGTAACCGGCAATCTCGTGGCACGCCCCGAGCAAGGCACCGTACAGATGGAACAACGCCGCCTCACGCTCGGCCTGTACCAGCGCCTGGGCATTCATCGCCTGGCCGGACTCAGCCTTGCGCAGGCTTTCCAGCGCCAGACCGGTGAAAAAGATCTTCTGATTGGTGCGGGTGTACAACTCATGCGCCATGGCAATGCCCTCCAGACGTCGAGCCGGCGACAACGGCAGGGTCCCCATCACAGGAAACCTGCCGCATTGGCCGATCAGCCTTTGCTTTCCACTTTCCACTTGCCGCCGGAGAAGAAGGCGCGCCAGCCAGTGGGCTTACCGTCCACCTCGCTCTGCACATACTGCTCCTTGGTCTTGCGGCTGTAGCGAATAACCGCCGGGCGGCCTTCCGGATCCTTTTTCGGAGCATCCAGCAGGAAGTGGTACTTCGGATCGATTTCGTCCTTGTGCGGAATCAGCTCCAATACCAACGGAGCACGGGTCTCGCGGTTCTTCGGGAACTGACTCGCAGCTAGGAACAGCCCCGACGCGCCGTCACGCAGCACGTAGGTGTCGTTGACCTTCTCGCACTTGAGTTCCGGCATCGGCACCGCATCCATCTTCGGTGGCGCCGCCTCGCCGCTGCGCAGCAGCTTGCGGGTGTTCTTGCAGGTGCTGTTGGTGCAACCGAAGAACTTGCCGAAACGACCGGTCTTCAGCTGCATCTCGCTGCCGCACTTGTCGCATTCCAGGCTCGGGCCTTCGTAGCCCTTGATGCGGTACTGACCCTGCTCGATCTCGTAACCGGCGCAATCCGGATTGTTGCCGCAGATATGCAGCTTGCGGGTTTCGTCGAGCAGGTAGGCATCCATCGCAGTGGCGCAGATCGGGCAGCGGTGCTTGTTCAGCAGCACGCGAGACTCCGACTCACCTTCGTCGTCCGCGGCAATCTCGTCGCCCGGAATCAGGTTGATGGTGGCCTTGCAGCGCTCTTTCGGTGGCAGGGCATAACCCGAGCAACCGAGGAACACACCGGTGGATGCGGTACGGATCATCATCGGCCGGCCGCAGTCACGGCAGGCGATATCGGTAGGTGTCGGCTGGTTGGCACGCATGCCACTGTCGGCTTCACCCGCCACTTCAAGCTTCTTCTTGAAGTCGCCGTAGAACTCGTCAAGAACGTGCTTCCAGTCGCGCTCGCCCTGGGCCACGTCATCCAGATGTTCTTCCATGCCGGCGGTAAAGCCGTAGTCCATCAGGTTGGCGAAGCTCTCGTTGAGGCGCTCAGTGACGATGTCGCCCATCTTCTCGGCATAGAAGCGGCGATTCTGCACCGCCACATAGCCACGCTCCTGGATGGTCGAAATGATCGCCGCGTAAGTGGACGGTCGACCGATACCACGCTTTTCCAGCTCCTTGACCAGGCTGGCTTCGGAGAAGCGCGCCGGCGGCTTGGTGAAATGTTGGCTCGGGTCGAGCTTGATCAGCTTGAGCGCTTCGCCTTCGCTCATGTCCGGCAGCACGTCGTCTTCGCCGGGCTTGCTCTGTTGCGGTTGCGCCTTGGTGTAACCGTCGAACTTGAGGATACGACCCTTGGCACGCAGCTCGAAGGTCCCGGCAGCCACGGTGACGCTGGTCGACAGGTATTCGGCGGGCGGCATCTGGCAAGCAACGAACTGGCGCCAGATCAGCTCGTAGAGGCGCTCGGCATCGCGCTCCATACCGGAGATCTGCGTCGGGCGAAGGTTGACGTCGGACGGGCGGATCGCTTCGTGCGCCTCCTGGGCGCCTTCCTTGCTCGAATAGACGTTGGCCTTGGCCGGCAGGTACTTCTTGCCGTATTCGCTTTCGATGAAGCCACGCACCATCTCCACGGCATCGGCCGAGAGGTTGGTCGAGTCGGTACGCATGTAGGTGATGTAGCCCGCCTCGTAGAGACGCTGGGCCATCATCATGGTTTTCTTCACGCCGAAGCCGAGACGGTTGCTCGCCGCCTGCTGCAAGGTCGAAGTGATGTAGGGCGCGGACGGCTTGCTGCTGGTCGGGCGATCTTCACGCTTGGCAATGCTGTAGCTGGAAGCCTTGAGCTTTTCCAGCGCAGCCATGGCCTGGGACTCGTTGACCGGCTTGAAGGCCTCGCCCTTCTCACGCACGACTTCGAAACGCACATTGGCATTCTTCGCGGTGCCGAGGTCGGCGTGTACTTCCCAGTACTCTTCCGGGACGAAAGCGCGGATTTCTTTCTCGCGCTCCACCACCAGCTTGACCGCCACCGACTGCACGCGACCGGCGGACAGGCCGCGAGCGATCTTCGCCCACAGCAGTGGGGAGACCATGTAGCCCACTACGCGATCGAGGAAACGACGCGCCTGCTGGGCATTGACCCGGTTGATGTCGAGCTCACCCGGCTTGGAGAACGCCTCCTGGATGGCCTTCTTGGTGATCTCGTTGAACACCACGCGCTTGTAGCGGCTGTCATCACCACCAATGGCTTCGCGCAGGTGCCAGGCAATGGCTTCCCCCTCGCGATCCAAGTCGGTTGCGAGGTAGATGGTGTCGGCATCCTTGGCCAGGCGGCGCAGCTCCTCGATCACCTT
>JBBNAI010000030.1:0-3736 GCA_037994305.1 Pseudomonas sp. | reverse complement strand
CCACGGTGTGGTGGTCGTCGATATGCAGGTCGCCCTTGCACTGGATGTCCAGGTCGATCAGCCCGTGACGGGCGATCTGATCGAGCATGTGCTCAAGGAACGGCACGCCAATATCGAACTTGGCCTTGCCCGTACCATCCAGGTTGATCGAGACCTTGATCTGGGTCTCCAGGGTGTTGCGCTCGACGGATGCCGTACGTTCGGCCATCACCAGCTCCCGAAAATGCTTGCGGAAAAGGCGGGCATTATAGGCGGGGCGCGGCCTACACGGCTACACAAAGGCGGCTGCGCGCCGGCCATGCTGCGTTAGAAATGGTCTCGGGCTGCTCATTTACAACTCGTAAACCCCGCACCCTCGGCCACTCCTGCCTTAACTGGCTCTAGATCGCGCGCCTTTGCGCGGGCTCTGCGGCAGGACTATCGGCGCGATTGAGCTGACTTTACACTGCGCCACCTGCCTGCGAGGAAGCCGCGATGCCCGTGTTTGTCGAGATCGTCACCCGCCCATCGGCCCAGGATCACACCGACCTGACCAAGGTCTATGCCGATGCGCCGGACTGGCTACTCGCCCCCTATGCCAGTGCCGACGCATTGATTGCCCGCGGGATTGGCGAGACCCGCCTGATCGCCGGACGCTTCAACGACCGCCTGCTCGGTGCCGCCCTGCTGAGCCGCGACGAGGACTGCTGGCACCTGTCGCACCTGTGCGTGCGCAAGGTCACGCGCAAGCGTGGCGTGGCCCGGCGCATTCTCGATGAAGCGCAGCGCATGGCCCGCGAAGCCGGCAAGCCGCTGCACCTGGCCGCGCCCCGGGGCCACCTGGAAAGCCAGGCCCTCGCCGCCCGCACCGGCCTGTCGCTGGATAATCTCTAAGCGCCGCCGCTCCAGGGAACCGCAGAGCACCACCACCCTCCAAGCAGTGGCAGGCAATATGCCCTGACGCCTCCGGGCCGACGTTATACTCGCGCGCTCGACACCAGAATCCACCACACAAGGACTCGTTCATGAAATCTATCGGCAAAATCCTGGGCCTGACCTTCCTTGGACTGCTGCTGATCGTGATCGGCCTGGGCTTCGCCCTCACCCACCTGTTCGATCCCAACGACTACAAGGACGAGATCCAGCAACTGGCACGCGACAAGGCCAATCTGGAGCTCAAGCTCAACGGCGACATCGGCTGGAGCCTGTTCCCCTGGCTCGGCCTGGAGCTGACCGACGCCACCCTGGCCAGCGCCGCCACGCCGGACAAGCCCTTCGCCGACCTGCGCCAGCTGGGCTTCTCGGTGCGCGTGCTGCCGCTGCTGCGCAAGGAAGTGCAGATGAGCGACATCCGCATCGATGGCCTCAACCTGACCTTGCAACGCGACGACAAGGGCCATGGCAACTGGGAGCAGATCGGCAAACCGGCCAAAACCAACGATGCCGCCGCGACCAGCCCGGCGGACACCGCCAGCACCGAACCCACCGCTGAAGCACCCACCGAGCGCAGCGACACCCCGCTCAAGCTGGATATCGACAGCCTCACCGTGAGCAACTCGCGCATCGACTACCACGACGCCCGCAGTGGCAAGCAGTTCGGCGCCGAAGGCATCGAGCTGACCACCGGCGCCATCCGCGAAGGCGCAAGCATCCCGGTCAAACTCACCGCCTACCTCGCCGCCAGCCAGCCGCTGCTGCGCGCCAAGACCAACCTGCAGACCCAGCTGCGCTTCGACCGCGCGCTCAAGCGCTACCAACTCGAAGACCTCAAGCTGTCTGGCGAAGTCTCCGGCGAACCACTCAAGGGCAAGACCCTGACCTTCGCCACTGAAGGCCAACTGCTGGTCGACCAGGCCGCGCAGATCGCCGAATGGACCGGCCTGAAACTCTCCGCCAACCAGCTGCGCGCCCTCGGCGAACTGAAACTGCGCAACCTGGATCAAGCAGCACAACTGGAAGGCAACCTGTCCGTCGCCCAGGTCAACCTGCGTGAATTCCTCACCAGCGTTGGCGTCGAGCTGCCCGCCATGCGCGATGCCACTAGCCTCGGCCAGTTCGAGCTGTCCAGCCGCCTGGCCGGCTCGCCCAACAGCCTGGCCTTCAACGACCTGGCGCTGAAACTCGACGGCAGCAGCCTCACCGGCTCGCTGGCCATCAGCGATTTCGCCAAGCAGGCCCTGCGCGTGCAACTCAAGGGCGACACCTTCAACGTCGACCGCTACCTCCCACCGCAGGACAAGGACGCCAGCGCCGGCATCGCACGCAAGAACGAGGTCAAACAGGCCGTGGCCGCCGCTGGCAAGAACGGCAACAGCGAGCTGCCCAGCGCGCCGAGCCAACAGGCCTGGAGCGACGCCCCCATGCTGCCGCTGGAACAGCTGCGCAAACTGGATGTGCAGGCCGACCTCAGCTTCGGCCAGCTGACCCTGAGCAAACTGCCGATCGAAAGCGCCAAGCTCCAGGCCACCGGCAAGGATGGCGTGCTTAACCTGCAAGAGCTGCGCGGCGACCTCTATGGCGGCGAATTCAGCGCCAAGGCCCAGCTCGATGCGCGCCCGGCCATCCCGCTGCTCACCGCGCAGAAACGCGCCAGTCGCATTCCCGTCGAGAAGCTGCTCGAAGCCCAAGGCGAGAAGCCGCCCGTCAAAGGCCTACTCGACCTCAACGCCGACATCCGCACCCAGGGCAACAGCCAAAAGGCCTGGATCGATGCGCTCAACGGCAAGGCCGATTTCAGCCTGAGCGATGGCGCACTGCTCGACGCCAACCTGGAACAGCAGCTGTGCCAGGGTATCGCCACCCTCAACCGCAAATCCCTCAGCAGCGAGCCGCGCGGCAAGGACACGCCATTCGAAGAGCTGCACGGCAGCCTGACCTTCCACAACGGTGTGGCCAGCAATCCTGACCTCAAGGCCCGCATTCCCGGCCTGGCGGTCAGCGGCGACGGCGACGTCGACCTGCGCGTACTGGGCATGGACTACCGCGTCGGCATCACCCTCGAAGGCGACCAGCGCGCCATGCCGGACCCAGCCTGCCAGGTCAACCAGCGCTATGCCGACATCGAGTGGCCACTGCGCTGCCGCGGCCCGCTGGAGCTGGGCGCCAAGGCCTGCCGCCTGGACAAGGACGGCATGACCAAGGTCGCCTCCAAGCTGGCCGGCTCCAAGCTCGAAGAAAAGATCGAAGAGAAACTCGGCGACAAGGTCAGCCCGGAGCTCAAGGAAGCACTCAAGGGCCTGTTCAAGAAATGACCCCCACGCAGTTCAACGGCGCCGTGCTGGCCTGGTATGACCAGCACGGACGCAAGGACCTGCCCTGGCAGCAGGACATCAACCCGTACCGGGTGTGGGTCTCGGAAATCATGCTGCAGCAGACCCAGGTCAGCACCGTGCTGGGTTACTTCGACCGCTTCATGCACGCCCTGCCCACGGTCAAGGACCTGGCCGAAGCGCCGGAAGACGAAGTGCTGCACCTGTGGACCGGCCTCGGCTACTACACCCGCGCGCGCAACCTGCAGAAGACCGCGCAGATCGTCATGCGCGAGCACGGCGGTGAATTCCCCCGCGATGTCGAGCAACTCACCGAATTGCCCGGCATCGGCCGCTCCACCGCTGGCGCCATCGCCAGCCTGAGCATGGGCCTGCGCGCACCGATACTCGACGGCAACGTCAAGCGCGTGCTGGCCCGCTACGTCGCCCAGGAAGGCTATCCGGGCGAACCAAAAGTGGCCAAACAACTGTGGGCGGTGGCCGAACGC
>JBBNAI010000029.1:0-8255 GCA_037994305.1 Pseudomonas sp. | reverse complement strand
CAGCAGCCCAAGGCGCGTTTCTTCGGCCTGGCGTTGGCGATGGTCACGCGCATCCTGCTGTTGCTGTCGATCACCTGGGTCATGCGCCTGACCAACGACCTGTTCAGCGTCATGGACCACGGTATTTCCGGGCGTGACCTGATCCTGTTCTTCGGCGGCCTGTTCCTGCTGTTCAAGAGCACCATGGAAATCTTCCACAGCCTGGAAGGTGCCGAGGAGCAGCAACAGGGCGGCGGCAAGGCCTACGGCTTCATGGGCATCATCGTGCAGATCGCGATCATCGACATCGTCTTCAGCCTGGACTCGGTGATCACCGCCGTTGGCCTGGTGCAGCACGTGCCGGTAATGGTTGCGGCCATCGTCATCTCGGTCATCGTGATGATGCTGTCGGCCAGCACCATCAGTGCCTTCATCGACAAGCACCCGTCATTGAAGATGCTGGCGCTGTCGTTCCTCATCGTGGTCGGTACCGTGCTGATCGCCGAGTCCTTCGAAGTGCACCTGCCGAAAGGCTACGTCTACTTCGCCATGGCCTTCTCCCTGGCGGTCGAGGCGATCAACATCCGCCTGCGCGGCGCCATGGCGCGGCAGAAGGGTGGGGAACCGGTACAGTTGCGCAAGGGTTCGCCCGACTGACTGATACTGTGCAGTGTTGAAGCGGAGGGGTAGGCTGTACGGCCTACCCCTTTTTGCTTTCTGAGGTACCTGCCATGTCTCTGGAAACCTGGCTCGCTTTCTTCGTTGCCTGCTGGGTGATCAGTCTGTCGCCGGGCGCCGGCGCCATCGCCTCGATGTCCAGTGGCCTGCAATACGGTTTCTGGCGCGGCTACTGGAACGCCTTGGGCCTGCAGATCGGCCTGGCCTTGCAGATCGCCATCGTCGCCGCCGGTGTCGGTGCGCTGCTGGCTACTTCGGCGCTGGCGTTCAGCCTGATCAAGTGGTTCGGCGTGATCTACCTGGTGTGGCTGGCCATTGCTCAATGGCGTGCGTTGCCCAGTGACCTGTCCGTCGGCAGTGCCGAACGCCCCATCGGCCGCCCGCTGACCCTGGTGCTGCGCGGTTTCCTGGTCAACGTCAGCAACCCCAAGGCAGTGGTGTTCATGCTTGCCGTGCTGCCGCAGTTCATCCATCCGCAGGAGCCCCTGCTACCGCAGTACCTGATCATGGGGGTGACCATGATCAGCGTCGACCTGATCGTCATGGCCGGCTACACCGGCCTGGCCTCGCGAGTGCTGCGCGCCCTGCGCACGCCGCGCCAGCAGCGGGTGATGAACCGCACCTTCGCCAGCCTGTTCGTGCTCGCCGCCGGCCTGCTGGCCACCGTGCGCCGCGCCTCGGCCTGAGTGGCCTGCAGCGGTCCGCACTGCTCGGTGCGGACCGACCGTTTCACCCCCTTGTTACCATTTATTTCCGATTTTGCTTGAGTGAAATCGTTAGGGAGGTAACAATTTAATGCCACCCATTCTTGTTTGGGATGCATTGATGTTTCGTAATCGTTTTCTTTTGTCCTGGCTGCTCCTGCCGGTCCTGGCCCTGTGCAGCCTGTCCGTCATGGCCGAACCGGCCGATGGCACGGCCCAGGCCCTGCACCTGTTGGGCTACATTGGCGCCGACTACCCGGCCACGGTGAATGCCGGCCAGGTCATCGACGCTGACGAGTACCGTGAGCAACTGGAATTTCTCGGCGTGCTGCAGGGCCTGATCGTCGCCCTGCCGGCCAATGCCGGCCGTGGCGAGCTGGAGCAGGGCGTGGCGCAACTGCGCAGCGCCGTCGAGCAGCATGGCGACGGCGCTGCCGTGACCCGCCAGGCGCGGCAGTTGGCGGCTCGCCTGGCCGAGCTGTACCAGATCCGGCAGATCCCGGCGATCACCCCCGACCCGGCGCGCGGTGCTCCGCTGTACGCGCAGCAATGCGCAGTGTGCCACGGTGACCTGGGTACCGGTGACGGCCCTGCCGGGCTTGGCCTGGAGCCGCCGCCGGCCAACCTGCGCGATGCCGCGCGGATGGACAAGCTGAGCCTGTATGACCTGTTCAGCACCCTCGGCCTGGGCGTGGAAGGCACCGACATGCCGTCGTTCGCCGACCAGCTGGACGAGCGTCAGCGCTGGGACATAGCGACCTATATCGCCTCGTTCACCGCGCAGCCTGAGCAGGCGGCGGGCAGCAAGTTCGGCCTGGCCGAGCTGGCCAGCAAGACCCCGGAAGAAGTCGCCAGCAACCATGACACCGAGGCGGTCGCCGCCTTCCGTGCCCAGCGCGCCCAGCCGCCGCAGGAACAGCGTGGCCCGCAGGAGCTGATCGGTTATACCCGCAGCACCCTCGAGCAAAGCCTGCAGACCTACCGTGCCGGCGATCATGAGCAGGCCTATGACCTGTCTGTGGCGGCCTATCTGGAAGGTTTTGAGCTGGTCGAAAGTGCCCTGGATAACCTCGATGCGGTGCAACGCAAGACCACCGAGAAAGCCCTGATGGCCTACCGGCAGTTGCTGCAGGACGGGGCCAGCGTGGCCGAGGCCGAGCAGGCGCTGGACGTGGCCAAGGTCGAGCTGGGCAAGGCCGCCGAGCTGCTTGCTGGTGGTGCGATGAATGCCTCGCTGAGCTTCTTCTCCAGTCTGCTGATCCTGCTGCGCGAAGGCCTGGAGGCGATCCTGGTGCTGGCGGCGATCCTCGCCTACCTGCGCAATACCGGTCAGCAACAGGCGGTGCGCAGCGTGCACGTCGGCTGGGGCCTGGCCCTGTTGGCCGGTGTCGGCACCTGGGCCCTGGCGGCCTATGTGATCGACGTCAGCGGCGCCCAGCGCGAATTGCTCGAAGGCGCCACGGCGCTGTTCGCCAGCGTGGTGCTGCTGTGGGTCGGCGTGTGGATGCATGATCGCCGGCATGCGGCGGCCTGGCAGGACTACATCAAGAGCAGCCTGATCGGTGGCGGCGGGCGCTTCGGCTTCGCCGTGCTGGCGTTCTTCTCGGTCTACCGCGAGCTGTTCGAGGTCATCCTGTTCTACGAAACCCTCTGGCTGCAGGCCGGTCCGGCCGGCCACAACATGGTCCTGGCGGGCGCTGCTGCGGCGCTGGTGCTGTTGCTCGGCCTGGCCTGGGTGATCCTGCGTGGCTCGCGCAAGTTGCCGCTGGCGACCTTCTTCACCGCCAACGCGGTGCTGCTGTGCGTGCTCTCGGTGGTGTTCGCCGGCCACGGCGTGGCAGCGCTACAGGAAGCCGGCGTGCTCGGCACGCGGCCGGTGGCGTTCTTCGACTTCGACTGGCTGGGCATTCATGCCGACGCTTACACCCTGTCGGCCCAGGCCCTGGCGCTGCTCGGCATTGCCGTGCTCTACGGCCGTAGCTGGCTGGGTGAGCGGCGCCGCGCACAGGCGGGTACCTGACACCGATGCGCGTGTGGATAGATGCCGACGCCTGCCCGCGGGCAGCGCGCGACCAGGTGGTGAAGTTCGCCTTGAAGCGTGGCTTCGAGGTGGTGCTGGTGGCCGGTCAGCCGGTCGCCAGGCCGTCCTTCACCTGCGTGCGCCTGATTGTGGTGCCGAGCGGGCCGGATGCTGCCGATGACTATCTGGTGGAGCACGCGGTGCCCGGCGAGCTGGTGATCTGCAGCGATGTGCCGCTGGCCGACCGGTTGGTGAAGAAGGGCGTCAGCGCCCTCGATCCGCGGGGTCGTGAATTCGACGAGCGCAACATGGGCGAGCGCCTGGCCGTGCGCAACCTGTTCACCGACCTGCGCGAGCAGGGCCAGGCGGGGGGTGGTCCGCCCGCCTATGGCGAGAAGGATCGGCAAGCTTTCGCCAATTCGCTGGATCGCATCCTCACGCGCCTGATGCGCCAGGGCTAAGCGCGTCACGCCGCTCGATTGGTGACGCGGGTGACGCCCGTCCTACGAATGTTTGCTCAGCCGCACAGATAGGTGCCGGTGCCCACGGCGACCAGGGTACCGTCGTCGCTGTGCAACTCGGTGCGCACCACGGCCACCTTGTTGCCAGAGCGCAGCAGCACCGCCGTGGCGGTGAACAGCTGGCCGCGTCCGGGGCGCAGATAGTCGACGCGCAGGTCGATGGTACCGAGCTTGGACAGCCGGGCCATGCGCTCGCTGGCGGGCAGGTGCTGGTGCCGTTCGAAGGCGCCAATCAGCGCCATGGCGCCGCCGGCGACGTCGAGCAGCGAAGAAATCACCCCGCCGTGCAGGATGCCTTGGACGAAGTTGCCGATCAGCTCGGCCTTCATCGGCAGGCTCATCACCACCTTGTCCACGGCCAGCTCGACCAGCTGGATGCCGAGTACCTGATTGAAGGGGATGCGCTGGAAGAAGCTGCCGACAGCGTCGTGCAGCTCAGGGGTGAGTTCGAAGGGCGGTTGGCTCATGGGGGTTATTTCCGGCGCGAAGAGGGTTCCCACGCTGCCGCAACTCGCCTGGCTTGGCCAGCGCCGAGGCGCAGGTGCCGCGGCTATTGGCCGGATCGGCGTAGTTTGAGGGATTCAATCTACGCCAGCCTGCCGATCAGTGCGGCTGAGCCAGTTCGAGCACCCGGTCGACCAGCTTGTTGATCCCGGATGCCGCCTCGGCGATGGACTGGGCGAGCATGTAGGCCGGGGTGGTGACCAGCTTGTGCGCCTTGTCTTCGATCACATCTTCCACTGCGCACTCTTCGTGTACGCCGCCCATGCTGACCAGGGCCGCCGCCGCCGGGTCTTCTGCACTGCCGAGGGTGGCGGTGACGCCCGCGCCGAAGATCTTCACCGCCAGGGCCGGCGAGATGCAGATCAGGCCGATGGGTTTGCCCGCCTGGGCGAAGGCCTGGGCGGCGGCCAGCACATCCGGCTGTACGCTGCAGTTGGCGCCTTCCACGGCGAAGTTGGAGAGGTTCTTGGCCACGCCGAAACCGCCCGGCAGGATCAGCGCATCGAAGTGCTCGACGGCCAGCGTGCGCACATCCTCGACATTGCCACGAGCGATGCGCGCGGATTCGGTGAGCACGTTGCGGCTCTCCGGCATCTCCTCGCCGCTCAGGTGGTTGATCACATGCATCTGCGCCACATTCGGCGCAAAGCACTGCACCTGGGCGCCGCGTTGGTCGAGGCGCAGCAGGGTGATCACGCTTTCCTGGATCTCTGCGCCGTCATAGACGCCACAGCCGGAGAGAATGACGGCTACCTTTTTGCTCATGGTGTGCTCCTGATGGGAAAACGTCCGCTGTCGCCAAATGCCGCTCGGCCTGTCATGCCCGGCTCTCGGTCGGGCGCTCGGGCTGGCTTAGCATGGCTCCATATACTGTCATCCTAGCCCGCGCAGCGGCCTGACGATACGGGGTCCACGGTGAATTACATCCTCTATGCGGTACCGGCCTTCTTTCTGCTGATCGGCATCGAGTTGCTGGTCGATCGTTGGCGCGGCCTGAGTACCTATCGCCTGGCCGATGCCCTCAACAGCCTCAGCGCAGGAGTGCTGTCGACCACCAGCGGCTTGCTGACCAAGGCCTTTGGCCTGGTCACCTATGCCTTCGCCTGGCAGCACCTGGCACTGTTCGAGTTATCGGTAGACAACCTTTGGGTCTGGTTGTTTGCCTTTGTTTTTTACGACTTCTGCTACTACTGGCTACACCGCATGGGCCACGAGCGCAGCATTCTCTGGGCGGCGCACTCGGTGCACCACCAGAGCGAGGAGTACAACCTCTCCACCGCCTTGCGCCAGACCAGCACCGGCTTCCTCTTCGGCTGGATCTTCTACCTGCCGATGGCCATCGCCGGGGTGCCGCCACTGGTGTTCCTCACGGTCGGTGCGCTCAACCTGCTGTACCAGTTCTGGGTGCACACCCGGCACATTCCCAAGCTCGGCTGGTTCGAGTGGATTTTCATCACCCCGTCCAACCACCGGGTGCATCACGCGCAGAATCAGGTGTACATGGATCGCAACTACGGCGGCGTATTCATCCTATGGGATCGCCTGTTCGGCACCTTCCAGGAGGAATTGGACGAGCATCCGGTGGTGTTCGGCGTGACCATGCCGCTGCAGAGCTGGAACCCGCTGTGGGCCAACCTGCAGGTGTATGCGGCGCTGTGGCAGGACGCGCGGCGTACGCAATCATTCCGCGACAAGCTGCGCATCTGGTTCATGCGTACCGGCTGGCGCCCGGCGGACGTCGAGGCCAGGTTCCCGCGCAGCAAGCCGGACCTCAGCCAGTTCCGCCGTTTCGAGGTGCCGTTGAGCCGCGCGCGGCAGCTCTATGCCCTGGTGCAGTTTGTCGGTTACGTGGCCGGTGGCACCTGGCTGCTGGCGGTTGGCGGCACGTTGCCGCTGGCGCAGTTGCTGCTGGGCTGGGGCTGGATGGCGTTCGGCCTGTTCGCCCTCGGGGCCTGGCTGGAGAACCGCAGCTTCGCCGGGCGCCTGGAGCTGTTGCGCCTGCTGCTCAACCTGCCGTTGCTGTGGCTGGCACAGGAGCAGGGGCTGCTGGTGGCATCCATGAGTGCCTGGGCGCTGCTGGCCGCCTATTGCGCTGCCAGCCTGCTGGCCCTGGCCGTGCTGCAGCGGCAATGGGTCGCGCCGCTACGGGCCTGATTCCGGGCAAGCGGCGGTGCCCGGATCGTCATCATTTGGTCATAATGGGGGCTTATAAACCGTCGCACTGTGCCCGTCTCTGCGGGCTCCGGAGTCTGCCGTGAGCTTTACCCCAGCCAATCGTCTGTTCCCCGCCACTCGCCTGCGCCGTAATCGTCGCGATGATTTTTCCCGCCGCCTGGTGCGCGAGCATGTGCTGACGGTCGACGATCTGATCCTGCCGGTGTTTGTCCTCGATGGCGAAAACCGCCGCGAAACGATCCCGTCGATGCCGGGCGTCGAGCGCCTGTCCATCGACCTGCTGCTGCAGGAAGCGGAGCACTGGGTGGAGCTGGGTATTCCGGCGCTGGCGCTGTTCCCGGTGACCCCGTTGGAGAAGAAATCCCTCGACGGCAGTGAAGCCTGGAACCCTGACGGCATCGCCCAGCGCGCCATCCGTGCGCTGCGTGCGCGCTTCCCCGAGCTGGGGGTGATCAGTGACGTGGCCCTCGACCCCTTCACCACCCACGGCCAGGATGGCATCCTCGATGCCGATGGCTATGTGCAGAACGACATCACCACCGACGCCCTGGTCAAGCAGGCGCTGTCGCATGCCGCCGCTGGTGCCCAGGTCGTGGCGCCGTCGGACATGATGGACGGGCGCATCCAGGCGATCCGCGAGGCGCTGGAGCTGGCCGATCACGTCAACGTGCGCATCATGGCCTACTCGGCCAAGTACGCCAGCGCCTACTATGGCCCGTTCCGTGATGCGGTAGGCTCGGCAGCCAACCTGGGCAAGGGCAGCAAGAACACCTACCAGATGGACCCGGCCAACGGTGACGAAGCCTTGCATGAAGTGGCTGCGGACCTGGCCGAAGGTGCCGACATGGTCATGGTCAAGCCGGGCATGCCCTATCTGGACATCGTCCAGCGGGTTAAAACCGAGTTTCGCGTACCGACCTTTGCCTATCAGGTCAGCGGCGAGTACGCCATGCACATGGCGGCGATCCAGAACGGCTGGTTGAGCGAAGCTGTGATTCTGGAGTCGCTGACTGCGTTCAAACGTGCAGGAGCCGATGGCATCCTCACTTACTTCGCCGCGCGTGCGGCAGAACTGATCAAAGCGGGGCGCTGAAGCGCCCCAGGGAAGATGGCATGAACACCGAGGGACTCAGCAAGAACGCAATTGTGGATGACGCACCCGTCGTCGAGGTGGAGTTGGCGCCTGTCGAGGTGCTCGATCCCGTGGCGGAGCCGGAGCCTGCAGCCCCGGCAGTCGTGGCCCCGCCGATCCCCAGCGTGGACGACAGCAGCCTGTACATCCACCGCGAACTGTCCCAGCTGCAGTTCAACATCCGCGTGCTGGAACAGGCGCTGGACGAGTCCTATCCGCTGCTCGAGCGGCTCAAGTTCCTGCTGATCTTCTCCAGCAACCTCGACGAGTTCTTCGAGATCCGCGTCGCCGGCCTGAAGAAGCAGATCAACTTCGCCCGCGAGCAGGCCGGCCCCGACGGCCTGCTGCCGAGCCAGGTGCTGGCGCGCATCTCCGAGATCGCCCACGAGCAGGTAGACCGCCAGTACGCGCTGCTCAACGACGTGCTGTTTCCCGCGCTGGCCAAGCACCAGATCAGCTTCATCCGCCGCCGGCACTGGTCGGCCAAGCTGAAGGTCTGGGTGCGCCGTTACTTCCGCGAGCAGATCGCGCCGATCATCACC
>JBBNAI010000028.1:0-8831 GCA_037994305.1 Pseudomonas sp. | reverse complement strand
TTGCGCAGCGGGTTCTTGCCCGAGTGGTACATGGCCGTGGCAGTAGCCATTGGCGACGGGTAGAAGGCCTGCACCTGGTCGGCTCGGAAGCCATTGCCCTTGAGCCACAGGGCCAGGTTCATCATGTCTTCGTCGGTGGTGCCCGGGTGGGCGGCGATGAAGTACGGGATCAGGTACTGCTCCTTGCCCGCCTCTTTCGAGTACTTCTCGAACATGCGCTTGAACTTGTCATAGCTGCCAATGCCCGGCTTCATCATCTGATTGAGCGGACCTTCCTCGGTGTGTTCCGGGGCGATCTTCAGGTAGCCTCCGACGTGGTGGGTCACCAACTCCTTCACATACTCCGGCGACTCGACGGCGAGGTCGTAGCGCAGGCCGGAAGCGATCAGGATTTTCTTCACGCCCGGCAGGGCACGCGCGCTGCGGTACAGCTGAATCAGGCTGGAGTGGTCGGTATTCAGGTTCGGGCAGATACCGGGGAACACGCACGATGGCTTGCGGCACGCGGATTCGATTTCCGGGCTCTTGCAGGCGATGCGGTACATGTTGGCGGTCGGCCCGCCGAGGTCGGAAATCACCCCGGTGAAGCCCGGCACCTTGTCGCGGATCTCTTCGATCTCGCGAATGATCGACTCTTCGGAGCGGTTCTGGATGATCCGGCCTTCGTGCTCGGTGATCGAGCAGAAGGTGCAGCCGCCGAAACAGCCACGCATGATGTTCACCGAGAAACGGATCATGTCGTAGGCCGGGATCTTCTCCTTGCCATACGCCGGGTGCGGAATGCGCTGGTAAGGCATGCCGAACACGTAGTCCATCTCTTCGGTGGTCATCGGGATGGGTGGCGGGTTGAACCACACGTCCACTTCACCATGCTTCTGCACCAGCGCGCGGGCGTTACCCGGGTTGGTTTCCAGGTGCAACACGCGGTTGGCGTGGGCATACAGCACCGGGTCGTTGCGCACCTTTTCCATGGACGGCAGGCGGATCACGGTCTTGGCCCGGGTCATCCGCGGACTGGGCAGCAGATCGACGACCTTGGCCTCGTTAGGGTCCTCGACCGGGCCCTTTTCCTGCTCGATGGCGCAGGCCTGGGTGTCCTGGGTGTTCACGTACGGGTTGATGATCTTGTCGACCTTGCCCGGACGGTCGATACGGGTGGAGTCCACCTCGTACCAGCCTTGCGGCGTATCGCGGCGGATGAACGCGGTGCCGCGCACATCGGTGATCTCTTCGATCTTCTGGCCAAACGACAGGCGCTGGGCCACTTCGACGATGGCGCGCTCGGCGTTGCCGTAGAGCAGGATGTCGGCGCTGGCGTCGATCAGGATCGAATTGCGCACGCGGTCCTGCCAGTAGTCGTAGTGGGCGATGCGGCGCAGCGAGGCCTCGATGCCGCCGAGCACGATCGGCACGTGTTTGTAGGCTTCCTTGCAGCGCTGGCTGTACACCAGGCTGGCGCGATCAGGGCGTTTGCCGGCCATGCCGCCTGGGGTGTAGGCGTCGTCCGAGCGGATTTTCTTGTCGGCGGTGTAGCGGTTGATCATCGAATCCATGTTGCCGGCCGCAACGCCGAAGAACAGGTTCGGCTCGCCAAGCTTCATGAAATCGTCTTTCGACTGCCAGTTGGGCTGGGCGATGATGCCCACGCGGAAGCCTTGCGACTCCAGCAGCCGGCCGATGATCGCCATGCCAAACGACGGATGGTCTACATAGGCATCGCCGGTGACGATGATGATGTCGCAGGAGTCCCAGCCAAGCTGATCCATCTCTTCCCGGCTCATCGGCAGGAAAGGCGCAGGCCCGAAACATTCGGCCCAGTACTTGGGATAGTCGAACAGCGGCTTGGCAGCTTGCATCGGGATGACCAGCATGGATTTTCAGGGGCGCGGAATATAGCACAAAAAATGTACAGAGTCCGAGTAGCACACTCAGTCGCTCTGCCCCCGATAGAGCACGCGATTTGTGATCACACTCACGGCTATACTCGCCAAGATAAAAAATCAGCCCGGCCAGGAGCCGTGTACAAGGAGCCGTAACGGTGCGACGCATTTCCCTGCAAGCGCTGCTGTTGGTCGCGTGTCTGTTAAGCCAGGCCGGCCAAGCCTTTGCCGCCCCCATCCTGCTGCAAAAAGACAGCAGCGGTCAGTCGCTGAACCCGCATATCGAACTGCTGGAAGACACCAGCGGCACGCTGGGCATCGCCGACATGGCCAACCCGGCCGTGCAACAACGCTTCGCTCCCGCCGCCGGCCGCGCCTCGGTCGGCCAGACGCGCAATCCCTGGTGGATCAAGGTCAGCCTGCATGCGAGCAGCGCGGCGCCACAGCAGTGGTGGCTGGAAGTCGGCTCGGTGACCCAGTTCGACCTGCGCCTGTACCAGCCGAACGGTGCCGACGGCTGGCAGGTGCACGAGTCCGGTGAGCGGGTCAGCTACGCCGCCGGGCGTGATCACGACTACCGCCACATGCTGTTCAAGCTGCCGGAGCTGAACGATACACCGCAAACCTTCTACCTGCGCAGCTATGACCCGGCCGGCAACTCCTTCCCCCTGCGCATCTGGCAGCTGGATGACCTGACCCAGGTAGCGACCGATGAAAACCTCGCCCTGGGCGTCGTCTACGGCATCATCGCCGCCCTGCTGCTGTACAACCTGTTCATCTTCTTCAGCCTGCGCGACTCGGCCTACTTCTGGTACGTACTGACCACAGCCGGCGCCCTGCTGATGATCCTCAGCATGAGCGGGCATGGATTCCAGCACCTGTGGCCAGACAATCCCGTACCGTTCTGGCTGGATCGCGTCACCCTGCCCTCGATCTGGGGCTTCTGCGCCTGCCGCTTCACCCAGACCCTGCTGCAAACCCGCCGCCATGTGCGCTGGGCCCACCACCTGCTGACGTTTGCCTGTGTCTGCTACGTCTTGGCGATCGGCCTCGAAGGCCTGGACCAACGCTACGCCGCCGCCTGGATCATCGCCCTGCTGTCGCTGACCAGCATCCCCGCCGCGCTCGGTGCGGCCGTGATCCGCTGGCGCCAGGGCTACTTCCCCGCCCTGCTCTATCTCTGCGGTTATGGCCTGATTCTCAGCAGCATCAGCCTGGCCCTGATGCGCGCCACCGGTCTGGTGCAGCCAGCCACCTGGAACGCCTATGCCTTCCCCCTGTCGGTGGCCGCCGAGTCGATCCTGTTCTCCTTCGCCCTGGCCTACCGCATCCAGATGCTCAAGCAGGAGAGAGCCGAAGCCCTGGTGCAGGCCGACCGCGAGAAAACCGCGCGCCTGGCGCAAATGCAGACCAGCGCCGACGAGTTGCAAAGTGCGGTCAAGCAACGCACCGCCGAACTGGCCGAGGCCAACCAGCGCCTCAGCGAACGCGAGCAGGAACTGCAACATGCGGCCTTCCACGACCCGCTGACCGAACTGCCCAACCGTCGCTACCTGATCGAGCGCGCGGAAACCGCCCTGGCAGATGCCGAGCGCCGTAAAGAGTCGGTGGTCCTGATCCTGATTGACCTCGATCACTTCAAGCCGATCAACGACCGCTACGGCCACGATGCCGGCGATCTGTTGCTGCGCAGCATTGGCCAGCGCCTGCGCGAGCATGTACGCGCCAACGACATGGTCGCGCGCCTGGGCGGCGATGAATTTGCCGTGCTGATCTGCGGCTCCGATGCCCAGCAGCACGCCCAGGAAATCGCCGGCCGCCTGCTCAGCGAGCTGGCCAAGCCGGTGCTGTATGGCGCCAACCGCCTGACCGTGACCATCAGCCTCGGCGCGGCACTGTTCCCGCAGCACGCGCAGCAGTTCGCCAGCCTGTACAAGGCCGCCGACGAGGCGCTGTACCAGGCCAAGCAACAGGGCCGCTCGGGCTACGTGATGCAGGGCAGCGACGGCAAGCTCAGCTCACAGGCCTGCCTGGAACTGGACGTGCTGAAAGTCCCCAGCGGGCTGATCTGAGGCGAGGCGCTAAGCCAGGTAGCGGCGCGGCACCCGCGCAGTGACCTTGGTCAGCAGCTCATAGCCAATCGTGCCGGCGGCCTGGGCCACCTCGTCGACCGGCAGTTGCGTGCCCCACAGCTCAACCGCATCGCCGACCTGCGCATCCGGCAGGTCGGTCAGGTCGACCGCCAGCATGTCCATCGACACCCGCCCGACCAACCCCGCGCGCCGCCCACCAACCAGCACCGGCGTGCCGCTGGGCGCATGGCGTGGGTAGCCATCGGCATAGCCGCAGCTGACCGTACCGATACGCGAAGGACGCTCGGCCACCCAGCTCGCGCCATAACCCACGCTCTCACCCACCACCACGTCGCGCACGGCAATCAGCTGCGCCGTCAGGCTCATCACCGGCCTCAACCCCAGCTCGGCCACCGACAGATCGGCAAACGGCGTGGCGCCGTAGAGCATGATGCCCGGCCGCAGCCAGTCCATGTGCGAGGCGGGGATGGTCAGCAGGGCGGCGGAGTTGGCCAAGCTACGCTGGTCAAAATCCAGGTCGAGCAGATCGAGAAATACTTCCACCTGCTGCTCGATCAGCGGATGGGCGCGCTCATCGGCGCAGGCGAAGTGGCTGAGCAGGTTCAGCTCGGCGACCTGCGGCGCATTGCGCAGGCGTGCATGCCAATCGCGCACCGCCTGCGGCGACAGGCCCAGGCGATGCATGCCGGAATCCAGCTTGAGCCAGACATTCAACGGCTGCGGCAACGCTACCGCCAGCAACGCGGCCGCCTGCTCGGCGCCTTGCACGACGATATCCAGGCGCAGCTGCGCAGCGATCGGCAGCTCCTCGGCAACGAAGCAGCCTTCCAGCAGCAGGATGCGCGCCTCGCCATGCAGTGCACGCACCTCGGCCGCCTCCTCCAGACTAGCCACGGCAAAGCCATCAGCCTCGTCATGCAGCGCCGTGACCACTTCGCGCACGCCATGCCCGTAGGCATTCGCCTTGACCACCGCAAACGCCTGGCGACCCGGCGCACAGCGCTTGGCCAGCGCGTAGTTGTGGCGGATGGCAGCCAGATCGATGGTGGCAATGAGGGGACGCATGACGCAGGCTCCAGACAAACAAAACGGGCGCCCATCTTAACCGCTGGGCGCCCGTTTTCATTGATCTGAGCCATGGCGTAGAACACTACATCAGCGTGAACCAGCCCGTAGAAGCACTACGGGTTACAGCCTGACGAGTTATTCCTCGTCGAACTGATAGGTACCCGGTGCCAGGTTCTCGAAACGCGAGTATTTACCAAGGAACGCCAACCGCGCCGTGCCCAGCGGGCCGTTACGCTGCTTGCCGATGATGATTTCGGCCACGCCCTTGTACTCGGTCTCGGGGTGATACACCTCGTCCCGGTAGACGAACATGATGATGTCGGCGTCCTGCTCGATTGCCCCGGATTCACGCAAGTCGGAGTTGATCGGGCGCTTGTTCGGCCGTTGCTCCAGCCCCCGGTTGAGCTGCGACAGGGCGATCACCGGGCAGTTGAATTCCTTGGCCAGGGCCTTGAGCGAGCGCGAGATCTCGGAGATCTCGTTGACCCGGTTGTCGCCGCTGGAGCCAGGGATCTGCATCAGCTGCAGGTAGTCGACCATGATCAGGCCGATCTCGCCGTGCTCGCGGGCCAGGCGCCGAGTCCGCGCGCGCATCTCCGACGGGCTGATGCCGGCGGTGTCGTCGATGAACAGCTTGCGGTCGTTGAGCAGGTTGACCGCCGAGGTCAGGCGTGGCCAATCGTCGTCGTCCAGGCGGCCGGCACGGACCTTGGTCTGGTCGATGCGACCGAGCGAAGCGAGCATACGAATAACGATGGATTCCGACGGCATCTCCAGCGAGTAGACCAGGATCGCCTTGTCGCTGCGCATCAGGGCGTTTTCCACCAGGTTCATGGCGAACGTGGTCTTACCCATGGAGGGACGACCAGCAACGATCACCATGTCGGCCGGCTGCAGGCCGCTGGTCAGGTTGTCCAGGTCACCGAAACCGGTGGACAGGCCGGTGATCGCGTCGCCGTTGTTGAACAGCGAATCGATGCGATCGATGGCCTTGACCAGGATGTCGTTGATGCCCACCGGGCCGCCGGTCTTCGGCCGCGCTTCGGCGATCTGAAAGATCAGGCGTTCGGCCTCGTCGAGAATTTCCTCGCCGGTACGCCCCTGGGGGGCATAGGCACTGTCGGCGATATCCGCACTGATACCGATCAGCTGGCGCAGGGTGGCACGCTCACGAATGATCTGCGCATAGGCCTTGATGTTGGCCACCGACGGGGTGTTCTTGGCCAACTCGCCGAGGTAGGCCAGGCCGCCGACCTGCGGCAGCTGGCCTTCCTTGTCCAGCTGTTCGGCCAGGGTCACCACGTCGAACGGCGAGTTGCGCTCGGCCAGTTTGAAGATGGCGCGGAAGATCAGGCGATGGTCATGCCGATAGAAATCGCCATCGGAGACCTGATCGAGCACCCGCTCCCAGGCATTGTTGTCCAGCACCAGGCCACCCAGCACGGCCTGTTCAGCCTCGATGGAATGCGGCGGCACTTTGAGTGCGGCGGTTTCCAGATCGTACTGTTGAGGGACGCTGATGTCGTTCATGGCACCTGTGATTCCAATGCGCGAACGCTTTTGCAAAGGGGGCTCTGGGCGCAAACGCGCTTTGCAAAAGGCTCTTCCAGAATGAAAACGGGCACGACACTGCAGATGCAATGACGTGCCCGATTGTCAGCAGGCCTGCGCGTCAGCGCAAGCCCGCAAGTCGGCTGACTTATGCAGCTACGACAACAACCTTCACGGTTGCTTCAACGTCGGTGTGCAGGTGCACAGCTACGTCGAATTCGCCAACCTGGCGAATGGTGCCGTTCGGCAGACGAACTTCAGCCTTGGCCACTTCAACGCCAGCGGCGGTGAGGGCATCAGCGATGTCGTGGGTGCCGATGGAGCCGAACAGTTTGCCTTCGTCGCCAGCGGTGGCAGTGATGGTCACTTCCAGCTCAGCCAGTTGGGCAGCGCGAGTTTCAGCAGAAGCTTTCTTCTCGGCAGCAGCCTTTTCCAGTTCAGCGCGACGAACTTCGAACGCAGCAACGTTCTCAGCGGTAGCAGCGGTAGCTTTGCCCTGCGGCAGCAGGTAGTTACGGCCGTAACCAGCTTTGACGTTGACCTTATCGCCCAGGTTGCCCAGGTTGGCGATTTTTTCCAGCAGGATAACTTCCATTTGGGTCTTACCTCTTGAACTTTTAACCTTCACCGTTCGCAGGGCCGGCGCCGTTCTTGCGCGCCAGGCGACCACGAAAATCAATCAGACTGTCGACGATGGCCACAGCCACCAGTAACGGATAAATCAGCTGCATGAACAGCAGCAGCGTCACGTACAGCCCCACCAACCAGAACCGAGCCAAGCCCAATCCGTGCAACAGAGCCAGCCCGGCAAACGCCAGCGGCACACTGCACAGCGGCGTCAGCATGGCCAGCTCAACCCCGAGATTCGGACCGATGAGCATGGCCAGCAACAGACCGAAGGCCAGTGCCGGCGGTAGTCGCAGGGCGCTGAATTCGCGCCCGAAACCACCCGGGTTGTACAACGCCGCCTGCCAGTAGCGCCCAAGCATCAGGCACAGCAGGCTGACGATCTGCAGCAGTGCTGCCATCAATCCGGTGAGTACCGGTGCAATCAGTGCCTCCAGGCGCGCTCGCTCATCTACCGAGAACTGCTGGTAGACCCCTTCGAGCATCTGCGGCATGAGCTTATGCAGCTCGCCAGCCAGATCCGCGATGGGTTCGCGGAACACCGCCCCCAGAACCACGCCATACACCAGGCCCAGCGCCATGCTGCCAAGCAGCACGCGTACCCAGGAGTGGCCGGCGCGCAACAACAGCGCCAACCCCAGCGAGCCCAGCAACACCATCAAGGTGCGCGGTTCGCCGAAATGCCACCAGACCAAAGCCGGCAACATCGCCCAGGCAAGGATACCAACGGCATCCTTCGGCCCCCGCCGCAGCAGCACTAGGCAGCTGGCAGCGGCACTCAACCAGAACAACAGCGGCACTGCCGCCGAACCGACCACCACCAGGGTGGCCTGCATGCGGCCGCGCATGATCAACTCAGCCAAGGCACGCATGCGGTTATCCCTTACTACTCAGTCGACTGACTGTTATCAACGGCCGTGGCTGTCGGTGTAGGGCAGCAGGGCCAGGTAGCGGGCGCGCTTGATAGCGACAGCCAGCTGACGCTGGTACTTGGCCTTGGTACCGGTGATACGGCTAGGAACGATCTTGCCGGTTTCGGAGATGTAGGCCTTCAGGGTGTTGAGATCCTTGAAGTCGATCTCTTTCACGCCTTCGGCGGTGAAACGGCAGAACTTACGACGACGGAAAAAACGTGCCATGACAGTGGCTCCTCAATAGATCCGTGGATTACTCGTCAGCGTTGTCGTTGCTGTCGCTGTTGTCGCCGTCTTCGCCTTCGGCGGAGTCGGTTTCAACGCGATCGCGACGTTCACGACGCTCACTGCGGTTTTCCTCAGCCTTGAGCATCTCGGACTGGCCGGTAACGGCTTCGTCGCGACGGATGACCAGGTTACGGATCACGGCATCGTTGTAGCGGAAGTTGTCTTCCAGCTCGGCCAGGGCTTTGCCGCTGCACTCAACGTTCAGCATCACGTAGTGAGCCTTGTGAACGTTGTTGATGGCGTAAGCCAGTTGGCGACGACCCCAATCTTCCAGACGATGTACTTTGCCGCCGTCTTCTTCGATCAGCTTGGTGTAACGCTCGACCATGCCGCCGACTTGCTCGCTCTGGTCCGGGTGAACCAGAAAGATGATTTCGTAATGACGCATGAATGCTCCTTACGGGTTGTAG
>JBBNAI010000027.1:0-7200 GCA_037994305.1 Pseudomonas sp. | reverse complement strand
GCAGCACGCTGACCCTGGCCAGCCCGCCCGGCACGCCACAGAAGCGGGTGATCCTGCTGCTACCGCCCGAGCAGCCGCTGAGCGATAGCGACCTGCTGGCCCTGGCTGAAAGCAACAACGCCCGCATCGCCAGCCTGAGCCTGCCGGAGAAAGGCTGTAGCGTTCAGCAGCAACGCTTCCAGGCCGCCAGCCAACAGCTTGGCGGCGAACCCGACCTGGTGGCCGGTATCGGCCAGGGGGGCGCCTTCGCCTGGCGCTGGCTGACCGGGCAGACGCGCGACAACGTCCGCGCGCTGTCGGTGGGCTTCAGCCTGCAACACCCGGACTGCACCGATGCGCTGCCGCAGAAAGCCAAGCATGGCCACTGGACCATCGCCTGGAACGACAACCCGGACGATGCCAGCGCCCGCTTCGCGCGCAGCCAGAGCAACGCCGAAACCCTGATCGGCGCCTACGACACGCCCCTGCCGCAATTGCTGCTGGAGCAGCTGCGCAGCCTGCTGCAAGGCCAGGGCGAAGCCATGCCGGTGGTCGAAGTGCCGGCAGCGCAACACAGCGACACCGTCACCCTGTTCTATTCCGGTGATGGCGGCTGGCGTGACCTGGACCGTGACGTGGCCGCCGAGATGGCCAAGCGCGGCTATTCGGTGGTCGGCATCGATGCCCTGCGCTACTTCTGGCAGCACAAGAGCCCGCAACAAGGCGCCCGCGACCTCAGCCAGCTGATGCAGCTGTATCGCGAGAAGTGGGGCGCCAAGCGCTTCATCCTGGCGGGTTACTCCTTCGGCGCCGATGTGCTGCCAGCCTTCTATAACCAGCTGAAGACGAGCGACCAGCAGCAGGTCGACGCCATCCTGCTGCTGGCCCTGGCGCGCAGCGGCAATTTCGAGATCGAGGTGCAGGGCTGGCTGGGCAAGGTCGGCGCGGAAGCCGCCACCGGGCCGGAACTGCTCAAGCTGCCGAGCGCCAAGCTGCTCTGCGTGTACGGCAGCGAAGAAGCAGCAGAAAGCGGCTGCACCCTGCCCAACGCGCCCGGCGAACTGCTGCAACTGCCGGGCGGCCACCACTACGACGGAAATTACCCGGCCCTGGCCGAACGCCTGCTGCAGGGCATTCGCCAACGCCAGAAAAACTGACGAGCTTCAGACAGCCTTAAGCCTCGCTGGCTAAAATACCGACAAGCCCGCCGCCAGATGCGGGACATAAGGAACCATGATGAGCTGGAAAAACACCGAACACCGCTACGGCAGCCTGTCGATTGCCCTGCACTGGCTGATGCTGATCCTGATTATCGGCGTATATGCCTGCATCGAGCTGCGCGGCAACTTCCCCAAGGGCAGCGAGCCGCGCGAACTGCTGAAACAGTGGCATTTCATGCTCGGCCTGAGCATCTTCGCCCTGGTCTGGCTGCGCCTGCTGGCCCGCCTGATTGCGCCCACACCGAAGATCGTGCCGGCCATTCCCGCCTGGCAGGCGATCCCGGCCAAGCTGATGCACCTGGCGCTGTATGCCCTGATGATCGGCGCACCACTGGCCGGCTGGCTGATCCTCAGCGCAGCGGGCAAGCCGATTCCGTTCTTCGGCCTGCAGCTGCCGGCGCTGATTGCCGAGAACAAGCCGCTGGCCGGAGAGATCAAGGAATGGCATGAACTGGCCGGCACCACCGGCTACTGGCTGATCGGCCTGCACGCCGTGGCCGGGCTGTTCCATCACTTCATCAGCCGCGACAACACCCTGACGCGCATGCTGCCAGGCCGCAGCTAAGCCCTCTCGAACCAATAAAAAACGGCGCCTGATGCGCCGTTTTTTATACCTGGAACCACGCCTAATCAGATCTCGACCTGGGTTCCCAGCTCAATCACCCGATTCAGCGGCAGGTTGAAGAAGCGCAGGTTACTGTTGGCGTTGCGCAACATGAAGGCGAACAGCACCTCACGCCAGCGCGCCATGCCAAAGCGCTTGGTGCTGATCACCGTTTCCCGGCTGAGGAACCAGGTGGTGCGCATCGGGCTGAAATCCAGCTCGTTCAAATGGCACAGGCGCAGCGCCGCCGGCACGTCGGGTTCGTCCATGAAACCGAAGTGCAGGATCACCCGGAAGAAACCTTCACCGTAAACGTCAACCTCAAAACGCCGATCCGGCGCCACCCGTGGCTCGTCCTCGCTGGACACGGTGAGCAGCACCACCTGCTCGTGCAGCACCTGGTTATGCAGCAGGTTGTGCAGCAAGGCATGCGGCACCGCATCCGAACGCGCGGTCAGAAACACCGCAGTGCCCTGGGCGCGGAACGGCGGCTGGCTGCGAATGCTGCTGATGAACAACGGCAATGGCAGCGCGGATTCGTCGAGGCGATCCACCAGCAATTGGCGACCACGCTTCCAGGTGGTCATCAGGATGAACAGACCGAGGCCAGCCAGCACCGGGAACGCCCCGCCCTCGACGATCTTCGGCACGTTGGCAGCGAAGAACAGGCCATCGACCAGCAGGAAGCTGAGCAGCAACGGAATCGCCAGCCAGCGCGGGGTTTTCCACAGCAGCAGCATCACCACCGACACCAGCAGGGTGGTGATCAGCATGGTCCCGGTCACCGCCACGCCGTAGGCCGAGGCCAGCGCACCGGACGACTCGAAACCGAGCACCAGCAGCACCACCGCAATCATCAGCGCCCAGTTCACCGCCCCGACGTAGATCTGCCCCTGCTCCTCG
Source organism: Pseudomonas sp. (assembly GCA_037994305.1). Taxonomy (GTDB): domain Bacteria; phylum Pseudomonadota; class Gammaproteobacteria; order Pseudomonadales; family Pseudomonadaceae; genus Aquipseudomonas. The sequence continues at coordinate 4,494 of JBBNAI010000027.1, read as the reverse complement.
CTGGAGGTGTGCTGGATGTGCATGCGCGGGATGTAGCCCAACTGGATGGCCTGGCGCGTCAGGGAGAAGGCCCCGGAAATCACCGCCTGCGACGCGATGATGGTGGCCAGGGTCGACAGCCCCACCAGCGGCAGCAGCGCCCAGGACGGCGCCAATAGATAGAAGGGGTTGCGCGCCGCTGCCGGGTTGTCCAGGAGGATGGCGCCCTGGCCGAAGTAGTTGAGCACCAGGCTCGGCAGCACCAGGAAGAACCAGGCGCGGGCGATCGGCTTGCGGCCGAAGTGGCCCATGTCCGCATACAGCGCCTCGGCGCCGGTCAGCGCCAGCACCACCGCGCCGAGAATCGCCACGCCAATGCCAGGGTGGGCGATGAAGAAGTGCACGCACCAGTACGGGTTGAGCGCCTGCAGCACCTGCGGCTGGCGCAGGATGCCGTAGATACCGAGCGCCGCGAGCACGCTGAACCAGAGCACCATCACCGGCCCGAACAGGGTGCCGATGCGTGCGGTGCCATGTTTCTGGATCAGGAACAGACCGACCAGCAGGATCAGCGCCAGGGGCACCACCCAGTGATCGACGCCATCGAAGGCGATCTCCAGCCCCTCCACCGCCGACAGTACGGAAATCGCCGGGGTGATCATGCTGTCGCCATAGAACAGCCCGGCGCCGAACAGGCCGAGCAATACCAGGACCGCCTTCAGTCGTGGATAAGGTGCCGCCGCACGACGTGCCAGGGCGGTCAGCGCCATCACCCCGCCCTCGCCCTGGTTGTCGGCACGCAGGACGAACAGCATGTACTTGATCGATACCACCCAGACCAATGACCAAAAGATCAGCGAGAGAATGCCCAGCACCCCCTCCTGGCCGACCTGCACACCGTACTGGCCGGCGAACACTTCCTTCAGGGTGTACAGCGGACTGGTACCGATATCGCCGTAAACCACCCCGACCGCGCCCACCAACAGGCCAATCGAGGAGGACGTAGCGGAGCCATGTTTGGGCTGATCGGCGGCAACTTCGCTCATGAATTCTTTCCAGTCAGACGGACGGCGCGCATCCTGCGCCGGCCAGGGAGCGCTGGCAAGGGCCCTAATGCGCCCACCAGCTACCGGCAGAGCATAGATCAGTCATCCACCAAGGCTGGTCAAGCACGAGACCTGCCGCTAGAATTGCGCACTTTTTGATCAGAGGCGCCAAACCGGATGCCGTGGAACCCCGTGTTCACACAGCACCGCGAGCGCCCATCGAGGTTAGCCCCCATGTCCACCGCCAGCCCCAAAGTCGGATTCGTCTCGCTTGGTTGCCCCAAAGCCACCGTCGACTCCGAACGCATCCTCACCCAACTGCGTATGGAAGGTTACGAGATCGTAGCCACCTACGAGGATGCCGACGTGGTGGTGGTCAACACCTGCGGCTTCATCGACAGCGCCAAGGCTGAATCCCTCGAGGTGATCGGCGAAGCCATCGCCGAGAACGGCAAGGTCATCGTCACCGGCTGCATGGGTGTGGAAGAAGGCAACATCCGCAACGTGCACCCCAGCGTCCTGGCCGTCACCGGCCCGCAGCAGTACGAGCAGGTGGTCAATGCCGTACACGACGTGATCCCGCCGAAGGCCGAGCACAACCCGCTGATCGACCTGGTGCCGCCGCAAGGCATCAAGCTGACCCCGCGCCACTACGCCTACCTGAAGATTTCCGAAGGCTGCAACCACCGCTGCAGCTTCTGCATCATCCCCTCCATGCGTGGCGACCTGGTCAGCCGCCCGGTGGGCGACGTGCTCAGCGAGGCCGAGCGCCTGGTCAAGGCCGGCGTCAAGGAACTGCTGGTGATCAGCCAGGACACCAGCGCCTACGGCGTCGACCTCAAGTACAAGATGGACTTCTGGAACGGCCAGCCGGTGAAAACCCGCATGCTGGAGCTCTGCGAAGCGCTGTCGAGCATGGGCGTGTGGGTGCGCCTGCACTACGTCTATCCGTACCCCAACGTCGACCACGTCATCCCGCTGATGGCCGCCGGCAAGCTGCTGCCGTACCTCGATATCCCCTTCCAGCACGCCAGCCCGAAAGTGCTCAAGGCCATGAAGCGCCCGGCCTTCGAAGACAAGACCCTGGCGCGCATCAAGCAATGGCGCGAGATCTGCCCCGAGCTGACTATCCGCTCCACCTTCATCGTCGGCTTCCCCGGCGAGACCGAGGAAGACTTCCAGTACCTGCTCAACTGGCTGACCGAAGCCCAGCTCGACCGCGTCGGTTGCTTCCAGTACTCCCCGGTAGACGGCGCCCCGGCCAACGACATGGACCTGGAAATCGTCCCGGACGACGTCAAGCAGGACCGCTGGGACCGCTTCATGGCCCACCAGCAAGCCATCAGCGCCGCGCGCCTGCAGCTGAAGATCGGCCAGGAAATCGAAGTGCTGATCGATGAAGTCGACGAGCAAGGCGCGGTCGGGCGCTCCTACTCCGACGCCCCGGAAATCGACGGCAACGTATTCATCGACACCACCGCCGTGAAGCCGGGTGACAAGATCAAAGTGCGCGTCACCGACGCCGACGAGTACGACCTCTGGGCCGAACCGGTCTGAATTCAGACCCGGTATTGAAAAGCCCCGCTCATGCGGGGCTTTTTTGTGGCCGTAAGTTGGGTTGAGGAACACCGCGGCGAAGCCGACAACCCCTCAGCTGTCGGGTATAACGCCCGTCTATACGCGATCCAGCGGGCTGATAACCCCCAAGCCGCCGCGATTCAGCACATGTGTATAGATCTGCGTGGTCTTCACATCCGCATGACCTAGCAACTCCTGCACCGTGCGAATGTCCTGGCCACTCTCCAGCAGATGGGTAGCAAACGAATGGCGAAAGGTGTGCGGCGTGGCCGGCTTGATCAATCCGGCCCGCTTAACCGCCTCACGGACTGCTCGCTGGATGGTCTTTTCATGCACGTGATGGCGAAAAATACCGTCCGAGCGAGGGTCTTTCGAGCGATTACCTGAAGGAAAAACAAACTGCCAACCCCATTCCGCAGCCGCATTCGGATACTTGCGCGCCAGCGCAAAGGGCAAGTTGGCACGCCCAAAGCCCTCCTCCAGATCACGCTGATGCAGCGCCTCCACCTTGAGCAGATGCTCGCGTAATGGCTCAACCAGACGTCGCGGCAACATGGTCACCCGATCCTTCTGTCCCTTGCCATCACGCACCAGAATCTCGCCCCGCGCGAAATCCACATCCTTGACGCGCAACCGCAGCGCCTCCAGCAGCCGCAACCCCGCACCGTACAACAGCGTGGCCACCATCCAGCGCACCCCAACCAGTTGTTCCAATACCCGCGCCACTTCTTCCCGCGTTAACACCACCGGTAAATGCGCAGGCTTCTTGGCGCGCACAACACCGTCCAGCCAAGGCAACTCGACCTTCAAGACTTCCTTATAGAGAAACAGCAACGCAGCCAATGCCTGGTTCTGCGTAGAAGCGGCCACATTGCGCGTGACCGCCAAATGCGTCAGAAAAGCCTCTATCTCCGCCGCCCCCATCTCCAGCGGATGACGATACTGATGAAAGCGGATATAGCGCTTCACCCACTCGGCATAGACAGTTTCGGTACGGATGGAATAGTTTCTTACTCGAATCTGCTGACGCACCTGCGTCAACAGCTTGGGCTTGCCGTCGTCCATGTCGCTTTCCCCTGAGAGCCGTCGCGTTCCTCGCGACCACCTCCAAGCTAGACAAGGACTTGCAAGACGACAAGGAACGTTATCCGACACATCGCTCGGATGTTATGCGACAGCAATGTCGCCTAATAATAGTTAGAAGCATGAATAGAAATTGGTGAACTCTTGAAGAAACTAATAATTTACGCGCTGCTCGCATTTGTTGGCTGGAACTACTACCAGAAGAATATCGCCACAACGCAAGCAGAGATAGCGCCAGAGCCTCAGGAATACCAAGCGCCTGTAACCGCACTATCACAGCCAACAGAAAGCTTCTCATGTGATGGCCGGCAACATTGCAGCCAAATGCGCTCAAGAGCAGAGGCCGAGTATTTTGTAAGGCACTGCCCTAACACCAAAATGGATGGTGACCATGACGGGGAGCCTTGTGAGAACGACTCCAGATTTTAGAGCGCTGTCGTGCCACATACTTCTAACTACTGGTTCAAGTCACTCGCTTCGCTCGTTCGGGACCGCGTTCCGCGGCCCCTTAACCAAACGTTAGGTGTCTTTAGTTATGCTCAGTAAGTTTCTCAGCCTATTTTCAAAAAATAGCACTAAAAATATTGCATCTTCTGAGCATTTAGAAAACCTCAAGCCAACATATCAACACCTTACAAAAGGGAAAACATATATTATCTCCAAGCAATTTCAAGACTATGACTACAAAATCCACAATGTCGGCACTGTCATTGAGTTTCTCGGTTATAACTTTTTCCCTTACGATGCAGGCTTAACCTTGCTATTCAATCAAGAATCATCTGAATACTTCATTCGCTTACGGTTAGAC
>JBBNAI010000026.1:0-1123 GCA_037994305.1 Pseudomonas sp. | reverse complement strand
GAGAAAGCTCAAGCCGCGCGCCTTGAACTCCAGCGCCATCAGCTGGGGCAGGGAGGCGTAGACGAATCCGTCGGCATCGCGCATGGCGGGCTCCGTCAGGCCGGGATGGCTACTTTGTCGAGCAGGCGATCGAGCACCTGGTCGGCGCTGATGCCGTCGGCCACTGCGTCGTAGCTCAACTGCAGGCGGTGGCGTAGCACCGGGTGCAGGACGGCGCGCACATCGTCCGGCGAGACGAAGTCCTGGCCCTGCAGCCAGGCATGTGCCCGGGCCGCACGGTCGAGACCGATGCCACCACGCGGGCTGGCACCGATGGCGATCCAGCGGGCGAGGTCGGCGTCGTAGTCGGCCGGGTGGCGCGTGGCGTTGATCAGGTCGATCAGGTAGCTGTCGATGGCCGGGGCCACCTGCACGGCGCTGACTTCCTTGCGTGCGGCGAAGATCACGTCCTGGGCAAGGGTGAACGGCTGGGCGGCAGCAGTGCCGGCGCCGAGTGCCTGTTCTTCGTCCCGCAGCAGGCGTAGCACCTTGCTCTCGTCGGCGGGCTGCGGGTAGTCGAGCAGTACCTTCATCAGGAAACGGTCCATCTGCGCTTCGGGCAGCGGGTAGGTGCCTTCCTGTTCGATGGGGTTTTGCGTGGCCAGCACGATGAACAGCTCGGGCATCTTGTGGCTGGTGCCGGCGACGGTGATCTGCCGTTCTTCCATGGCTTCGAGCAGCGCGGCCTGGACCTTGGCCGGCGCGCGGTTGATCTCGTCGGCGAGGATCAGGTTGCCGAACAGCGGTCCGGGCTGGAAGCGGATCTCGTTCTGCCCGTTGACCTGGTGCAGCACCTCGGCGCCGGTAATGTCCGAGGGCAACAGGTCGGGGGTGAACTGGATACGGCTCATCTTGGTATCCATATGGCGGGCCAGGGCTTTGACGGTGCGCGTCTTGGCCAGGCCGGGAAGGCTTTCCAGCAGCAGGTGACCGTTGGCCAGCAGACCCAGCAGGACCTGGCGGATGACGTCGTCCTGGCCCAGCACCGATTGGCTGATGGCGGCCTGCAGGGCAGTGATCTGGTTACGTACGCTCATGGGCAAACTCTCGTCAGAACATGAAAGTGGGCATGCCCGGAATGGTC
>JBBNAI010000025.1:0-1086 GCA_037994305.1 Pseudomonas sp. | reverse complement strand
TCTCGATCGGCAACGGCACCGCCAGCCGCGAGACCGACAAGCTGGCCGCCGACCTGATCAAGAAGCTGCCGGGCCTCAAGCTGACCAAAGTGATGGTCAGCGAAGCCGGCGCCTCGGTGTACTCGGCATCCGAGCTGGCCGCCAAGGAATTCCCCGACATGGACGTGTCGCTGCGCGGCGCCGTGTCCATCGCCCGCCGCCTGCAGGACCCGCTGGCCGAGTTGGTGAAAATCGACCCGAAATCCATCGGCGTCGGCCAATACCAGCACGACGTGTCGCAGCTCAAACTGGCGCGCTCGCTGGACGCGGTAGTGGAAGACTGCGTGAACGCCGTCGGCGTTGACGTGAACACCGCCTCCGTCGCCCTGCTGGCACGCATCTCCGGGCTCAACGCGACCCTGGCGCAGAACATCGTCAGCCACCGTGATGCCAACGGCGCCTTCAAGACCCGCGACGAGCTGAAGAAGGTCTCGCGCCTGGGCGAGAAGACGTTCGAGCAGGCCGCCGGCTTCCTCCGTGTAATGAACGGCGATAACCCGCTGGACGCTTCCGGCGTGCACCCGGAAACCTACCGCCTGGTGCAGCGCATCGCCGAAGGCACCAGCCGCGACATCCGCTCGCTGATCGGCGATTCGGGCTTCCTCAAACGCCTCGATCCCAAGCAGTTCACCGATGAGAGCTTCGGCCTGCCGACCGTCACCGACATCCTCAAGGAACTCGACAAACCCGGCCGCGACCCGCGCCCGGAGTTCAAGACTGCCGAGTTCCAAGACGGCGTGGAAACCCTCAAGGACCTGCAGCCGGGCATGGTGCTGGAAGGCGTGGTGACCAACGTCACCAACTTCGGCGCCTTCGTCGACATCGGCGTGCATCAGGACGGCCTGGTGCACATCAGCGCGCTGTCGGAGAAATTCGTCAAAGACCCGTATGAGGTGGTCAAGGCCGGCGACATCGTCAAAGTGAAAGTGATGGAAGTGGACATCCCGCGTAACCGCGTCGGCCTGACCATGCGCATGAGCGACACCCCCGGCGAGAAGGTCGACGGCCCACGCGGTGCGCGCCCCGGCAACGGCGGGCAGAATCGCG
>JBBNAI010000024.1:0-1130 GCA_037994305.1 Pseudomonas sp. | reverse complement strand
GTTTCTTCGCCTTCCCCCGTGGCGCGCGGGCCGGTACCTGCCTGCACGCGATCCTCGAAGACTGGGCGCGCGACAAGGCGCCACTGGCCGAGCTGATCGCCCCGGCGCTGACCGCCCACGGCATCGACGCCGAGCTGTGGAGCGCAATTGCCGGCGAGCAGTTGCAGCGGGTACTGGACACCGATCTCGACGGCAGCGGCTTGACCCTGGCCAGCCTGCAGCGTGCTCGCCGCCTGCCCGAGCTGGGCTTCACCTTTCCGGTGGCCAATCTCGATGTGCAGCGCCTGCGCGTGCTGCTCGCCGACCCCACCATGGGCCTGGCCGAGCCGCTGCGCCTGGCCGCCGAGCGTCTGGAGTTCGACAGCCTGGAGGGCTTCCTCAAGGGCTTCATCGACCTCACCTTCGAGCATGAGGGGCGCTGGTACATCCTCGACTACAAGTCCAACTGGCTCGGCCCGGACGCCAGTCACTACGGCGGCGAGCGCCTGCTGCAGGCTCTGGCCGGTGAGCATTACTACCTGCAGTACCTGATCTACCTGGTGGCACTGCGGCGTTTCCTGCGTCAGCGTCTGGCGGACTTCGACAATGCGCAGCTCGGCGGCGCCTACTACCTGTTCCTGCGTGGCATGCCGCAGGCCGGGGTGTACTTCGCCCGGCCTAGCGATGAGCTGCTGGATGCCCTCGACCGACTGTTCGCGGAGGGTCAGTGATGCGCATCGCTCCTACGATTAAGGTCGCGCCATGACGCTCTCCGATCTGCCCCTCGGCCCGCTGGAACGCGCCCTGGTCGACAGCCTGCGCCGTCTTGATCCGCAGGCACCGGAGGCCGTGCTGGCTGCTGCTGCGCTGTGTACCGAGGCCCTGGCCGGTGGTGACGTCTGCCTGCCGCTGCAGCGCCTGGCCGGTCGCCGGCCCTGGCCCGAGTTCGCCTTCAGCCTGCCAAGCCTTGCCGACTGGCAGGCGCAGTTGCAGGCCAGCGCCCTGGTCGGCGCGCCGGGTGACTTCGCCCCGCTGATCCTCGACGGCCAGCGCCTGTACCTGGCCCGCTACCACGCCTACGAAACCCAGCTTGCCGCGCAGCTGCTGCAACGGGCGGCAGACGTCCCCGAAGTAGACGAAGCGGCGCTGGG
>JBBNAI010000023.1:0-4988 GCA_037994305.1 Pseudomonas sp. | reverse complement strand
GCGTAACGAGCGCAAGCCCGGCGTGTACTTCTCCGGTTTCTCCGACCCGGCGCTGGACGTCGCGGCCAAGCACGCCGACGTCTACCTCAACTGGGCCGAGCCGGTGGACAAGCTCAAGCCGCACCTCGAGCGCGTGCGTGAGCTGGCTGCCAAGCAGGGCCGTGAGGTGCGCTTCGGCATCCGCATCGACCTGTTCGCCCGCGAAACCGAAGAGGCCGCCTGGAGCGAACTGCGCCGCCAGTACGAACGCATCGACGCCAAGACCAGCGCGGCGATCAAGCACTTCGCCAGCGGCTCCGACTCGGTCGGCGCGGCGCGCCAGACCGCCTACCACCAGAACAGCGAGCGCTTCGACGACCTGATTCTCGGCCCCAACCTGTGGGCCGGTTTCGGCAAGGCCAAGCCGGGCCCGACCGTGGGCCTGGTGGGCAGCCACGAGAACGTCGCCGAGCGCCTCGCCGAATACCGCGACGCCGGTTTCTCCACCTTCATCCTGGCTGCCAACCCACACCTCGAAGAAGCCCTGCGCATCGGCCAGGAAGTCCTGCCACTGGTGCATGCCAGCGCCCCGCAATCCGCCAGCCAACCCGCCGCACTGAAAAGCGCCTAACCAGGAAGGAAACGCAACATGAGCCAAACATTGGATACGCTCTGGTACACCCGCTGCCCGGTCCCGACCGGCCTCGGCATCGCCGTGCAGAAAGGCTGGCTGGAGGAAACCCTGGGCGCCCAGGGCACCACCATCAAGTCGCTGCGCGAGTCAGACAACCAGGCCGTGCGCGAGTCGCACTTCGACCACACCCTGCAGAACTCGGTGCGCCACGGCGGCAACATCCCGGCCATCTGGGCCCGCGCCAGCGGCCGCGAGACGCGGGTGATCGGCCTGTCCTGGGCCGACGAGGTGCAGCTGATCCTGACCACCCCGGACAGCGGCATCAAAACCGCCAAGGACCTCAAGGGTCGCAAGTTCGGCCTGCCCAACTGGGCCAGCGCGCAGATCGACTTCACCCGTGCCCAGGCCATCCGCGGCCTGGAGAACGCGCTGAAGCTGGAAGGCCTGGAGGTCAGCGACGTCGAGCTGGTCGACTACCTGCAAGGCGGCACCTTCAGCGATGAAGCGGCGCAGCACAACAACGGCCTGGCCGCATTCGGCGGCCGGCGTGGCGGGCAGAACGCCGAGCTGGTCGGCCTGCTGCGCGGCGAGGTGGACGCGATCTTCCTCAAAGGCGCGAGCGCCGCTCAACTGGCCCAGCAGTTCGGCCTGCACACGGTGATCGACACCGGCTCGCACCCGGAACCGCTGATCCGCGCCAACAACGGCACACCGCGCACCCTGAGCGTCGACCTCAACCTGCTCGATCAACATTACGACAGCGCGGTCGGCATCCTCAGCTCGGTACTGCGCGCCGAGGAATGGGCCTGGACCCACCCGGACGACACCCGCCGCTACCTGGCCCGCGAAACCAACAGCAGCGAGTTCTGGGTCACCCAGGCCTATGGCGACGACGCCCACCAGCGCCTGCGCACCAACCTCGACGAGCGTTCCATCGTCGCCCTGCAGGATTTCACCGACTTCCTGCAGCGCTGGAACTTCATCCCGCAGACCTTCTCGGTGCGCGACTGGATCGACCCGCGCCCGCTGGAAACCCTGCTCAGCGCAGTCGCCAAGCGCGCCGGCTGATTCTCCCTGCCCCGCGCCGACAACGGTCGCGGGGCAGGCTTTTGTGGAACCCCGTTAGTTTATGAGCACACCCCTGGACACCCTCTGGTACACCCACAGCCCGGTACCGACCGGGCTCGGCATTGCCGTCGAATCCGGCCGCCTGGCGCAAGCCTTCCAGCCGTTCGGCACACGCATTCAGGCCCTGCGCGAATCGTCTGACCGCGAAGTGCGCGAGGCCCATTACGACCATCACCTGCACAACTCGGTACGCCACGGCGGCAACATCCCGGCCATCTGGGCCAAGGCCACCGGCCGCGCCACGCGGGTGATCGGCCTGTCCTGGAGTGACGAAGTGCAGCTGCTGGTAACCAGCCCCGACAGCGGCGTGCAGAGCATCCGCGACCTGAAGAACCGCCGTTTCGGCCTGCCCAAGTGGGCCAACGTGCAGATCGACTTCACCCGCGCCCAGGCCCTGCGCGGCCTGGAAAACGCCCTGAGCCTGGAAGGCCTGCGCGTCGACGAGGTCGAGCTGGTCGACTACCCCTACGGCGGCACCTACAGCGACGACCCGGTGCGCCACGTCTACGGCGCGCAGATCACCTTCAACGGCAACCGCGTGCGCCAGCGCAACAACGAGCTGATCGGCCTGCTGCGCGGCGACATCGATGCGATCTTCCTCAAGGGCGCCCACGGCCTGCAGCTGGCCGACGAATTCGGCCTGCGCGTCATCGTCGATGTCGGCTCGCACCCCGACCCGTTGATCCGCGCCAACATCGGCACGCCGCGCACCCTGACCGTCGACCAGCACCTGCTCGACCAGCACTTCGACGCCGCCACGCTGATCCTCAATACCGTATTGCGCGCCGAGCAGTGGGCCTGGGCCCACCCCGAGGACACCCGGCGTTTCCTCGCCCGCGAGCTGAACACCAGCGAGTACTGGGTGGCCAACGCCTATGGCGACGACGCCCACCTGCGCCTGCAGACCAACCTGGCCGAGCGCTCGATCGGTGCGCTGCAGGACCTCACCGATTTCCTCGAGCGCTGGGACTTCATCCCGCGCGGTTTCGACGTGCGCCAGTGGATCGAGCCGAGGCCGTTCGAGCAGTTGCTGGAGACCATCAATGTCGCCGTCTGAAACAGCACGGCGCCCCGGCGCCTTCCTCGCCAACTTCATGCTGCTGGCGGCCTTCAGTGGCGCCACCATCGGCATGGCGAAGATCATCACCACCCTGTACGCCATCGAGATCGGCGCCAACGCCATGCAGCTCGGCATCATCTCGGCCATGGAGTCGCTGGGCATGGTGCTGCTGACCCTGCCCGCCGGCTTTGTCATCGCCCGCTTCGGCGCGCGCCGGGTGTACTTCCTCGCCAGCCTCGGGCCAATGCTGCTCAACCTGGCCATCCCGCTGTTCGGCGGCTGGCTGTGGCTGGCCTTCGCCCGCCTGCTGATCGGCCTGTGCATCCCCTTTCGCATCGTCGCCATGAACAGCGCCTTCCTGCGTCAGCTCAAGCGCATCGGCAACGACAAGGCCGGCTGGTACCGTGGCTCGCTGACCCTGGGCATGGGCCTGCTCGGCCCACTGCTGGGCAACTGGCTGAGCGGCAGCAGCGGCTTCACCTTCGGTTTCGTGGTGATCGGCCTGTGCTTCGGCCTGATGGCGGTGTACAGCCTGGGTTTCTGGGAGGGCGAGCAGATCGTCCCGGTGGAGGCCGACACGGCCGCCGAACTGGGCGGCATCTTCACCCAGGTGAAAGCCATGCTCGAACACGTCGAGATCGCCGAGAGCTGCCTGATCGAACTGCTCTCCGGCGCTACCAACTCGCTGTTCGGCACCTTCATCATCCTGCTCGCCATGGACGTGGCGCGGCTGTCGCAGACCGAGGCGGTGAGCCTGGTGATGATCCAGGGCCTGGCCTCGGTAGCCGGCCTGTTCGGCTTCGGCTACCTGATCGAACGCAGCGGCCGGCGCTTCGCCTATATCGCCAGCCTCAGTGCGGCACTGGCTGGCCTGCTGCTGCTCGGCAGCGCCCACGGCTACTGGCTGCTGGCCGCCGGCGGGGTGCTGCTGAGCGCCGCAGCGGCGCTGATCCACCTGGTCAACATGGCCCAGCTCGGCGAGCACAGCGTCGACAAGAGCAAGATCTCCGGGCTGTTCAACCTGGCCGGCATGCTCGGCGGCTTTTCCGGCGCCATGCTCGGCGGGCTGATCAGCCACTTCGTCGGCCTCGGCAACCTGTTCTTCTGCTGGATTCCGCTGGTGCTGGTCGCCGCACTGTTCTGCTGGCTGCGCAAGCAACGCCGGCAACCGCTAACCACCCCGATTCTCGGACAGGAGGGTTGAAATGCTGCAACAGTCCTTCTCGCGCCTGAGCTGGTTTCTCTCGCCGCTGGCCGTGCTGCTGGCCTGGGCGCTGGTGGCCAACGCCGGCTGGTACCCGCCGCAACTGCTGGTGCCACCGCAACACGTGTACGAGGCGTTCATCGAGCTGCTCGGCAGCGGTGAGCTGCGCCAACACCTGCAGAACAGCCTGAGCCGCCTGGGCATCGGTTTCGCCATCGGTGCCGGCAGCGGCCTGCTGTTCGGCACCGCCATGGCCCTGTCGAAGAACGTCGAGGCCTACTGCGCGCCACTGTTCCACACCCTGCGGCAGATCCCCTCGATCGCGCTGATCCCGATGTTCATCCTGTTCTTCGGCGTGGAAGAAACCTTCAAGGTGCTGATCGTCACCAAGGCCGCCTTCTTCCCGGTGGCCCTGGCCGCCAGCGAAGGGGTCAAGGGCATTCCGCGTAGCTACTTCGATGTGGCCGCGGTGTACCGCTTGCCGCTGTGGAGCCTGCTCAAGGACGTGGCCTTCCCGGCCGCCGCGCCGCCCATCGTCACCGGCCTGCGCATCAGCCTCAGCCGCGCCTGGATGGTGCTGGTGGCGGCCGAGCTGCTAGCCGCCGACAGCGGCCTGGGGCAGATGATCGAGATGAGCCGGCAGATGATGCGCATCGACATCGTGATGGTCGGCGTGCTGGTTACCGGCCTGGTCGGCTTCACCCTCGACTACGGCTTTCGCCTGCTGGAAAAACACCTGTTCCGCTGGAAGCCACGCCCATGAACATCGTCCTGCGTTACCTCAAACCGCTGCGCGGTCTGCTCCTGCCGCTGCTGTTGGTGGCTGCCTGGGAGTTCATGTCGCGCCAGGGCGCCAGCCACGCCTACGCCTTCGTGCCGCTGAGCCAGATCGGCGCCGGCCTGGCCGAACTGCTCGCCAGTGGCGAGCTGTGGCTGAGCACCCTGGCCAGCCTGCAGCGCACCTGCCTGGGCCTGCTCTACGG
>JBBNAI010000022.1:0-3761 GCA_037994305.1 Pseudomonas sp. | reverse complement strand
AGCCGCGGTAGCGACCCATTGCCAGCATGAAGCCCACCATGACCAGCAGCACTGCCGGGAAGGTGAAGATGAAGTAGGTCAGCTCCGGTACGGTCATCAGCAGGTGCGCCAGGGTGGCGGCGAACAGCGTGCCGACTGCGACCTTGAAGGCGTGCGAAGCGCCACGTTCTTCCCAGGTGATCGACAGGCGTTCGATGGTCATGGTCAGGATCACCATCGGGAACAGGGCGACCGACAGGCCGCGTTCCAGGCCCAGCTTGTGGCTGAGCAGGCTGATCACGGCGATCAGCACCACCACGAAGGTCAGCACCACCGAAAGCCTCGGCAGCATCTGTAGCTTCAAGTGCTCCAGGTACGAGCGTAGCGAAAGACCGAGGGCGGTAATGATGGTGAACAGCACGATGCCGAAGCCCAGTTGTGTTTCACGGAAGGCCAGGGCGATCAGTACCGGAGTGAAGGTACCAAGAGTCTGCAGGCCGCCGAGGTTGCGCAGGATCAGGATCACCAGCACGCCGATCGGGATCATGATCATGATCTGGTAGGTCTGCTGGGTTTGCAGCGGCAGGCCGTACAGCGAGTATTCGAGGAAGTCGACGTCGGTGTTCTCGTCGGTCAGCTTGGCCAGGCGAATGGCGTTCATTTCGCTGTTATTGAGGGTGAAGGTCACTTGCGCCTTCTTGCCGCCTTCCAGTTTCACCAGTGGGTCGTCACCGGTCCACCAGACCAGGCGATCGGCCGGCAGGCCTTGCTCGCCGGTATCCGGGTTGAAGTACAGCCAGTTCTCGCCATTGAAGCTGCGCAGCCACAGCTCCGGGCTCTGCGGCAGGTCACTGGCCAGGACGATGGCGTGTACGCGCTCCATGGGCACGTGGGCGATGGATAGCAGCAGCTCAATGATGCGGGCTTTGTTCGGCGACGAGGTGTCGCCGGACATCAGCAGCTTGACGTTATCGTCGTTGAGGTTGTTGACGCGTTTGATGGTTTCGCTGATGAAGGTTTCGATGTCCGCCGAGTGTTGGCGAATCGGCGCCAGCAGGGCTTCTGCGGCGATCTTCTCGGCGCCGTCCACCGGAATGCTGTCACGGTAGATGGGGCCTTTGGCCTTTGCGGGCTCACCGCTGTAACGCTTGGTCAGCACCAGGCGGTAATAGAGGGTCTGGTTGCCATTGGCGCGGCGCGCCGACCAGGTCACGTTACGGTTGCCCTCGGTACGGTTGATGCTGAAGCCGTAATTATTCGAGATGAAGCTCTCGTTCAGGCTGACGTAGTTCTGGTTCAGCGGCGGTACGAACATCTGCACCTTGACCGGTTCGTGCGGGCTGGCCTGGAACTCGACTTTGGCGTCGATGTTCCACAGGTCATCAGTCTCGTCTTCGGTCACCGGGATGCCGAGATAGAAGATCTGGTAGGCCGTAACCAGAATGCCCACGGTCACCAGCAGGGTGATAAGGACTTTCAGATGCAGGGTCAAGGATCGCATGAGTATTACTCGGCAGCGGTGGTGTCTGGGGTGCAGGCGGGTTTGCCGGCAGCGTATTTGAGGCTTGGGTCGACCAGTGCGTCCAGGCGTTTTAGCGCCTCGGAGCCGATCAGTAGCGGGTATTGGAATGCACTGCGGTCGGTCAGGTTCACTTCGATGCTGCGGCGGGCCTTGCCCATGCACACTTCGAGTTCGATGACCGGCCGCGCGGTGTAGCTTTTGCCTTCTTCCGGGTCGAAGTCACCGGAGCGGCGTTTGATCTTGCTGATGCGCGCCAGTGGCCGTTCGATCGGGTGGCTGTGGGCATCGTCGATAGCCAAGTAGAAGCGCACCCAGGTTTCGCCGTCACGTTTGAAACGTTTGATGTCGCGGGCGCTGAGGGACGCAGTTTTGGCGCCGGTATCGAGTTTGGCGGCGACTTGCAGGTCGAGGTCGGCCAGGCTGACGTATTCGTTCAGGCCGTACACGGTCTTTTCGGCGGCGAGACTGAGGCCGGGAAGCAGGGCGCAACAGAGCAGAAGGGCGAAGGGCTCGAGTCTCATAAATCCTGTGAGTAGTCGCGTCGTCGGGGCTGGTGACCGGTGGCGGTAAAACAGCCGGCCAAAACAGTCTAGCAGGCATGGCAAAGGTCCCGCCCGGCGCATGCGGTGGGCATTCTAACATGGGGTTTTTCTGCTGTGACAGACGCTTATGCGCGTTTCTGCAGGTTGAGTAGCTGATTTGTTGGGTTTCTTGGCTTGCATAAAGTGTCGACAATATTGTTTTTATGTTTGACGGATACGCTGTTTAAGGCGTAATTTTCGCCAACAACAGAAAACAGTGTCGACAATGATGCTTGAGCTTTCCGATCCGATCAGCACCGAACAAGATGAATCCGGCACTTTGGCGGAGGGCGTATTTCGCCGGATCCAGGCCGCCATCGTGCGTGGTGAGATTGCCCCCGGCAGCAAGATTTCCGAGCCGGAGCTGGCGCGCACCTATGGCATAAGCCGCGGCCCGCTGCGCGAAGCGATCCATCGCCTGGAGGGTCAGCGCCTGCTGGTGCGCGTGCCGCATGTTGGCGCGCGGGTTGTCTCGCTAAGCCATAGCGAGTTGATCGAGCTCTACGAAATCCGCGAGTCGCTCGAAGGCATGGCCTGTCGCCTGGCGGCCGAGCGCATGACCCAGGCCGAGATCGACGAGCTGCGCCGGGTGCTCGACCTGCATGAAAAGGACGCCGCGTTCCAGGCCGGCGTCGGTTACTACCAGCAGGAGGGCGACTTCGACTTCCACTACAAGATCATCCAGGGCAGTGGCAACAAGACCCTGACCCAGATGCTCTGCGGTGAGCTGTACCAGTTGGTCCGTATGTACCGCTTGCAGTTCTCGGCCACGCCGAACCGCCCGCGTCACGCTTTCAACGAGCACCACCGCATTCTCGACGCCATCTCTGAGCGCGACGGCGAGCTAGCCGAGCTGCTGATGCGTCGGCATATCGCTGCATCCAAACGCAATATCGAGCGCCATTTCATTGCCCAGACAGGGCAAGGCGCCGCCCCTTCAACTGCACGAGGTGAATCATGAGCTTGAACACTCCCGGTCAACGTTTCCGCGATGCGGTTGCCAGCGAACACCCGCTGCAAGTCATCGGCGCGATCAACGCCAACCACGCGCTGCTGGCCAAACGCGCCGGTTTCAAGGCTATTTACCTGTCGGGTGGTGGCGTCGCGGCTGGCTCCCTGGGCCTGCCGGACCTGGGCATTACCGGCCTGGATGACGTGCTCACCGACGTTCGCCGCATCACCGATGTATGCGACCTGCCGCTGCTGGTAGATGTCGACACCGGCTTTGGTGCTTCGGCGTTCAACGTTGCCCGCACCGTGAAGTCGATGATCAAGTTTGGCGCCGCTGCCATTCATATCGAAGACCAGGTCGGCGCCAAGCGTTGCGGCCATCGTCCGAACAAGGAAATCGTTACCCAGCAGGAGATGGTCGACCGTATCAAGGCCGCCGTGGATGCGCGTACCGACGACAGTTTCGTGATCATGGCGCGTACCGACGCCCTGGCCGTTGAGGGCTTGAACTCGGCGCTGGATCGTGCCGCTGCCTGCATCGAAGCCGGCGCCGACATGATCTTCCCGGAAGCCATCACCGAGCTGGCGATGTACAAAACCTTCGCTGACCGCGTGAAGGCACCGATCCTGGCCAACATCACCGAGTTCGGCGCCACGCCGCTGTACACCACCGAAGAGCTGGCCTCGGTAGATGTCGGCCTGGTGCTGTACCCGCTGTCGGCCTTCCG
>JBBNAI010000021.1:0-3772 GCA_037994305.1 Pseudomonas sp. | reverse complement strand
GAGGGAAGCGGGTGATGATCTTGGCGTACTTGCCGCTGTCCAGATCGGCCTGGACGATCGGGCGCAGGAAGTTGACGGCTGCGGGGCTGACTTTGGGATCGACGGTGGGCTTGCTCATGATGTCCTTGGCGTATACAGGGCGCGGCCCCAGGGTAGGCCGACTAAAACAAAGCCCGTATGATAGCGAACCCGTCAACCCCCTGACAGCCGCAAAGCGACCAGGCGTGACGATATGGCGCGAAAGCGAGGCTCTGCCCTCCTCCCCTGCCGACCCATGCCACCCGCGTTGCCCGTAACCCGAGAGCGAATACCATGATCAAGCTGCACACCAACCACGGCGTCATCACCCTGGAACTCTTCGAAGACAAGGCCCCGGAAACCACGGCCAACTTCAAGGAATATGTGAAGAGCGGTCATTACGACGGCACCGTGTTCCACCGCGTGATCAGCAACTTCATGATCCAGGGCGGCGGTTTCGAGCCGGGCATGAAGCAGAAAGCTACCCGCGCCACCATCAAGAACGAAGCCAACAACGGCGTGGCCAACAAGGTCGGCACCGTGGCCATGGCGCGCACCATGGAGCCGCACTCGGCCTCCGCGCAGTTCTTCATCAACGTCGCTGACAACAGTTTCCTCGACCACAGCGCACCGACCATGCAGGGCTGGGGCTACGCCGTATTCGCCCAGGTGACCGACGGCATGGACGTGGTCAACAAGATCAAAGGCGTGGCGACCACCATGAAGTCCGGCCACCAGGACGTGCCGGTAGACGACGTGATCATCGAGAAGGCCGAAATCGTCGAGTAATTCGATGATCCTGCTGATCTCCGATCTGCACTTGGAAGAACAACGCCCGGACATTACCCGGGCGTTTCTACATTTCCTGCAGACGCGCGCCCGCACGGCCGAAGCCCTGTACATCCTCGGCGATTTCTTCGAGGTATGGATCGGCGACGACGGCATGACGCCGTTCCAGCACGAGATTGCCGCCGCCCTGCGCCAGTTGAGCGACAGCGGCACCCAACTATTCCTGATGCACGGCAACCGCGACTTCCTCATCGGCCGTGCATTCTGCCGCGAAGCCGGCTGTACCCTGCTGAAAGACCCGAGCCTGGTGCAGTTCAACGGCAAGCCGGTGCTGCTGATGCACGGCGACAGCCTGTGCACCCAGGACGTCGGCTACATGAAGCTGCGCCGCCTGCTGCGCAACCCGCTGTCGCTGTTCATCCTGCGCAACCTGCCGCTGGCCACCCGGCACAAGCTGGCGCGCAAGCTGCGCAACGAAAGCCGCGCACAGACGCGGATGAAGGCCAGCGAGATCGTCGACGTGACCCCCGAGGAAGTGCCGAAGGTGATGGCCGCCTTTGGCGTGCGCACACTGATTCACGGCCACACCCATCGCCCGGCGGTGCATGAATTACAGGTCGCTGGCCAACCGGCACAACGCATCGTGCTCGGCGATTGGGACAAACAGGCCTGGGCCCTGCAGGTCGACGAGAACGGCTTCCAGCAGGCGCCCTTCGCGCTCTAACGGCCCACCGGCCTACGCCGTTTGACGTAGTGCCGCCAACGCCACGACGCGACATGATGGGCACCCGCCCTGCGCCGCGTGGAGCCAGCCGCCATGTACCCCATCGAAAACCTCTACCGCTACCCGGTCAAAGGGCTCAGCGCCGAAGCCTTGCAGGCCGTGGAGCTGCAGGCCGCACAGGCCTTCCCCCTGGATCGCCAGTTCGCCATCACCAACGGCGCATGGGAGTTCCAGGCCGAAGGCTACAGCCCCAGGCCGAAGACCGACTTCCTGGTGCTGGTCAACCTGGAACAGCTGGCCGAATACCACAGCGACTACGACGCCGCGCGCAACGTGCTGACCCTGCGCAGCCCGGACGCCATCGAACACCCGTTCAACCTCGGCCTGGAGGAAGACCGGCAGGCGCTGGCGAGCATCTTCCAGCGCCGCTTCGGCGAGCGCCTCAAGGGCACCCCGCAGTTGGTCGAGGCCGAGGGCATCCGCTTCACCGATGTCAGCGTGATCTCGGAACCGATGATGAATGCTATCTCGCTGATCAACCTGGCCTCGGTCGAGGCCTTCGCCAGCGACATCGGCGCGGAAGTCGATCCCCTGCGCTTTCGCGCCAACATCTACTTCCGTACGCAGACGCCCTGGGAGGAGCTGGACTGGGTCGGTCGTGAAGTGCGCATCGGCAGCGCCATCGGCAAAGTCGTATTGCGCACCCGCCGCTGCGTGGCGACCAACGTCAACCCCAGCACCGCCGAGCGCGACCTGAGCATCCCTAAATCGCTGATGCAGCTCTACGGCCATCCGGATATGGGCGTCTATATCGAAGTACTGAACGGCGGCCAGGTGCAGGTTGGCGACTCGCTCGTACTGCTCTGAGAACCGGCCTACGAGCACCTGACTCGCCACCATACCGCGCGAGGCAAGCCACAGCCTGGCAACGGGGCACTTGACGGCAGATTCGGTGCTGCGCAGCATTCGCGCACCTTTCACTCAGTCAAGGAACGACGAGCATGCCGTTTACCTCGAGCCAACTGTTCAAATACCTGGGCTTCCCCGCCCTGATCGCCGTCATCGGCTTCGCCACCTTCAACGGCGTGTTCTTCTACAACGAAGCCGGCTTCGCCACCCATGTGCGGACCATCTTCGGTGAAGAGAAGATCGTCGACGACGTGGGCTACGCCACCAAATGGTTCGGCCGTGCCACCCCGTGGAAAAAGGCACTGAGCGTGCAGTCGGTGCTCACCGAAGCCCTGGCCATCGATGACACCAGCGACAACGACTCGCTGGGCGCCACCATCGAAGCCTTCCCTATCGTGTTTCTCGGCAACGTCGACGCCCAGGTCGAGTCTTCCGCGCGCTTTCGCCTGCCGGCTGGCGAGCAGTTCCTGAAAATCGCCCAGGAGTACCGCAACCCGGAAAACTTCATCAAGACCGCCCTGGTCCCGGCGATCAAGGAAACCCTGCAGGCCACCGCCTCGCTGATGAGCGCCGATGACTTCTACGCCGGAGCACGCAGCGAGTTTGCCGCCGAGTTCGAAAACCAGCTCAACGACGGTCTGTACCTGATCAAGCGCCGTGAAATCCGCGGCCCGCGTGGCCACCAGCCAACGCAGACCGCCATCCTCCAGGCCGGCACCGAGCAAGGTACCTTCGGCGACAACAACGCCAGCCAGTTCATTACCGAGAAGGTGCTCGACAGCAAAGGCCTGCCGGTCCGCAAACAGCAGCAGTTCCGCAAATACGGCGTGGAAGTGGTCGAGGCGCGCATCACCAACGTCGACCCCAATCCCCAGTACAAGCAGCGCATGGTCAAGGTCCAGCAGGCCTTGGCCGAGCTGGCTGTGGCCCGACAGAACCGCCTGAAGGAAGAGGAAGAGAAGCTGCTGGTCACCGCCCGCGGTGAAAAGGAAGTGGAAGCCCGGCGCCAGGAAACCCTGCGCGACCAGATCGAGCGCACCACCCAGGCCGAAACCGAGAAGCAACTGGCGATCATCAACGCCGAACGCGAGAAAGGCCGCGCCGAGATCGAGAAACAGACCGCCGAACTGCTGCGCGACAAGGCCAGCATTACCGGCCAGGCGACCAAGATCACCGCCGATGCCGAGGCCTATGCGCGCAAGGCCGTGATCGAGGCGGACGGCGCCCTGCAGCCCAAGCTCGACGCCCTGGTGGCGATCAACAAGGTCTGGGCCGAAGCCGCCGCCCAGGCGCCGGTACCCAGCGTGATGATGGCCAGCAGCGGGCAGAGCG
>JBBNAI010000020.1:0-3364 GCA_037994305.1 Pseudomonas sp. | reverse complement strand
CAGCGACAGGTAGATGACGATCTGCGCCCACCAGGGGCTGTCGCGCAAGGGATAGAGCCAATGCAGCCAGGCGCCCAGCCAGTTCCAGGCGCGCTCGTTGCGGCTGGCATCGCGCACCACCGCGCCGGTCTGGCCGGAGATGTACAGCAGGCTGCCCGCCGCGTCGGCCACCTGCACGCGGTGTAGCGGCCGATCCGGGTCGAGGGCGCGCGAATGGCTCCAGGTGTCTTCCTGTATACGGTCGAGGTACTGCACCGGGGCCGCACCCGCGAACTGGCGCGCGCTAGCCAGCGCCGCGGGCGCATCGACCGTGGTAATCCGCTCACCGCTGCGGGCATCCACCGCCAGGCGCGTGCCGTCGGCATAGCCGAGCAGGTAGCGCGGCGTGCCGGCGACGCTGCTCAGGCGCAGTGTCGCCGGAGCCTCACTACGCCCGCTGGCGATCAGCGCCTGGCCCGGGCTGACGCAGCAATCAGCCGAGGGCAGATCGGGCAGATGCGCCGGGTGCTCGGCCGGGGTCAGCTTGGGATAGCCGACATACAGCATGACCACCCCGGAGACGAACCACAGCGCCATGAACAGGCACAGGCCGATGCCCAGCCAGCGGTGCCAGAGATACAGGTAGCGTTTGATCGCCATACCGCCCTCCCTTAGAACCGCGTATCCACAGCCACCTCGAAGGTACGTGGCGCACCCATGTAATAGAGCATGCCGTAGGCCTGCTTGGCGTAGACCTCATCGGTGAGGTTGCGCACCCGCGCGGTCACCGCCGTGTGCTCGTCCACCCGGTAGCGGGCGAAGGCGCCGTACAGGGTGTAGGACGGTGCCTCGAGGGTGTTGGCGTTATTGGCGAACACCGCATCGACGTAGCGTGCGTCCACTCCCGCCTGCCAGGCCGGGGCGATGTCGTAGGTCAGCCAGGCATTGGCGACGTTCTCCGGCACGTTGGTCGGGCTGTTGCCTTCGCGCGATACCGACACGCCGCTCACCGCCTCGTTGAACTCGTCGTACTGGGCGTCCACGTAGGCGTAGTTGGCTTCGGCCAGCAGCTTCGCGGTGACCTGCAGCTTGCCGGCCAGCTCGATGCCGCGTGAGGTCTGCTGCCCCGCCTGGACGGTCAGGTTGGGGTCGTTGGAGTCCTTCACGGTGAAGTCGCGACGGACGATCTGGTATAGCGCCACGGTGGCCGACCCGTGCCCATCGAGGAAGTCGAACTTGCTGCCAACTTCCCACTGCTCGCCGGTAGTCAGGTCATACAGGCCGACCTGCGAGTAGGTCGCCGAGGCCAGCGAGCCGGCCGGTGGATCGGCGGCGGTGCTGTATTGCACGTAGACGTTGGCCGCCGGGGTCAGCGCGTAGACCAGGCCGACGCGGCCGGTAACCGGTTCCCAGGTGCGCTCGAAGAAGGCCGGGCTGGTGGCCGATACCGTGCCGTAGTTGGTCACCTCCATGTGCAGATGGTCGTAGCGCAGGCCGGTCAGCAAGGACAGGCGCTCGGTCAGCTCCAGGCGGTTTTCCAGGAAGCCGGCCAGGGTGGTGACCTCATGCTTGCGCTGCTTCTGCAGGCCGCCATTGACGCCGGGGATGTCGTAGAAACTGCCCGGGTCGAAGTGATCCGGGTCGATCGTGTCATAGGGGCTGGAGCTGAACTGGCCGTTGGGGTACAGCTTCTGCTGGTTCACCGAGTAGTCCAGGCCGGCCGACCACTGGCTGAACAGCCCGAACAGTTGAGCGTCATGGCGCAGCTCGAAGCGGTTGCCGTCGACCTGCTGATCGTGCCGTTGCAGGTAGGCCGAGCCACGCTCCAGACGGCTGTTGTCGGCGTTGTAGACGTAGTTCTCCAGGTTGCGGTAATCGCGCTGGGCGTCGTAGTGATAGAGGGTGTTCTGCAGGCTGGTGCTGTCGCTGATCTGGTAGTCGATGATCGAGCGCACCCAGCGCACGCGCTGTTCGTAGCGGCCGTCGGCGACGTTGTAGTTCTCGAAGCGGCGGTCTTCGTCGATCTTCATGGTGCCGCCCACCGGGTTGAGGATCGGCGAGCCCCAGTAGGGGCTGTCTTCCTGGTCCTCCTGGTATTCCAGGGCCAGGGTGTGGCTGAGGTTGGGCGTCAGGTCGCTGAGGATGGAAAACGCCGTGCTGGTCGATTCACGCTCGTTGCGATCCATGTAGCCGTTGCCGGCCGTGCGACTGACGTCCAGGCGCGCGAAGTGCTTGGGATCGGGGCCGCTGCTCAGCGCGTGATTGACGCCGATGGCCATCTCCGAGCTGTCGTAGCTGCCGTAGCGCACGCGCCCTTCCACCGCCTGTTCCTCGCGGCTGGCCAGTTTGGTGATGTAGTTGATCGAGCCGCCCACCGCGCCAGCGCCGTAGAGGAAGGTCGAGGGGCCGCCGATCAATTCCACGCGGTCATAGATCCAGGCATCCACCGGGCGCGTGGCGCTGCTGTAGCTCATGCCGATGCCGTTGTAGAGCTGGGTGACCTGCCCCGCGGTGAAGCCGCGGTAGGACACATAACCGCCGTAGCCCGGGTTGGCCGAGGCGTTGACCCCGGTCATGGTGTTGATCACGTCCTGGGTGTCCTTGGCGCCACGTTCCTCGATGACGCGACGGTCGGCGACGCTGACCGAGGCCGGGGTTTCACGGGCGGTCAGGCCCAGGCGCGAGCCGGTCTTGATCGGTTGGTCGAGCTCCACGCCCGAGGGTTTGTCGAGGGTGCCCTCGACGGTCAGAGCGTCCAGCTCAACGGGCACGTGATCCGCCCACGCCAGGTTGCAGGCGCCGAGCAACAGCACCACAGAGGTGTTTCTTATAGTCATGGAGACAACTTCCACGCGAATAGTGATGGCTGCTTCGTGTGGCTACGCCAGGGCGCAGACCGACCGAATCAGACGGCTTGATTCACTGCGGGGAAGTAGAAAGGAGAGGCGCGGGGGTTCAGCGAGGACCACTGATAACGGGGCGGTGGCTGCGCCCAGCTGCGCACGATGATCGGTGCCACGGCGCTGCCCGGTACATAGTCCAGGGCCCAGCTCGCCGAGTTGATCGCCACCGCGACAGCGAAGGATGAACACAGCGGGCAGCTGAGCGACGCGGTGGCTTGCTGCGTCGACTCCGAACCGCCGAGATCGACACCGGGGCCACTGTCGCTGCCCACGGTACAGAACGCACCGTTCAAACCGCTCAGGCTCAGGCCGCTCATTTGCCCGTGATGAATACCGCAGGCGAACAGACTGAACAGGACGCTGGCGTACAGCACCCATGCAATCAGCGAGCGGTCATCGCGGGCAAGGTTCATGGCGGCGACTCTAGCATCAGGGATTCTTGCGCAGTAGTGGCGATGCGCGGTCAATTGCCGCAGAGCGCC
>JBBNAI010000019.1:0-29887 GCA_037994305.1 Pseudomonas sp. | reverse complement strand
AATACAGGGAATAGTCCCTGGCCTGTTCACTCTAGGAGCCCATTACCATGGCACTGAGCGTTGAAGAAAAAGCCCAAATCGTAACCGACTACAAGCAAGCTGAAGGCGATACCGGTAGCCCGGAAGTGCAGGTTGCCCTGCTGACCGCCAACATCAACAAGCTGCAAGGCCACTTCAAGGTCAACGGTAAAGATCACCACTCCCGTCGTGGTCTGATCCGTATGGTTAACCAGCGTCGTAAGCTGCTGGATTACCTGAAGGGTAAAGACGTATCGCGTTACAGCGCCCTGATCGGTCGCCTGGGTCTGCGTCGTTAAGACGTACCCCTGAAGTGAGAAGCTGGAAGTCACAAGTCGCAGTCGGGTTAACCGGCCGAGGCTTGGGGCTTCCAGCTTCTGGCTTTCTGCAGGACCTGTTTTTGGCTCTTACAAGATGCTTAAAACCCGTTCACAACCCGGTTCTGTCGAGCCCGGTTCTGAACAGGTTTTCAGGGGCTTAGCCCCCGCTCCACCAGTTTCCCCAAGGCAACAATAGAGAAGGAAAACACCGTGAACCCGGTAATCAAGAAGTTCCAGTTCGGTCAATCGACCGTTACCCTCGAGACTGGCCGTATCGCCCGTCAAGCCTCCGGCGCAGTGCTGGTCACCGTTGACGACGACGTTGCTGTACTGGTCGCCGTAACCGGCGCCAAAACTGCTGACCCAAGCAAAGGCTTCTTCCCGCTCTCCGTGCACTACCAGGAAAAAACCTACGCCGCGGGCAAGATCCCCGGTGGTTTCTTCAAGCGTGAAGCGCGTCCTTCGGAAAAAGAAACCCTGACCTCGCGCCTGATCGATCGTCCGATCCGTCCGCTGTTCCCGGAAGGTTTCCAGAACGAAGTGCAGGTCATCTGCACCGTGATTTCCACCAGCAAGAAGACCGATCCGGACATCGCTGCGATGATCGGCACCTCGGCTGCCCTGGCCATCTCCGGCATCCCGTTCAACGGCCCGATCGGTGCCGCACGCGTGGCCTTCCACCCGGAAACCGGCTACCTGCTGAACCCGACCTACGAGCAACTCAAGGCCTCCAGCCTGGACATGGTCGTAGCCGGTACCAAAGACGCCGTGCTGATGGTTGAGTCCGAAGCCAAAGAACTGACCGAAGACCAGATGCTGGGCGCCGTACTGTTTGCCCACGACGAGTTCCAGGCTGTTATCCAGGCTGTAACCGAGCTGGCTGCTGAAGCTGCCAAGCCGACCTGGGACTGGAAAGCCAAGCCGGAAAACACTGCGCTGCTGAACGCCATCCGTGGCGAGTTCGGCGACGAAATCTCCAAGGCCTACACCATCACCGTCAAGCACGAGCGTTACGGTCGTCTGGGCGAACTGAAAGACCAGGTGGTCGCCAAGTTCTCCGGTGAAGAAGGTCAGCCTTCCGCTGGCGAAGTCAAAGACGCCTTCGGCGAAATCGAATATCGCACCGTGCGCGAGAACATCGTTAACGGCAAACCGCGTATCGATGGCCGTGACACCCGCACCGTACGCGGCCTGAACATCGAAGTCGGCGTACTCGACAAGACCCACGGTTCTGCCCTGTTCACCCGTGGCGAAACCCAGGCTCTGGTGGTTGCCACCCTCGGTACCGCCCGTGACGCCCAGCTGCTCGACACCCTCGAAGGCGAGCGCAAAGACCCCTTCATGCTGCACTACAACTTCCCTCCGTACTCGGTCGGTGAGTGTGGTCGCATGGGCGCCACTGGCCGCCGCGAAATCGGTCACGGTCGTCTGGCCCGTCGTTCGGTCCAGGCCATGCTGCCGGCCGCCGACGTGTTCCCGTACACCATCCGCGTGGTCTCGGAAATCACCGAGTCCAACGGTTCGTCCTCGATGGCTTCCGTTTGCGGCGCTTCCCTGGCCCTGATGGACGCTGGCGTGCCGATGAAGGCGCCGGTTGCCGGTATCGCCATGGGTCTGGTCAAGGAAGGCGAGAAGTTCGCTGTTCTGACCGACATCCTCGGTGACGAAGATCACCTGGGCGACATGGACTTCAAGGTTGCCGGTACCGCCAATGGCGTCACCGCGCTGCAGATGGACATCAAGATCCAGGGCATCACCGAAGAGATCATGGAAATCGCCCTGGGCCAGGCCCTGGAAGCGCGCCTGAACATCCTCGGCCAGATGAACCAGGTCATTGCCCAGTCGCGTACCGAGTTGTCGGCTAACGCCCCGACCATGATCGCGATGAAGATCGATCAGGACAAAATCCGCGACGTCATCGGCAAGGGTGGCGCGACCATCCGTGGTATCTGCGAAGAGACCAAGGCATCGATCGACATCGAAGACGACGGCTCGATCAAGATCTTCGGCGAAACCAAGGAAGCTGCCGAGGCCGCGCGTCAGCGCGTACTGGGTATCACCGCGGAAGCCGAGATCGGCAAGATCTACGTCGGCAAGGTTGAGCGCATCGTCGACTTCGGCGCGTTCGTCAACATCCTGCCGGGCAAAGACGGCCTGGTGCACATCTCCATGCTGAGCGACGCTCGCGTTGAGAAGGTCACCGACGTTCTGAAGGAAGGCGAGGAAGTTGAAGTGCTGGTACTGGACGTCGACAACCGTGGCCGTATCAAGCTGTCCATCAAGGACGTTGCTGCAGCCAAGGCTTCGGGCGTTTAAGCTCAAAGCACGCGCAGTAAATAGAAAGAGGGCCCGCTTGCGGGCCCTCTTTTTTTGCCTGCGATTTGCCCGGACAATGGTGCCTTGTGTAGTACCCACAAGGATGTTTGGCGATGGACAAGACCTACTGCCGCTACCACCCGGCGCAACCGGCCACCTGGCATTGCACGCCCTGCGAGCGGGACTTCGGCGACTGCTGTATTCCCCTCAGTGCCGAAGAGCCGGATACCACGCCGACCTGTCCGTTGTGCCGCGGCAAGCTGACCTTTCTGGGGGCGGCTAACAGCGCGCAGCCCTTCTGGGATCGCATCCCGCATTTCTTCCGCTACGCCCTGCAACCGTCGCCGCTGATATTTGCCGCGCTGCTGAGCCTGGCCAGCCTGTTCATGCCGAGCTGGAAGCTGCTCTGGCTAGCGCTGTTCAGCGTGGCGACCAAATACCTGCAGAGCGTGATCGAGTCAGCCAGCCTGGGCGGGCGTGACGCGCCAACCCTGGGTAGCGCGCTCGACAGTGAGGGTTACAGCCTGTTCTGGCGCTTGCTGGTGATCTTCTTCATTGCTTTCGGCCTGATCTGGGTGGTGAGCGACTTTGGCAGCGAGGCGTTGTTCTGGGCGGTGACCCTGGGTGTGCAGCTGGTCATCCCGGCCTGCATCATTCGCCTGGCCCTGGACAAGACACTGGGGGCGGCGCTGAACCCTGAAGACGTGGGCAAGGTGATCAAGGCCATGGGCTGGCGCTACCTGATCCTCTGGGCCTTCCTGTTCATCCTCTGGCAGTCGCCGGATGCGGTGGTCTACATGCTCTCCAGCGGCTTGCCGCGGGTGGTGTTGATGCCGATTGCCGCGCTGCTGTTCGGCTACTTCAGCGTGGTCATGTGCGCCATGATGGGGTACGCGGTATTCCAGTATCAGGGCGCCCTGGGCTACGCGGTGGCGGAGGAGGGAGGTTTGCGCACCTATCCGCTGGACGACTATCTGCGCCGCCGCGCTCTGGCCGAGGCCGAGGTGCGGGTCAAGGAGGGGCAGACCGGTCCCGCTCTGGAGGTGCTGACCCGGGCGCTGGAGCGTACCCCCAATGACCTAAAGCTCAATGAGCGCTTTCACCAACTGCTCTTCGGCCTGAATGCCCGTGATCGTTGCCTGCGCCATCTGGCTCACTACCTGCCGCTGGCTGCGCGGCTTAATCCGGCCCAGGCCGCCACAGCACTGCTCAACGCGCGGCAGTTGCAGGCTGATTACCTGCCCGATGATGCCCAGGTCTGCGAGCGGGTGGCGCAAGCGTTGATCGAACGGCACAAGACGCGCGAAGGCCTCAGCCTGTTGCGCAACCTGCACGGCCGCTTCCCCGACTACCCCCACATCCCGCGGGCCTATCTGCTGGCTGCGCGAGGCTTTGCCGAGGGGCTGGGGCAGCTCGAGCCGGCGCAGAAACTGCTGGGCTACATTCGTGCCCGTTATCCCGACTCACCACTGCTGGGCGAGGTCGGCAGCCTTGAGGCCATCATCGCCAAGCTGGCTGCCAGGGCGTGAGTTTTTCGTGCAAGTTGCACGGGACACTTTGTAGTTAATCGGCATTCTGCACGCAGTGGCAGTTCTGTTTTATTTATAACTACTTGAAAAATAAGAAATTTAATATTCAAAAAAGACTGGCATAGGCCTTGCGATAGTACTTACGAGACTGCAGCCAGGACATCGCTGCGGATTTTCCCTAAGAAGCAGGAGTAGACCGCCATGAAACAGTCTTTTAATAAGTGGACCTTTGCCGCTGTTACTGCCGCCGCCCTTGGCCTGCCGCTGGGCAATGCCGCTTTCGCCGATGAACTCGGCGTGCAAGGCGCAGTGCAATCGGTGCAGCTGGCCGCCAGTGACACTGCCGAAAAGGCAGAAGATGCGGTCACCGATACCTGGATCACCAGCAAGGTGAAGTCCACCTTCCTCGCGGATGACAGCATCAGCGGCCTGGATATCAAGGTCGAAACCAATCAAGGCGTGGTTTCCCTCTCGGGTATCGTGCCCACCGATGCCGAGCGTGACCTGGCCATCGAAAAGACCAAGGCGATCAAGGGCGTGCATGACGTTTCCGCCGATGGCCTGAAATCCACCGAGTAAGCTCTCACTCACGCCCTGTCGGCCTTGAGCCGACGGGGCCTTGCACAGGAGGGGCTCTGATGAACTCCGATGTGATCAAAGGTAAATGGAAACAGCTCAGCGGCCGGATACAGGAGCGCTGGGGCAATCTGACCAATGACGATATCGATGTCGTCGAAGGCCATAGCGAATACCTGGCTGGCAAGCTGCAGGAGCGCTACGGCTGGACCAAGGAAAAGGCGCAGGATGAAGTGCGCGACTTCAGCAGCAAGCTGTAAGTCATCCAGCGCACAGATGCGTCCTGGCAGGGATGCCAGAACAACAAAGCCCCGCGGGTTAAACCCAGCGGGGCTTTGTTGTTCTGGGGCCGGTCAGCGGCCGAGATGCTGGCGGTAGAAAATCAGCTGCTGGGTCTGTTCGGCTTCCGGGAACACCTTGCGCAAGTACTGCGTCAGCTCGCTGACGGCGCCGAGGTCCTGGCGCTGGCCGAGCTGCTTGGCCAGTTGCAGGGTCAGCGCGGGGAGCTGGCTGGGTGGCTGCGGTAGTTGGCTGAGCTTGCGCCAGATGGCCAGCGCGCGCGGCCCTTCGTCGGCCTTGAGCAGTTTCCGCAACAGGTGCAGTCGCACAGCCGGGTGATGCAAGAGCGGCTGCTGCGCATCGTTGGCATCTTCGGCCAGGCGCACCAGCAGAGGTTTGATGGCGGGCGTGTCGGGTAGGGCGAACAGCTGCTTGAGCAAGGCGCTGAGCAGGGCCTTGTCCTGGCGGGCCTTGGCGGCCGGGTAAAGACGTTCCAGCAATGTTGGCCGGGCCGGATAGCGTTGCAGCAGGTCGAGCCCACGTGCGGCGACCTGGT
Source organism: Pseudomonas sp. (assembly GCA_037994305.1). GTDB lineage: Bacteria > Pseudomonadota > Gammaproteobacteria > Pseudomonadales > Pseudomonadaceae > Aquipseudomonas. The sequence continues at coordinate 24,293 of JBBNAI010000019.1, read as the reverse complement.
CCAGGGCGAAGCGCCCGATCAGTTGATCCAGCGCGGCCAGTTCGCGCTTGAAGGGCGCATCCGGGTCTTCCTTGTGCAGATAGGCTTCATCCACGTTGAGGCGGCCAATCAGGCGCGGCAGCCAGACGGCGAGAAAGCCGGCGCCGAGGCCGCCCAGGTGGGCGTAGTAGTTGGTGTTGCCTTCGGCCTGCAACAGGCCGTACAGCTCCTTGCCCATCCATACCGGCAGAATCCACAGCGCAGGCGCCTTGAAGTAGCCGATCAGTGGCCCCAGCCAGTAGAAGAAGTTGATCCTGCGCAGGCCGTAGACGCCGATGTACATGCCCATCAGCCCGGAGATCGCCCCGGATGCGCCGACGCCGGTGACCCAGGCCGGATCCAGCGCCCACCACAGCAGGTGTGAGGCGACGCCGCTGAGCAGGTACATGCCCAGGTAGACGGCACGGCCTAGGGCGATTTCCAGGGCAAAACCGAAGATGAACAGGAACAGCATGTTACCCAGCAGGTGGTCGAAGCTACCGTGCAGGAACATCGCACCGAACAGGCCCTGGATACTGAACTTGGCCGGGATGAAGCCGAAACGCATGCTGCTGATCAGGTCACGTGCCGCCTCGGCTTTGCCGCGCGCGGACTGCCAGGCGACGTCGGCCTGATAGTCGGCCCGCTGATGCAGCTGATGCTCGAATTCCAGGTCGAACAGAATCAGGGTTGCCAGATGCTGGCGCCGCAGGCCGTCGAGTTGCTCACGCTCGACCACATCGAGCTTCTCGCGCTCGCTGTACGCGTCGACGAACAGCGCACGCTCGCGATTGAGCAGGCCACCGTCCAGATAGGTATGCACCGCCGTTTCCCGGCGCTCGCTGTCGCCGCCCTGGTAGCCGAAATAGATCAGGGTGTTGAGCAGGATCAGCAGCAGGGTGATGACTGGCGGGCGTTTCCAGTCCAGCGGGTGTTCGGCGGGGATGATGAGCATCGGGTACTTCCGTGTAGCCGGTGGTGGTTAGTTGCTGCGCTTACTTTCGATCTTGACCAGTCGATTGCCTTCCAGGCGCAGGTAGTAATACATGCCGTTGCGCGGGCCGTAGATCCATTCCTCGACCAGCACTTCGCTGGTGTAGCCGTAGTAGCCAACGACTTCGCGGTAACCCAGGTTATCGCGGCTGACCGGGCTGCCGCACTTGGCCTGGATCTCGCTGGAGAGGTCGTCGAGGCTGATCAGCGCGCTGCCACAACGCAGCGTCGAGCCGGCTTCGGCGGCGGTGGCCAGAAACAGGCCGAGCAGGGGAACAAGTCTGGCCATTGCAAGGGGGACTGCGTGGGGGGATGGCGCCAGCCTACACCGGCCGCCAGTAACTGTCAGTTGGCGCGGCGGGTTTCAATGCGCTTGAGACGGTTGCCTTCGAACGTGAGGATACTGAGCATGCCGTTCTTCGGACCGTAGACCCATTCTTCGATGCTGTACTCGCGGCGGTCGTAACCGCTCAGCGTGTAGCCGACCTGGTCACGGTGGGCCGGTGGCCCACACTTTTTCTCGACCTCGAAGGCGCGGTCGCCTTCGTTGACCAGGTTGCTGCCGCAGCGCAGCGTCGAACCCTCGGCCAGGCTGCTGGCCAGCAGGGCGGCGCACAGGGTCAGTCGTTGCATCACTGGCTCCCCAGGTGCAGGGCGGTGGCGACGCTGCCGTCGGCTTGTGCCTCGGCCATGCTGACATCGAGCAGGTAGATGCGCTGGTCTTCCAGGCCGCCGCGTTCGACCAGGTAATCCTTGATGCTGGCGGCACGGGCCTGGCCCAACTGACGCAACAGCAGATCGCTCTGACCCCAGGATTGCAGCACGGCGTCCTTGAGCTTGGTGCCACGCTCCTCATCCGGTAGCTCGGCCCATTCGGCCGGCGGTTGCTGCTTCAGGCGGGAGCGATAGATGCCTTCGAGCAGTACGGCCTTGTCGTCTTCGTCGACCACCAGGTCGCTGGGCTCGGCGGGCACCTTGTCACCCCGGCGCTGCAGCATCTTGTACCAGGTGGTCTGGTACTCGCGCTCCAGGCGCTGGGCGGCGAGCAGCGGGCCGTCGCTGCTCTGGGCGCTCATGCCTTCCACTTCCAGGCGCAGCACCGGGCGCTCCTTGAGCGCGGCGGCCAAGGTGTCCAGGGACTTCTGTGCATTGCCGTCCAGCTCGCTGCTGCCAGCGGTGAACTGCACCTGGCTGAGGTCACTGTCGCTGCCACCAACCAGCCCGGCGATGAACTTGAAGGGTGCCTGGGCTGCGCGCAGCACCAGGTTGCGCAGGGTCTGCCAGACGATCGGCATGACGCTGAATTGCGGGTTGTTGAGGTCGCCTTGCAGCGGCAGGGCGATGTCGATGTTGCCGTTGGTGTCCTTGAGCAGGGCAACGGCCAGGCGGATCGGCAGATCCACCGCATCCTTGCTGTCGACCTTCTCGCCGAGCTGGAGGTCTTCCAGCAGTAGTTTGTTCTCGGCGGTGAGCTTGCCTTTCTCGATCTGGTAATGCAGGTCGAGGTTGAGCCGGCCCTTGCGGATGCGATAGCCGGCGAACTTGCCGGAGTAGGGCGTGAGGGTGGTCAGTTCGACGTTCTTGAAGCTGGTGGCGATATCCAGGCTGTTCATCGGCTCGAACGGCGTCAGACTGCCCTTGATACTGACCGGCGCGTACTTGTCGACCTTGCCCTTGATATCGACGCTGGCGGCTTTCGGGCTCTGGTTGTCCAGCGTGCCGATCTTGCCGTTGAGTTGCTGGATGGCGGTGGCGAAGTTGGGGGTCAGGCTGAAGTCGGCAAAGTTGGCCGAGCCATCCTTGATGTTCACCCCGCCGATGCGGATTGGCAGAGGCTTCCCGGCCGGTTCCGGTTTGGCGCTCGAATCGGCCGGCTGCGGGATCATCAGGTCGTTGACGTTGGTGGTCAGGTCCTCGTTGATGATGAAGCGGGTATAGGGTTGCTGCAGGTTGACCTGCTGGATCACCAGGCCTTCGCCGTGGCGATAGTCGAGCCCCTCGACAATCAGTTGCTGCCACTTGAGGAAGTCGCGTTCCTTGAGTGTGTCCAGGGTGTGTAACTGGTTGATCTCGGCCCGTCCGCCAATGCTGAAGGCCAGCGGTTCGACGCTTTTCAGGTCGACACTCAGGTCGCTGCCGAGCTGGCCGCTGCGCAGTTCCAAGCGTACGAATGGGCTGATATAGGCCTGGGCCAGGCGCAGGTCGATGTCGCGGGTGACCAGTTGCAGCTTGGCCGTGGTCGGGGTCAGTTGGACCTGGCCTTCGGCCTTGAGCTGGCCACTCTTGTTCACCCCGGTATCGAGCTTGAGGCCGAAAGGCGAGGTGCCCAGGCTGTCGAAGTCTTTGAGGTCGAGGTTGAGCGGGGCGAGTTCGAGTTTTACATCCTGCTCGGGTACGCGGTCGGCCAGGTGAATCTGGTAGTCGCGCAATTGCACGTCTCGCAGGATGACCTGCCAGGGCTTGCTCGGTTGCTCTGCCACCGGTTCGGTCGTTGCGGTCGTTGCCGGTAGCGCGCTGGTCGGTTGCGCCGCAGTTGCCGGCGCGGGTTTGTCAGTGGCTGGCGTGGGCTCCGAGCCTGCGCCACCCTCGTTCGTAGCTGGAGCTGGAGCTGCTGGCGCCACTTCCGGTTTGGTCGGTTGGCTGGCGAAGAGCTTCTGCCAGTCGAGCTGGCCATCAGCCTCGCGGGCGGCCCAGGCTTCCAGTTTCTGGCTGCGGATCTTGCCGACGATGACTTGCTGCTTGACCAGGTCCAGGCTGGTTTCGCTGACGTCCAGGCGTTCCAGTTTGACCAGCGGCTTGTCGTCCGGGCTCTTGATGGCAAACGGTGCCAGGTTGATGGCGACGTTGTTCAGTTGCAGCTCGGTGCCTTTGGTCAGGTTCAGCACGTAGTCGGCACTGAGATTGACCACGCCGTCTTCCAGTACCAGCGGCACGGCATCGCGCACATAGGGCCAGATGCCCTTGAGCTTGCCGTCGGTGATCTTGAGTTGGCCGCTGGAGGTGATCGGCGTCAGGCTGACCTGGCCACTCCAGTCGACACGCCCGCCATGGGGGCCGATGGCGACCAGGTTCATGTCGGCATTGTCGTCGGGCAGGGTGCTGAGGTTTTTCAGTTCCAGGTTGAGTGAGTCGTAGACAAACTCCACGGGCTCGCTGGGGCGCAAGTCCTCGAAGTGCAGGCCGTTCTCGATCAGTTCGATGCGCTCGATGCGCAGGGGGAACGGTTCGCTGGGTGGCTGGTCGGCGGGCGCCGGCGCGCTCGGTGGCAGGGTGAACAGCTGCGTCAGGTTGAGCGTGCCGTCCTTGGCGAACAGTGTCTCGACATGGGCTTTTTCCAGTTCGACATCGCCCAGGTGCAGGGCACCGCTCCACAGGCTGTCCCACTGCAGGTTGGCATACAGGCGCTGGAAGGCGACCTGCTCCTTCTCGGGCTCACCAATGTGCAGGTTCCACAGGTGCAGCTCCAGGCTGAAAGGGTTGAGCTCGATGCGTTGCAGGTGCGCCGGCACGGTAGCCAGCTGGGCCAACTGCTGGTTGGCGATACGCAGCGCGATACCCGGGAGGATCAGGAAGCCGAGCAGGCTGTAAAGGGCAAGGGCGATCAACAGTGCGCACGTGGCGCGTTTCAATCCTTTGGGCATGGCGCGACTTCAACTTCCAGGCTGAGATGCCCGGAAGTATGGCATGGCAATTTTAAACAGGGGCCATCGCAGTGATGCCAGGTGGCCTCAGAACTGCAGGATCAGGATTTTCAGCGGCGGTTGGCCATCCAGCGAGGGGAAGTCGCTGGCGGGGCTGATCACCTGGCAGTCGCGCACCGGGCGGCCGAGTTTTTCGGCGCAGCGCAGCACCTGCTCACGCCAGTCGTCCATGGCCACGCGCGCGAGGTTGTTGCAGCAGACCAGGGTGCCATCGGCTGCGGTGGCGAGGATCGCCGGCTTGAGCAGGCTCTGGTAGTCGCGCAGCAGGTCGACGGTGCCGAAGGCGCTCTTGGCCCACGCTGGCGGGTCGAGAAACACCAGGTCGAACTGGCGCTGCTCCAGGCGCGGGTAGGGCGGCAGCTTGTGCCCGCGGCGCGCGGCGATGGGCAGGCCGGCCAACTGGCGAATGGCGGGAAAGTAATCGGACTGGACGAACTGCATCACCGGTAGTTGCGGGTTCAGTGCGCCATTTTCGCGGCCGACGGCCAGGTTGCCTTCGGCGAAGTCCAGATTGACCACCTCGCGCGCCCCGCCTGCCGCCGCGCACAGGCCAACGCCGCAGGTGTAGGCGAACAAGTTGAGCACCGACTTGCCGGCACTGTTGGCCTTGACCCAGCCCCGAGCATTGCGCAGGTCGAGAAACAGCAGCGGGTCCTGGCCGGGATGGCGGCCGCGCACACGATAGTCGAGGCCCCACTCGTGACCGATCAGGTCTTCCAGCGCTTCAGGCGTGGCCTGGTACACCGGGTCGCGTCGATCGATGCGCGAGTTGCCACCGGAGCGGTCGTTGTAGACCAGGCGCAGTTCTGTGCCGAGGCTCAGGTTGACGCTCTGCTGGATGCTCTGCAGGGCATCCAGCTCGACCGGCTGGTGAAAGCTCTGCACCATCAACTGCGGGCCGTAGCGGTCGACCGTCAGGCCGGACGCGCCTTCCTGGCTGCCATGGAACAGCCGGTAGCAGTCGGTGCCCTGGCGGTGCAATTCGGCCAGCAGGGGCTGGCGGGTGTCGAGGGCGGCGCGCAGCGCCTGATCGAGAGAGGACATGCGCGGCGTCTCGGTAGAAGGGCGCGCAGTTTACCAACAAAAACGCCGGCACTCTGTTCGGGTGCCGGCGTTGCGGTATGGCTTGCGCAGGGCACATGTAACCTGCGGGTGTGCGGGTTACATGCGCCCTGTGAGTCAGGCGCGTTCGAGAGCCAGGGCCACGCCTTGGCCGCCACCGATGCACAGGGTGGCCAGGCCTTTCTTGGCGTCGCGCTTGATCATCTCATGCAGCAGCGTTACCAGAACGCGGCAGCCCGAGGCACCGATCGGGTGACCGAGGGCGATGGCGCCGCCGTTGACGTTGACCTTGGCAGCGTCCCAACCCAGCTCCTTGCCGACCGACAGGGCCTGGGCGGCGAAGGCTTCGTTGGCTTCGATCAGGTCGAGGTCGGCCAGTTGCCAGTCGGCCTTCTCCAGGCAGCGCTTGGTCGCGGAGACCGGGCCGATGCCCATGATCGCTGGATCGACACCGGCGTTGGCGTAGGCGGCGATCTTCGCCAGTACCGGCAGGCCGAGGGCCTGGGCTTTCGCAGCGCTCATCAGCAGCACGGCGGCGGCGCCGTCGTTGAGGCTGGAGGCGTTGCCGGCGGTGACGCTGCCGTCCTTCTTGAACGCAGGCTTGAGCTTGCCCAAGGACTCGGCGGTGGTGCCGGCGCGGGGCTGCTCGTCGGTGGCGAAGCTGACCGGGTCGCCCTTGCGCGAAGGAATCAGGATCGGGGTGATTTCATCGCTGAAGCGCCCGGCTTCGATGGCGGCCACGGCTTTCTGCTGCGAGGCGGCGGCGAAGGCGTCCTGCTCTTCACGGCTGACGGCGTACTTGTCTACCAGGTTCTCGGCGGTGATGCCCATGTGGTAGTCGTTGAAGGCGTCCCACAGGCCGTCCTGGATCATGGTGTCGATCAGCTTGGCGTGGCCCATGCGCAGGCCGGTGCGCGCGCCTGGCATGACGTAGGGCGCCAGGCTCATGTTCTCCATGCCGCCGGCGATGATCACGTCGGCATCACCGCAACGGATCGCCTGGGCGCCCAGGTGCAGGGCCTTGAGGCCGGAGCCGCAGACCTTGTTCAGGGTCAGCGCCGGTACGGCATTCGGCAGGCCAGCCTTGATTGCGGCCTGGCGCGCGGTGTTCTGCCCGGCACCGGCGGTGAGCACGTGGCCGAGGATCACCTCGTCGACTTCGCTGCCGTTCAGACCGGTCTGTTGCAGCAGGCGCTGGATGACCGCAGCGCCCAGGTCGACGGCCGGGATATTGGCCAGTGCACCCTGGAAACTGCCGATGGCGGTACGGGTGGCGGCAACGATGACGACGTCTTGCATGGCGATTTCCTTGCTGAACGGGGGACAAAAACAGGGGCGTTATGGTGGCATAGCGCGATGGGTGGCGACCACCACCCGAACCGGGCAGTCAGCCGCGCGGCGGTAGGCCCAGGCGCCGGCGGGCATGGTGAATGGCGCCGCCGCGTACGGCCCAGCGCAGGGTCGGCGCCAGGCTGTTCACCCCGGCCCGGATGGCCCGGCTACGCGCGGCGCCGATGCGCTGCTCAAGCAGGCTCTGGGCCCAGCCGGGTAGCAGGTCGATACCGGCCTGCATCAGCAGCTTGCCCACCGGCACGGCGAGAGCGCTGGGCGCAGGGGCGTTGAGCAGGATGCGGAGGATTTCCCGCGAGCGTTCATCGCACAGCAATTGTGGGCGAATATCGGCCAGGTAGGCCGCCACCTCGGCGCGCGAGTGCGGCACATTGCTGGCGCCCAGGCGTTCGGCGATCAGCGCGACTTCGGCGTAGTAGCGATCCTGGTCGGCGCCGCTCAGTTGTGGGTTGCGGTAGCGCAGGTGGGCGGCGAGAAAGCTCGACACCTCGGCCACGTGCACCCAGGTCAGCAGGGCTGGATCGCTGGCAGCATAGGGACGCCCGTCCGGCGCGGTGCCGACCACCTGCAGGTGGATGGTGCGCACCTTGTCGATCAACCAGTCGGCGTCGCGGCGTGAGCCGAAGGTGGTGCCCGAGATGAACTGGCCGGTGCGGCGCAGGCGCCCGATCAGGTCTTCGCGGAAGTTCGAGTGGTCCCACACGCCGGCCAGGGCCAGCGGGTGCAGGGCTTGCAGGAGCAGGGCGCTGATGCCGCCGACCATCATGCTGGTGAAGTCGCCGTGCACGCGCCAGCACACCGAGTCGGGGCCGAACAGGCCGGGGTCGCCTTGCGGCTGGCTGAAGTCGATCTGGCCGAGGACGATGCCGCTGAGGCTGAGCACCTGGGCTTCGATGCGGCGGCGGAGGAATTCCATGGGATGGCTCTGCAGAGGCGGATGTCGCGATTCTACCTGTGGCGTGTGGGTTTCATCCGCCTTTGCAGGTTGTAGGGTGGATCACGCTTCACCGAGCCACCGTGGAGCTGGTGGTGGGTGAGCGGAGCGTCATCCACCCTGCCGCTAGGCCTATTGGTTGAGGCGCTGGCCGATCAGGCTGTCGACCACGCTGGGGTCGGCCAGGGTCGAGGTGTCGCCCATGTTCTCCAGCTCGTTGCAGGCGATCTTGCGCAGGATGCGCCGCATGATCTTGCCCGAGCGGGTCTTCGGCAAGCCCGGCGCCCACTGGATCAGCTCCGGCTTGGCGAAGCTGCCGATCTCCTTGCTGACCAGACCGAGCAGTTCCTTCTTCAGTTCGTCGCTGGGCTCGATGCCCTTCATCGGCGTGACGAAGGCATAGATGCCCTGGCCCTTGAGGTCATGCGGGTAACCGACCACGGCGGCCTCGGCGATGGCGTCGTGCAGCACCAGCGCGCTCTCTACTTCGGCGGTGCCGATGCGGTGGCCGGAGACGTTGATCACGTCGTCCACGCGGCCGGTGATCCAGTAGTAGCCATCCTCGTCGCGGCGCGCGCCGTCGCCGGTGAAGTAGTAGCCGGGGTAGGGCTTGAAGTAGGTGTCGATCATCCGCTGGTGGTCGCCGTAGACGCTGCGGATCTGGCTCGGCCAGCTCGATTTGATGGCCAGCACGCCGGCACCGGGGCCGTCGATTTCCTTGCCCTGCTCGTCCAGCAGCACCGGCTGCACGCCGAAGAACGGCCGGGTCGCCGAGCCGGGCTTGAGGTCGGTGGCGCCGGGCAGCGGGGTGATCAGGATGCTGCCGGTTTCGGTCTGCCACCAGGTATCGACGATCGGACAGCGCCGTTCGCCGACCACGTTGTAGTACCACTCCCAGGCTTCCGGGTTGATCGGCTCGCCGACCGAGCCGAGCAGGCGCAGGCTCGAACGATCGGTCTTCTTCACCGGTCCTTCGCCTTCACGCATCAGGGCGCGGATGGCGGTGGGCGCGGTGTAGAAGATGTTCACCTGGTGCTTGTCGATCACCTGCCAGAAGCGCGAGGCGTCGGGGTAGTTGGGCACGCCCTCGAACATCAGGGTGATCGCGCCATTGGCCAGCGGGCCGTAGACGATGTAGCTGTGCCCGGTGACCCAGCCGACGTCGGCGGTGCACCAGTAGATGTCGCCCTCGTGGTAGTCGAACACGTACTTGTGGGTCATCGCCGCGCCCAGCAGGTAGCCGCCGGTGCTGTGCAGCACGCCTTTGGGCTTACCGGTGGAGCCGGAGGTGTAGAGGATGAACAGCGGGTCTTCGGCGTCCATCGGCTCGGCCGGGCAGTCGCTGGACGCCTCGCGCAGGGCTTCGTGATACCAGAGGTCGCGGCCGGCAACCCAGTCGATCTCGCCCTGGGTGCGTTCGACCACAACCACCGTGCTGACCGCTGGGCAGCTCTGCAGGGCCTTGTCGACGTTGGCCTTGAGCGGGATGTACTTGCCGCCGCGCACGCCCTCGTCGGCGGTGATCACGGTGCGGCAATCGGCATCGAGGATGCGGTCACGCAGGGCGTCCGGGGAGAAACCGCCGAACACCACCGAGTGCACCGCGCCGATGCGCGTGCAAGCGAGCATGGCGTAGGCCGCCTCGGGAATCATCGGCATGTAGATGCACACCCGGTCGCCTTTCTTCACCCCGCGCTGCTTGAGCACGTTGGCCAGGCGGCAGACGTGGCTGTGCAGCTTGTTGTAGGTGATGTGCGCCGACTCGCTGGGATTGTCACCTTCCCAGATGATGGCGAGCTGTTCGCCGCGCTCGGCCAGGTGACGGTCGATGCAGTTGTAGGCGACGTTGAGCTGGCCGCCCTTGAACCACTGCGCCTCGCCTTTGACGAGGTCGCTGCTGTGCAGCTGGTCCCAGGGCTTGAACCAGTGCAGGAACTGCCGCGCCTGTTCGCTCCAGAAGGCTTCCGGTTGCTCGATGGACTGCCGATAGAGGCGCTGGTAGTCGTCGTTGTTCAGGTGCGCGTGCTGGCGCACGGCATCCTTGACCGGATGAACACTGATTTCGAACATGGCGGGGTCCTTGTTTTTGTGTGGCCGCAATGCCAGTTAGGGTGAACCAAGCAGTTGCTTGGTTCAAGTGTCGAATCGCTGGCGTCCTGCGAATGCGGGGTAACGCAGGCTGCATAACGCACAAGCCCGGCGCAGGGCCGGGCTTGTTGGGGTCAACCGCGGTGACGGCCGCGGAAGAAGTCGATCAGACCTTGGGTCGAGGCATCCTCGGCCGCTGGCTGGTCCCAGCCGGTGAGGCGCTGGTAGACGCCCTTGCCGAGGTCCTTACCCAGCTCCACGCCCCACTGGTCGAAGGCGTTGATGCCCCAGATCACGCTCTGTACGAATACCTTGTGCTCGTACATCGCCACCAGCGCGCCAAGGCGTCGCGGGCTGACGCGTTCCATCACCAGGGTGTTGCTCGGGCGGTTGCCCGGGATCACCTTGTGCGGCGCCAGGCGCTGCACTTCGGCCTCGCCAGCGCCCTTCACGCGCAGTTCGGCCTCGGCCTCCTCGCGGCTCTTGCCGAGCATCAGTGCTTGGCTCTGCGACAGGCAGTTGGCGTAGAGCCACTGGTGGTGGTCGGCTACCGGGTTGTAGCTGACCACTGGCACGATGAAGTCGGCCGGAATCAGCTGGGTGCCCTGGTGCAGCAGCTGGTGGTAGGCATGCTGGCCGTTGCAGCCGACGCCGCCCCAGATCACCGGGCCGGTATCAGTGCTCACCGGAGTGCCATCCTGGCGCACGCTCTTGCCGTTGGACTCCATGTCCAGCTGCTGCAGGTGTTTGGTGATGTTCCGCAGGTAGTGGTCGTACGGCAGGATGGCGTGGCTCTGCGCACCCCAGAAATTGCCGTACCAGACGCCCAGCAGGGCCAGCAGCACCGGCATGTTCTTGTCGAAGGCGGTGCTGCGGAAGTGGCTGTCCATGCTGTAGGCACCGGACAGCAGCTCTTTGAAGTTGGACATGCCGATGGCCAGGGCGATCGGCAGGCCGATGGCCGACCACAGCGAGTAGCGCCCGCCGACCCAGTCCCACATCGGGAATACGTTCTTCTCGCGGATACCGAACTCGACGGCCGCTTCCTTGTTGCTGGTCACGGCGATGAAGTGGCGGTAGAGCTTCTCCTCGGTACCGCCACGGGCCAGGTACCAGGTGCGCGCTGCCTGCGCGTTCTTCAGGGTTTCCAGGGTGCTGAAGGACTTGCTGGAAACGATGAACAGGGTGGTCTCGGCGCTCAGCTTGGCGGTCATCTCATGGAATTCGCTGCCGTCGATATTGGCCAGATAATGGCAGCGCACGCCGTGTTGGGTGAATGGCAGCAGCGCCTCGGAAACCAGTTGCGGGCCGAGGAAGGAGCCACCGATACCGATGTTGACCACGTCGGTGATGGCTTTCTCGCTGTAGCCGCGCCACATGTTGCTGTGGATGCGTCCGACGATATCGGTCATCTGGTTAAGCACGCGATGCACGTCGGGCATCACGTTGACCCCGTCGACCTTGACGCAGTCGCCGATCGGCCGGCGCAGGGCTGTGTGGAGGGCCGGGCGGCCTTCCGAGGCGTTCAGCTGCTCACCGTTGAACAGGGCCTCGATGGCGGCTTCCAGGCCGGCTTCCTTGGCCAGGTTGACCAGCAGGTTACGGGTCTGCTCGTTGATCAGGTTCTTCGAATAGTCGAGGAACAGGCCGCAGGTGCTCATGGAGAACTGGTTGAAGCGCTTGGCGTCGCTGGCGAAAGCTTCGCGCATGCTGAACGTCTGCATGGCCTCGCGATGTTGGCGCAGGGCCTCCCAGGCGGGCAGGGTGGTGACGTCGAGCGGGTGCTGGTGGTACGCCATGGGCGGCTAGTTCCTTGTTGTGCGGCCGGTGTGCAGTCGAGCATGAAAAAGCCCGGAAGGTTCCGGGCTTGAAGTGTAGCGGTACAGGTCTGGGTCAGGCGACCTGTACGGGAATCGCGTTACTGGTGTGGCTCAGGTCGCCGTCGGCCCCCATGTACAGCACGCGGGGCTGGAAATTGGCCAGCTCGGCTTCACTGTAGTGGGCGTAGGCACAGATGATCAGGCGGTGACCGACCCCGGCCTTGTGCGCGGCGGCGCCATTGACCGAGATGATCTTCGAGCCTTCTTCGCCGCGGATGGCGTAGGTGGTAAAGCGCTCGCCATTGTCCACGTTATACAGCTGGATCTGCTCGTATTCACGAATGCCGGACAGGTCCAGCCAATCGCCGTCGATGGCGCAGGAGCCTTCGTAGTCGAGCACGGCGTGGGTAACGATGGCGCGGTGCAGCTTGGCCTTGAGCATGATGGCGTGCATGGCGGGTCCCTTCTCGGAATACGGCGGCGGCAGAGTTTGCCCGAACCCCGGTAGGGGTTCAAGACTGGTCTGCCGGCGCTTACAGGTCGAACGCGAGGTTGTCGATCAGGCGTGTCTTGCCGAGGAAAGCTGCGGCCAGGATCACCAGTTGCTGGGTATCGGCACAGGCCTGGCTCAGGTTGTTGCTGTCGCGTACTTCCAGATAGTCGGGGCGCAGGCCGGCGGCTTCCAGGCTGGCTTTGCCGGTCGCGACCAATTGAGCGTAATCACGCTCGCCCTGGCGCACCGCATCGGCCAGTTGATTCAGGGTGCGGTACAGGGCAGGGGCGGCGGCGCGCTGCTCATCGTTCAGGTAGCCGTTGCGCGAAGACAGCGCCAGGCCGTCTTCGGCACGCGCGGTCGGCTCGCCGATGATCTGCACCGGCATGTTCAGGTCGCGCACCAGGGCGCGGATCACCGCCAGTTGCTGGAAGTCCTTCTCGCCGAAGATGGCGAGGTCCGGCTGCACCATGTTGAACAGCTTGGTGACCACGGTGGCGACGCCATCGAAGTGACCGGGGCGACTGCCGCCGCACAGCCCTTCGGACACGCCGGGCACGCTGACATTGGTCAGGCCGGCCATACCACTGGGGTACATCTCTTCCACATCCGGGGCGAACAGCAACTGGCAGCCGGCACCGACCAGTTTCTCCTGGTCGGCAATCAGGGTGCGCGGGTAGGTCGCCAGGTCTTCGTTGGGGCCGAACTGCAGTGGGTTGACGAAGATGCTGGCGATCACGAAATCGGCGCGCTGGCTGGCCTTTTCCACCAGGGCGATATGGCCCTCGTGCAGGTTGCCCATGGTCGGCACGAAACCGATGCGCTTGCCTTCACTGCGTACGCGGGCCACGACGGCGCGCAGCTCACGTACGGTCTTGACGGTGTTCATGCAGAGAATCCGTGTTCTTCGCCTGGGAAAGTGACGTTCTTGACCGCCTGTACATAGGCGGCGAGGGCAGCCTGGATGCTGGGCTGACCTTCCATGAAGTTTTTCACGAACTTCGGTGCGCGACCGGTCAGGGACAGGCCGAGCATGTCGTGCAGAACCAGCACCTGGCCATCGGTGGCCGAGCCTGCGCCAATGCCGATCACCGGAATTTTCACCGACTGGCTGATCTCGGCAGCCAGTTCGCTGGGCACGCATTCCAGTAGCAGCATGGCGGCGCCAGCCTGTTCCAGGGCCATGGCGTCGGCACGCAGTTGGCGCGCCGCCGCATCGCCACGACCTTGTACCTTGTAGCCGCCGAAGACGTTGACCGCCTGCGGGGTCAGGCCAAGGTGTGCGCACACCGGTACGCCGCGCTCGGCCAGTTGGCGAATCGGTTCGGCCAGCCAGGCGGCGCCTTCGAGCTTGACCATGTGCGCACCGGCTTGCATCAGTGCAGCGCTGCTGGCGAAGGTTTGTTCGAGAGTGGCGTAGGCCATGAACGGCAGGTCGCTGACGATCAGTGCGCCCTGGTTGCCACGCTTAACTGTGGCGGTGTGATAGGCCATCTCGTTGAGACTGACCGGCAGGGTGCTGTCGTGACCTTGCAGGACCATGCCGAGGGAATCGCCCACCAGCAGCACATCCACACCAGCCTGGCAGGCAGCCTGGGCGAACGTGGCGTCGTAGGCGGTCAGCATGGCGATTTTTTCGCTCTTCTGCTTGAGGCCCAGCAGGGTGCTTATGGTTGTATCAGGCATGAAATCTTCCTCATCTGCGCGCGGTGCTTGCACCGCCGCGGGGCAACGGGACGCCTATAGTCCCGATGAGGGTGCATGAAGTCAATCGTGAGGTGTTACCGCTGTGTTACGGCGTTACCTGTGCTGGGGGAACTCGCTGGGCAGGCGCTCTAGCCCTTCGAACAGGCACGCGGCGAGTAGCTCGCTCAGGGGGCGGCCATCCGGTAGCAGCAGGTCGGCGGCGATCTCTGCCAGCGGATACAGCACGAAGGCGCGAGCATGCATGTGGTAGTGCGGCACGACCAGGCGCTCTTCGGCGAGGTTGTGCTGGCCGAACAGCAGGATGTCTAGGTCGAGGGTGCGTGGGCCCCAGCGTTCGGCTTTGCGTACGCGGCCCTGTTCCCGTTCGATGGTCTGCAGGGCGTCGAGCAGTTCGAGCGGGGGGAGCAGGGTATCCAGGGCGGCGACGGCATTGACGTAGCGCGGCTGGTCCGGCGGGCCGAGCGGGTCGCTGGCATAGAAGGACGATACCGCTGCCAGTTGGCTGCCAGGCAGCGCGGCCAGTGCCGCCAGGGCGGCACGTAGCTGCTGCAGCGGTTCGGCCAGGTTGCTGCCCAGGCCGATATAGACCCGTTCCATCTTATTCGCTGGCCGGAGCGTCCGTGCGCGGGCCGCGACGGCGGCGGCCACCACGACGGCGCTTGGCTGCGGCAGGTGCGCCTTCGTCATCCGGGCGGTTGGCGAGGTCGCGGATCATGCCGCGGCGTTCGCTGTCGTTGCAGTCCTGGTAGTCGGTCCACCAGTCGCCCAGGCCGTCGGTTTTCTCACCGGCGTCTTCGCGCAGCAGGAGGAAGTCGTAGCCGGCACGGAAGCGCGGGTTTTCCAGCAGCTGGTCGGCGCGCTTGCCACTGCGGCGCGGCAGGCGTTCCTGCATGTCCCAGATTTCGCGGATCGGGATGGTGAACCGCTTGGGGATGGCGATGCGCTTGCACTGCTCGGTGATCAGGTCGTGAGCGGCTTCCTGCATGGCCGGGATCGGCGGCATACCACGATCCTGCAGTTGCAGGGCGCGGGCTGGCAGGGCAGGCCACAACAGGGCGGCGAAGAGGAAGGCCGGGGTGACCGTTTTGCCCTGGGCAATGCGGTCATCGGTATTGGCCAGGGCCTGGCGGATCAGCTTGCCGGCGTATTCCGGGTTGCGCTTGAGCGCGGCGGCACTGGCCGGGAACAACGGGGCGAACAGGTCGTATTCGACCAGCAGCTCGAAGGTGTGCTCGGCGTAACCGGCGAGGAACAGCTTGAGTACTTCGTCGAACAGGCGTGCGGAAGGAATGTCACGCAGCATCGGGGCCAGGCGCTGGATCGGCGCGGCACTGTGTTTTTCGATGTCGAAGTCGAGTTTGGCGGCGAAACGCACGGCACGCAGCATGCGTACCGGGTCTTCCAGGTAGCGTTGTTCCGGGTCGCCAATCAGGCGGACCAGGCGATTGCGTACATCGTGCATGCCGCGGGCATAGTCGAGAATGCGCTCGCCGGTAACGTCGAAGTACAGGGCGTTGATGGTGAAGTCGCGGCGCTGGGCGTCGTCTTCCTGGTTGCCATAAACGTTGTCACGCAGGATGCGCCCGCTTTCATTGCGCGACGACTGGTGGCTGTCTTCTTCCTCGTCGCCCTGCGGGTGGTTGCTGCGGAAGGTAGCCACTTCGATGATTTCGCGGCCGAAGTGCACGTGGGCGAGCTTGAAGCGGCGACCAATCACACGGGCATTGCGGAACTCGGCGCGGACTTGTTCGGGAGTGGCGCTGGTGGCCACGTCGAAGTCCTTGGGGTGGATGCCGAGTAGCGTGTCGCGCACGCAGCCACCGACCAGGTAGGCCTGGTAACCGGCATGCTGCAGGCGTTCCACCACGTTCACCGCATTGCGGCTGAACTGGGAGCGCTGCAGCGAATGCTGACGAGGGCCCAGGACTTCCGGGGAGCTGTGATGAGGAGTGTTGCGCTTCAGGGGAGAGCGAAAAGACTTGAACAGCTTCTTCAGCATGGTCGGCACTGTCTGGGGGTATAGGCGGCCGGGAACGCAAGAGACCGCAGGAATGGCGCGGATTCTAGCACTGGGAGGGGGGATGGTGAATTAAAACGGGGATTGGGGGTAAAGCTACTGGGGGAGCCGAGGCTCCCCCCCAAGTAGGTGCGTGCTTTATTATTGTTATAGCGGGCCTGTTGTTCTTGTTGTTCAGCCCGTTGTTGGTATCCCAATTCGGGTACCAGGAGCAAACGGATTGCTTTGGATGCTGATGCTGCCATGATCATTCCGTGATCCAACCAGTTCCGGCTCTGCCTTGGGGCAGTTTTATTGTTCTCAGCCTGGTTGTGGGGCGAACCCCAAAAGGCAAATCCTCTCCAAAAGAATCAGTTAGCTGCGCCTCCGCCATGTTGTTTTTGTTGTGCTGGAGTCGTTCTGTCTTATTTTTATTGTGTAGGTTCAAGCTTGTTATTGTTGTTGTGCTAGAGATAAAGCAGAACCCGTGCCAGTTTTTGTAAATCCTTTGTTTTCAATGATTTACGGTTTTTCGTCATAAACGACAGGCACAAAAAAGCCGGGTTTCCGTTACCGATGAACCCGGCTTTGTTACGCGATATTTACAGGGGTAACAGCTTGCGGAACCTTTGCGTGGTCAGTGTGTCGCGCAGGTAGCGTCTCAGGAGTCGGTTGCCACTCCAGTTTTGCGGCGCGGGATGCCCAGGCGCTGACGGCGTTCCCACAGGCATTTGCGGCTGATGCCCAGCTTGCGGGCCAGCTCGGTCTCGGTCATGTGGTCCTGGTGCTCAAGGACGAAGTGCTGGAAGTAGTCTTCCAGTGACAGGTCCTCGGTCGGCTCGTGGCTGTTGTTGCTCGTGGCAGGGCTGGTGGCGCCGTCGAAATCGTCTTCCAGGTCATCCAGTTCGATGTCGATACCCAGCAGCTCGGCAGAAATCTCCGGGCTCTCGCAGAGAATCACTGCACGCTCGATGGCGTTTTCCAGTTCGCGCACATTACCCGGCCACGGGTAATGCCGAATCGCCTGCTCGGCGTCGTGGGCGAAGTGCAGGCCTTCGCGGCCCATGCGGGTGCATTGGCGAGCCAGGAAGGAGTGGGCGATTTCGTTGACGTCGGCTCCGCGTTCGCGCAGTGGCGGCAGCTTGAGGGCGATGACGTGCAGGCGGTAATAGAGGTCTTCGCGGAACTGCCCGGTCTTGGCCAGGGTCTTGAGGTCGCGGTGGGTCGCGGCGATCAGGCGTACATCGACCTTCTGCGACTGTACCGAGCCAACCCGGCGGATCTCGCCTTCCTGCAGGACGCGCAGCAGGCGGGCCTGGGCTTCCAGCGGCAACTCGCCGATCTCGTCGAGGAACAGGGTACCGCCGTCGGCGGCTTCCACCAGGCCGGCACGACCGGCGCTGGCGCCGGTAAAGGCCCCCTTCTCGTGGCCGAACAGTTCCGACTCGATCAGGGTTTCCGGAATCGCCGCGCAGTTCACCGAAATCAGCGGGGCCTTGGCGCGACGTGACAGGTTGTGCAAGGCGCGGGCGACCAGCTCTTTGCCGGTGCCGGACTCGCCCTGGACCAGCACGTTGGAGTCGGTCGGGGCAACTTTGCGGATCTTGCTGTACATGTCCTGCATAGCGGCGCAGGAACCGATGATGCCGATATCGCCTTCAGCGGCTGTATTCGCGGCGGCGGCCTTGGCCGGCTTGCCGGCTTCGTTCGGCGTGGCGCGGCGGGCTTCCTGGTGGTCGCGCAGGATACGCGCGACGGCCTGGAGCATTTCGTCGTGATCGAAGGGTTTGGCGATGTAGTCGACCGCGCCCATTTTCATCGAGTCCACGGCGGAGCGCAGGCTGGCATAGCTGGTCATGATCAGCACGGGCGTGCCTTGGGCCAGCTTGATCAGTTCGGTGCCGGGGGCGCCAGGCAGGCGCAGGTCACTGACGATCAGGTCGAAGCCCGGAATGCTGTAGCGCTCCTGGGCTTCCTGTACCGAGCCGGCTTCGCTGACTTGGTACTGGTTGCGCTCCAGCAGGCGGCGCAAGGCCGAACGGATAATGGTTTCGTCTTCGACGATGAGGATATGGGGCATTGATACTCTCTCGACGATCTCAGGTCACTGCTCAGGTCGCTATGGGCGTCGTTTCGATAAAGCGCGGCAGGGTAACGCGGAAACGAGTTCCGAGTTGGCGTTCGGGGTCTGCCGGGCTGTCGATGGTGATCTGCCCATAATGCTCTTCCACGATGGAATAGACCAGAGCGAGGCCCAGGCCGGTGCCCTTGCCCGGGTCCTTGGTGGTGAAGAAGGGTTCGAACAGGCGATCCATGATGGCCTGCGGGATGCCGGTGCCTTCGTCTTCGACCAGCAGGACCACGCTCATTTCCGAAACTTCGCTGGTCACGCGGATCGCACCGCCCGGCGGTGAGGCGTCGCGGGCGTTGGACAGCAGGTTGATCAGCACCTGCGCCAGGCGCTGCGGATCACCCTTGGCCAGGTGGTCGGGGTCGCACAGATTGAAGAACTGCACTTCGGTGCTGTTGCGATTGAGTGCCAGCAGACCAATGGCGTCTTGCGCCACCTCGGCCAGGCTGACCGGGTATTCGGCGCGTTGCTGCTGGCCGGCGTGGGCGAAGTTCATCAGCGACTGGACGATGCGCGAGATGCGCTTGGTCTGGTCGAGGATCTGGCCGCTCAGTTCGACCATTTCGTCGTCGTCCTCGCGGTCCTCGCGCAGGTTCTGGGCCAGGCAGGCGATGCCGGTGACCGGGTTGCCGATCTCATGGGCCACGCCGGCGGCCAGGCGGCCGATGCTGGCCAGGCGCTCGGAGTGCACCAACTGATCTTCCAGCACGCGGGTCTCGGTTACGTCTTCGACCAGCAGCACCAGGCCGCTGTTGCCTGGCGCGAGGGGTTCGTCGATGGCGGCCTTGTGCAGGTTGAGCCAGCGCATTTCGCCATCCATGCTCAGGTGCTGCTTGTGCAGGTGCTCGTCGAGCTGGCGGGTGAAGTCTTCCAGCAGCGATTTCCACGGCTGGTCGAGCGCGCCCAGGCGCGAGCCGACCACGCGTTGCGCGGAGATGCCGGTGAGCTCCTCCATGGCGCGGTTCCACATGAGGATTTCCTGATCCTTGGCCAGCGAGCAGACACCCATCGGCAATTCCTGCAGGGTCTGGCGGTGGAAGCGGCGTAGCGCATCCAGCTCGGCCGCCAGGCCGGTGAGGCGCAGGTGGTAGTCCTCCAGGCGGCTCTCGATGAAGTGGATGTCTTCGCTGACGTAGGTTTCGCTACCGTTCTTGTAGGGCAGGAAGGTCTCGACGATGTCCTGCGCCACGCTCGGTCCCATCAGGCCGGAAAGGTTGGCTTCAATGCGGTCGCGCAGGCGGCGCAGGGCATAAGGGCGGGGTTCGTCGAAAGGCAGGTGCAGGTCGCGCAGGGCCTGTTCCACTTCCTTCTGTGCGGTCTTGCCGCCCAGCGGCTTGGCCAGTTGGGTGGCGAACTCCTGCGGCGAGCCGGCGACCAGCTCGCGGCGTTGTGGGCGGCGGACGTTGTCCACGGTGCAGGCTTCGGCGGCGCTTTTCTCCTCGCTGCTGGCCTCGGTGAACAGCGATACCAGGGTGAAGACCAGCACGTTGGCCGCCAGCGAACTGGTTGCGGCCAGGTGCCAGTTGTCCTGGTCGAGGATGTAGATGATGTTGAACAGCGGCAGGTGAAGGCCCTGCAGGTTGCTCACCAGCGGCAGCAGCATGCTTACCGCCCATACCGCGATGCCGGTGAGCAGGCCGGCGATGAAGCCGCGGCGATTGGCGGTCGGCCAGTACAGCACCGAGAGCACGCCGGGAAGGAACTGCAGTGTGGCGACGAAGGCGACGATGCCGAGGTTGGCCAGGTCCTGCTCGGCGCCGAGCAGCAGGTAGAAGCCGTAGCTGGCCATGATGATGGCGATGATCAGCGCGCGGCGCGTCCACTTCAGCCAGCGGTAGATGTTGCCCTGTGCCGGCGGCTGGTACAGCGGCAGCACCAGGTGGTTGAGCGCCATGCCCGACAGCGCCAGGGTGGTGACGATGATCAATCCGCTGGAGGCAGACAGGCCGCCGACATAGGCCAGCAGGGCGAGGGTCTTGTTGCCGACGGCGATACCCAGGCCGAGGGTGAAGTACTCGGGGTTGGTGGTGGCCCCCAGTTTGAGCCCGGCCCACAGGATCAGTGGCACCGACAGGCTCATCAGCAGCAGGAACAGTGGCAGGCCCCAACTAGCGCTGACGATGGCGCGCGGGTTGAAGTTCTCGGTGAAGGCCATGTGGTACATGTGCGGCATGACGATGGCCGAGGCGAAGAACACCAGCAACAGGGTGCGCCAGGGCCCTTCCTGCAGGGGTGTGTGCAGGGCGTTGAGCGCGGCCTGGTTCTGTACCAGCCACAGCTCCAGCTCGCTCGGCCCGCCGAACACGCCGTACAGCGCATAGAGGCCGATGGCACCCAGGGTGACCAGCTTGACCACTGACTCGAAGGCGATGGCGAACACCAGGCCTTCGTGCTTCTCGCGGGTGGCGATGTGACGGGCACCGAAGAGAATGGTGAACAGCGTGATCAGCGCGCAGAACGCCAGGGCGAAGCGGTTCTGCAGGGGTTCGCGGGTGAGGATGCCGATCGAGTCGGCCACCGCCTGGATCTGCAGGGCCAGCAGCGGCATCACGCCGATCAGCATGAACAGCGTGGTCAGCGCACCGGCCCAGCTGCTGCGAAAGCGGAACGCGAACAGGTCGGCCAGTGATGACAGCTGGTAGGTGCGGGTGATGCGCAGGATCGGATAAAGCAGCACCGGTGCCAGCAGGAAAGCGCCGGTAACCCCCAGGTAACTGGCGAGGAAGCCGAAGCCATATTGGTACGCCAGACCGACCGTACCGTAGAAGGCCCAGGCGCTGGCGAATACGCCCAGTGACAGGGTGTAGGTCAGCGGGTGGCGGATCACCCAGCGCGGGATCAGGCCGTGTTCGCTGATCCAGGCTACGCCGAACAGCAGCAGGAGATAGGCAGCGCTGATCAGGATCAGCTGACTCAGGTCAAAGCTCGTCAGCATCACGTTGGCTCGGCGAATGAAGATAAGGGGTGGTCATCGGACTGGATTGGCGCAGCTCAGAGCTCATCGGCATCACGCTGACTTTGCAGGATGAAAGTCACCACGATGAGGATCAGCCACAGCAGGTACGGGCGGTACCAGGCGCCGTTGGGGTCGATCCACCAGTCCATGATGGCAGGGGAGAACAGGTAGATCCCCACTACCAGGATCAGCACCAGCCGATAGATGTACATGCCGATTCTCGTGTCGGATTTGCCGCGATGGTAACGGATTCGCCAGGCAGGCGGCAGCTGTTGCGCAGCGGCCCCCTGTGCGGCGAGTCAGAAGTTCAGCGCAATTGCGCTTCGGCCAGGGTGCGGCTGCGCGGGATGCGCGTCGCGTCCCAGTGGCTGATACCCCAGTCCAGGAGCTCGCGGGCAGTGGCGCCGGCCAGTTCGGTGGGTGGTTGCTGGCCGAGGGCGCGTAGGGCACGCAACAACAGGGCCGGCGCCTGGTCAGCGGGCAGTGGCGGCGAGCGGTAGCTCTTGCCGAGCTTGTGGCCATCCGGCTGGATGATCAGCGGTACATGCAGGTAACGCGGTTGGCGCAGGCCTAGCAGTTCCTGCAGGTACAGCTGGCGCGGGGTGGAGTCGAGCAGGTCGGCGCCGCGCACCACGTCGGTGATGCCCTGCCAGGCGTCGTCCAGCACCACGGCCAGTTGGTAGGCGTACAGGCCGTCGCGGCGGCGGATGACGAAATCGCCGACCTCGCGGCCGACCTGCTGGCGGAACTCGCCCTGTACGCGGTCGACGAAGCGGTATTCCAGTTCCGGTACGCGCAGGCGGATGGCGGCGTCGTGCGGGTCATGGCCGGCATTGCGGCAGATGCCCGGGTAGATGCCGCCATGGCTTTCCAGCTGCTTGCGCGAGCAGGTGCAGGCGTAGGCCAGGCCCTGGCTGAACAGGCGTTCGATCAGCGCGGCGTATTCGGGGTGGCGGTCGCTCTGGCGTACCAGTTCGCCATCCCATTCGAAGCCGTAGGTTTCCAGGGCTTGCAGAATCGCGTCCTGGGCGCCGGCCACTTCGCGGGGTGGGTCGAGGTCTTCCATGCGCAGCAGCCAGCGCCCGCCGACGCTGCGGGCGTCGAGGTAGGAGGCGAGGGCGGCAACCAGCGAGCCGAAATGCAGATGGCCGCTGGGGGTGGGGGCGAAGCGCCCGATGTAGGTGGAGTCGCTCATGGGCGGGAGGCTATCCGCATGGGCTGGCGAGCGCCAGTCCACTGATCGGGGCTCTGAAATGCAACGGGGCGCCTAAGCGCCCCGTCCGGAATCAGGAACCGATCTGCTTTTCCTTGATTTCCGCCAGCGTCTTGCAATCGATGCACAGGGTCGCGGTCGGGCGGGCTTCGAGGCGGCGGATGCCGATTTCGACGCCGCAGGAATCGCACCAGCCGTAATCGTTGTCTTCGATCAGCTGCAGGGTTTCGTCGATCTTCTTGATCAGCTTGCGCTCGCGATCACGGGCACGCAGTTCCAGGCTGAACTCTTCTTCCTGGCTGGCACGGTCGGCCGGATCCGGGAAGTTGGCCGCTTCGTCCTGCATGTGGTGCACGGTGCGATCCACTTCCTGCATCAACTCCAGCTTCCACTTGTTGAGGATGCCGGTGAAGTGAGCACGCATCGGCTCGCTCATGTACTCCTCGCCCTTTTTCTCTTTATAGGGCTCGAAACCGCGGGCCAGCTGGCTGCTGCTTGGTTTTGCTTTTGTTGGCATGGATGGCCGCCTCTCACTCTCTCTGATCCACTTGCGCAGGATCTGTTCCTTTACCGGCAAGGCCGGGCCTGCGGCTGCAAGCGGGCGAACTTACCAGATCGATCCCGGGTTCGCCACTCCCGGTTGTCGAAGCTGCTACGGCTGTGCAGGGCAGTTAGTTAGAATCCCTCTTTTGCATTGATAAAGGAAGGCCAATGGCCCAGCCCTGGAGTGCGCGCAGTCGCGCCATCGAACCTTTCCATGTCATGGCCCTGTTGGCACGGGCCAATGAGTTGCAGGCTGCCGGCCATGATGTGATTCACCTGGAGATCGGCGAACCCGACTTCACCACCGCTGCGCCCATCGTTGCCGCCGGTCAGGCCGCGCTGGCGGCCGGGCATACTCGCTACACCGCGGCGCGCGGCATCACCCCACTGCGCGAGGCGATTGCCGGGTTCTACGCCAGCCGCTACGCGGTGAATATCGACCCGGCACGCATCCTGATCACGCCTGGCGGTTCCGGCGCATTGCTGCTGGCCACCAGCCTGCTGGTCGATCCGGGCAAGCACTGGCTGCTGGCCGACCCAGGTTACCCGTGCAACCGCCACTTCCTGCGCCTGGTCGAAGGCGCTGCGCAGCTAGTACCGGTTGGCCCGGAGACTCGTTACCAGCTCACCCCGCAACTGGTCGAGCGACACTGGGACGCCGACAGCGTCGGCGCGCTGGTCGCCTCGCCGGCCAACCCCACCGGTACCTTGCTGCACAAGGATGAGCTGGCCGCGCTGTCAGCGTCGCTCAAGCAGCGTGGCGGCCATCTGGTGGTGGACGAGATCTACCACGGCCTGACTTACGGCTGCGATGCCGCCAGCGTGCTGGAAGTGGACGATGACGCCTTCGTGCTCAACAGTTTCTCCAAGTACTTCGGCATGACCGGCTGGCGCCTGGGTTGGCTGGTGGCGCCGGAGAATGCGGTGCCCGAGCTGGAGAAGCTGGCGCAGAACCTCTATATCAGCGCGCCGTCGATGGCCCAGCAGGCCGCGCTGGCCTGCTTCGAACCGGCGACCCTGGCGATCCTCGAGGAGCGCCGCCACGAGTTTCAGCGGCGTCGCGACTTCCTCCTGCCGGCCTTGCGCGAGCTGGGCTTCGGCATCGCCGTAGAGCCGGAAGGTGCCTTCTATTTATATGCGGATATTTCTGCGTTCGGTGGCGATGCCTTCCGTTTCTGCCAGCACTTCATCGAGACCGAGCATGTGGCCTTCACCCCGGGCCTGGATTTCGGCCGGCACCAGGCCGGGCACCATGTGCGTTTTTCCTACACGCAGAACCTGGAACGCC
>JBBNAI010000018.1:0-2324 GCA_037994305.1 Pseudomonas sp. | reverse complement strand
GTCCAAGGGCGATATTGACCTGTGTGTGCTGGTGGAGCAGATGCAGTTCGAGCATGCCCTCGGCGTGTTGGAACAGCTCGGCTACCGGCAAAAGCTCGACACTTTGCGTACCGAACAGCTGCGCATGCTGGTATCGCCCCGTCGGGATATCGATCTGGCAGTCCAGCTGATTGCTCAAGGTTCCGAGTTCGAGTTCTTTCTGGCGTTTCGCGATGCCCTGTTGGGTTCGGCGGAGCTGGTCGAGCGCTACAACCAGGTGAAGCTCGATGCAGCGCACCTGTCGGAGGATGAATACCGGGCCGCCAAATCCCGTTTCATCGACACGGTGCTTGCCACAGTGGGATAAGCGTACAGAAATCGCAGGCATGAAAAAGCCGGGTATCTTGCGAGCCCGGCTTTTTCGTTACGGCGCTGTGATCAGCTAGTGCGGATCAAGTGGTCGAAGGCACTCAGCGAGGCCTTCGAACCTTCGCCCATGGCGATGACGATCTGCTTGTACGGCACGGTGGTCACGTCGCCGGCGGCGAACACGCCGGGGATGTTGGTGGCACCCTTAGCGTCGACGATGATCTCGCCGAAGCGGCTCAGCTCCACGCTGCCTTTCAGCCAGTCGCTGTTGGGCAGCAGGCCGATCTGCACGAAGATGCCTTCCAGTTCGACCGTGTGCAGTTCTTCGCTGGTGCGGTCCTTGTAGACCAGGCCATTGACCTTCTGCCCGTCGCCTTTGACCTCGGTGGTCTGCGCGCTCTTGATTACAGTGACGTTAGGCAGGCTGTACAGCTTCTTCTGCAGTACGGCGTCGGCACGCAGGGTGTCGGCGAATTCCAGCAGGGTGACGTGGGCGACCAGGCCCGCCAGGTCGATAGCCGCTTCGACGCCGGAGTTACCGCCGCCGATCACCGCCACGCGCTTGCCCTTGAACAGCGGGCCGTCGCAGTGCGGGCAGAAGCACACGCCCTTGGCCTTGTATTCCTGCTCGCCGGGAACCCCCATTTCGCGCCAGCGCGCGCCGGTGGAGAGGATCACGGTCTTGGCCTTGAGGCTGGCGCCGTTCTCGAACTTCACCTCGTGCAGGCCGCCTTCACTGCTGGCCGGAACCAGGGCGCTGGCGCGCTGCAGGTTCATGATGTCGACTTCGTATTCGCGCACATGCTCTTCCAGGGCGCGGACCAGTTTCGGGCCTTCGGTTTCTTTCACCGAGATGAAGTTCTCGATCGACATGGTGTCGAGCACCTGCCCACCGAAGCGTTCGGCGGCGATGGCGGTGCGGATGCCTTTACGGGCGGCGTAGATCGCCGCCGCGGCGCCGGCCGGGCCGCCACCGATCACCAGCACATCGAAGGCAGGCTTGGCGCTCATTTTCTCGGCGTCGCGGCTACCGGCTTTGGTGTCGATCTTGGCGAGGATTTCCTTCACTTCCATGCGGCCCGAGGCGAACACCTCGCCGTTCAGGTAGATGCTCGGCACGGCCATGACCTGGCGGCGCTCGACTTCTTCCTGGAACAGCGCGCCGTCGATGGAGACGTTGCGGATGTTGGGGTTGAGTACGGCCATCAGGTTCAGTGCCTGGACCACGTCCGGGCAATTCTGGCAGGACAGCGAGAAGTAGGTTTCGAACTCGAACGTACCTTCGATGGCCTGGATTTGCGTGATGGTCTCGGCGTCCAGCTTGGACGGGTGGCCACCGACTTGCAGCAGGGCCAGCACCAGCGAGGTGAACTCGTGGCCCATGGGGATACCGGCGAAGGCAACGCCGATATCGGCGCCCGGGCGAACCAGGGCGAAGGACGGACGGCGGGCATCGCTGCCGTCGGTCTTGAGGGTGATCTTGTCGGTCAGGCCGACGATGTCTTGCAGCAGTCCGAGCAGTTCCTGGGACTTTTCGCCGTCATCGAGGGAGGCGACGATCTCGAACGGCTGGGTGACCTTCTCGAGGTAGGCCTTCAACTGGGTTTTAAGAGTGGCATCCAACATGACGGGGTTCCTTTTTGACGAATTGCGGACAAACAAACGCCCGGGCGGATCGCGCCCGGGCGTTCGGGCACTTGCGGCTGGGTCTCAGCCGGCAAAGCGCAAGACGGATGGGGCCTTGGCGGCCCCAGGCAGATCTTAGATCTTGCCTACGAGGTCCAGGGACGGAGCCAGGGTCTTCTCGCCTTCTTTCCACTTGGCCGGGCAAACCTGGCCCGGGTTAGCAGCGGTGTACTGAGCGGCTTTCAGCTTGCGCAGGGTCTCGGAGACGTCGCGAGCGATTTCGTTGGAGTGGATTTCCACGGTCTTGATCACGCCTTCCGGGTTGATCACGAAGGTGCCGCGCAGGGCCA
>JBBNAI010000017.1:0-1060 GCA_037994305.1 Pseudomonas sp. | reverse complement strand
GCCCTTGCCAGCCCGGCAGCTGCGCCCTACCCTGCGCCTCTGCAAATTTTTGATAGTCCCACAGGTAGATCCATGTCCCTGGAACAGCAATACACCGCGATTCTTGGCCAGCTCGGCGAAGACGTATCCCGCGAAGGCCTGCTCGACACGCCAAAACGTGCCGCCAAAGCCATGCAGTACCTCTGCAAGGGCTACCAGCAGACCCTCGAAGAGGTCACCAACGGCGCCCTGTTCAGCTCCGACAACAGCGAAATGGTGCTGGTGAAGAACATCGAGCTGTACTCGCTGTGCGAACACCACCTGCTGCCGTTCATCGGCAAGGCCCATGTGGCCTACATCCCCAGCGGCAAGGTGCTGGGCCTGTCCAAGGTGGCGCGGATCGTCGACATGTACGCCCGCCGCCTGCAGATTCAGGAGAACCTCAGCCGGCAGATCGCCGAGGCGATCCAGCAGGTCACCGGCGCCCTGGGTGTGGCCGTGGTTATCGAAGCGCAGCACATGTGCATGATGATGCGGGGCGTGGAAAAGCAGAATTCGTCGATGGTCACCTCGGTGATGCTCGGTGAGTTCCGCGAGAACGCCGCCACCCGCAGCGAGTTCCTCAGCCTGATCGGCTAATCGGCACCGCAACAAAAAACCGGCCTCCAGGGCCGGTTTTTTATGGGTGCAGAATCGATATCCGGTACAGCCAAGGCCGCCCAACTCGGGTACCCTGCCGCCCCTTTCAGATATTCCTACAGGAATGACCGCCAATGCTCATCAAGGCACTGCGGATCGGCCTCGGCCAGATCATCATCTTTCTCGACTTCATCACTCGCCCACGCAAGCTCAAGCGCAGCCCGCAGGAGCAAGCCCAGGTCGAGAGCGCAGCCGCCGGCCTGGCGCTGTACCAGTTCCGCGCCTGCCCTTTCTGCGTGAAGACTCGCCGCACCCTGCATCGCCTGAATGTGCCCATGACGCTGCGTGACGCGAAGAACGACGACGCTCATCGCCAGGAACTGCTGGAACAAGGCGGCAAGGTGCAGGTGCCGTGCCTGCGCATCGAGGACCAGGGCCAAGT
>JBBNAI010000016.1:0-2359 GCA_037994305.1 Pseudomonas sp. | reverse complement strand
CGCTCGCTTCTGAAAGTTTTCTATGACCGACGCCATTCCCGCCCGTGATCCGCTGCTGAAGAACCTCGACCAGGCCCTGCTGGCCGACCGTCATCGCCTGCGCCGCCAGCTGCACGAGTTGCAGAAGCACCCGGACGAGGCCAAGCAGGCGCAGTGGCTGGAACGTTTCCAGGCCTCGGTGGCCAAGGTCGAGGCGCGCAAGCGCAGCGTCCCGGCGATGCGCTACGACGACAACCTGCCGATCGCCGCCAAGCGTGACGAGATCAAGGCCGCGCTGGAGAAGCACCAGGTGCTGGTGATCGCCGGCGAAACCGGCTCGGGCAAGACCACCCAGCTGCCGAAGATCTGCCTGGAGATCGGCCGTGGCGTGCACGGCCTGATCGGCCACACCCAGCCGCGCCGTCTGGCCGCGCGCAGCGTTGCCACCCGGGTGGCGGAGGAAATCGGTACGCCGCTCGGCGAACTGGTCGGCTACCAGGTGCGCTTCGAGGACCAGAGCAAGGACAGCAGCCTGATCAAGCTGATGACCGACGGCATCCTGCTGGCCGAGACCCAGCACGATCGCTACCTGGAAAAGTACGACACCATCATCGTCGACGAGGCGCATGAACGAAGCCTTAACATCGACTTCCTCCTCGGCTATCTGAAGACCCTGCTGCCGCGCCGCCCGGACCTCAAGGTGATCATCACCTCGGCGACCATCGACCTGGAGCGCTTCAGCAAGCACTTCAACGACGCGCCGATCGTCGAGGTGTCCGGGCGTACCTACCCGGTGGATACCTGGTATCGCCCGCTGGCCGCCGAGGTGGACGAGGAGGGTGAGCGCTTGCTCGACGACCTCACCGTCGACCAGGGCATCCTCGCTGCGCTGGACGAGATCGCCGCCCATGAGCAGGCCGAGGGCCGGCGCCCCGGCGACGTGTTGATCTTCCTCCCCGGCGAGCGCGAGATTCGCGACGCCGCCGAGGTTCTGCGCAAGGCCAACCTGCGCTTCACCGAAGTGCTGCCGCTGTACGCGCGGCTGACCCCGGCCGAGCAGCAGAAGATCTTCGCGCCCATGAGCGGGCGCAAGATCGTCCTCGCCACCAACGTGGCGGAAACCTCGCTGACCGTGCCGGGCATCCGCTACGTGATCGACAGCGGCACGGCACGCATCAGCCGCTACAGCTACCGCGCCAAGGTCCAGCGGCTGCCCATCGAAGCCATCTCCCAGGCCAGCGCCAACCAGCGCAAGGGCCGTTGCGGGCGGGTCGAGCCGGGCATCTGTGTGCGCCTGTACAGCGAAGAGGACTTCCTCAGCCGGCCGGCCTTCACCGATCCGGAAATCCTGCGCACCAACCTCGCCGCGGTGATCCTGCAGATGCTCCACCTGCGCCTGGGCACCATCGAGGATTTCCCCTTCATCGAGCCGCCAGATGGCAAGGCCATCAGCGACGGTTTCAACCTGTTGCAGGAGCTTTCCGCGGTCAATCGCGAGGGCCAGCTCACGCCGCTGGGTCGCCAGTTGGCGCGTCTGCCCATCGACCCGCGCCTGGGGCGCATGGTGCTGGAAGCTGCCAAGCTCGGCAGCCTGGACGAGATCCTCATAGTCGCCTCGGCGCTGTCGGTGCAGGACCCGCGCGAGCGGCCGATGGACCGCCAGCAGGCCGCCGACCAGGCCCATGCACAGTGGAAGGATGTGGATTCCGACTTCGCCGCGCTGATCAACCTGTGGCGCGGTTTCGAGGAGAAGCGCCAGGAGCTGGGCAGCAGCCCGCTGCGCAACTGGTGCAAGAAGAACTTCCTCAATTACATGCGCCTGCGCGAATGGCGCGACTCGCACCGCCAGCTGGTGCTGATCGCCCGCGAGCTGCAACTGGCCGGTAACCCCCGCGCCGCAGCGGACGCAGGGCAGAAGGGCGATGCCGGCAAAGCCGCACGCCCGCAACCGACCAAAGACACCAAGGTCAACGTCATCGCCCGCGAGCAGGCCGAGGCCAGCGAAGCGGCGCAGCGCGCCAAGGGCTACGCGGCCGTGCACAAGGCGATTCTCAGCGGCCTGCTCAGCCAGATCGGCCAGAAGACCGAGGACGGTGACTACCTCGGCGCGCGCCAGCGGCGCTTCTGGATTCACCCGTCGTCGGTGATCGGGCGCAAGAAGCCCACCTGGGTAATGGCCGCCGAACTGGTGGAAACCACCAAGCTGTTCGCCCGCCAGGTGGCCAAGATCGAGCCGGACTGGATCGAACCGCTGGCCGGCCACCTGATCAAGAAGAACCACTTCGAGCCGCACTGGGAGAAGAAGCGCGGCCAGGTGGTGGCCTTCGAGCAGGTCACCCTGTACGGAATGATCGTGGTCGGCCGCCGCCCGGTGCACTAC
>JBBNAI010000015.1:0-3983 GCA_037994305.1 Pseudomonas sp. | reverse complement strand
ACTCCTTCGTCATCAGCCTGCCGCTGGCCGAGGCGCATCCGGCGCTGGCCCTGCTGGCCTTTATCGGCGGTGCGTCGGCCGCCACCGGTATGGTCATCGTCGAGGCCGTGGCGCTGTCGACCATGGTTTCCAACGACATGCTGCTGCCGGTGCTGCTGCGCCGGCAGAACACCGAGCGCCCGTTCGAGGCCTTCCGCCACTGGATGCTCAGCGCGCGGCGGGTGAGCATCGTGGTGATCCTGCTGCTGGCCTACGTCTGCTACCGCCTGCTGGGCACCAACGCCAGCCTGGCCACCATCGGCCAACTGTCCTTCGCCGCCATCGGCCAGCTCGCGCCGGCCATGTTCGGTGCCCTGGTGTGGAAGCAGGCCAACCGCCGTGGCGTGTTCGCCGGCCTCGCCGCCGGCTGCGCGCTGTGGTTCTACACCCTGGTGCTGCCGCTGGTGGCCGGTGGCCTGCGCTGGTCGCTGGACAGCTTCCCGCTGCTGCCGGAGCTGCTGTATTACCCGATCGGCATCGAGGTCGACCCGCTGACCCGCGGCGTGCTGCTGTCGCTGACCGGCAACTGGCTGCTGTTCGCCGGGGTGTCCTGGTTCTCCCGTACGCGGGTCTCGGAGCACTGGCAGGCCGGCCGTTTCGTTGGCCAGGAACTGGCGGCCAAGCCCAGCGCGCGCAACCTGCTGGCGGTGCAAGTGGCCGACCTGATGGAGCTGGCCGCCCGCTTCGTCGGTGAAGACCGTGCCCGGCAAAGCTTCGTGCGTTTCTCCTATCAGCTGGACAAACCCTTCAACCCCAACCAGAACGCCGACAGCGAGTGGATCGCCCACACCGAGCGCCTGCTCGCCGGCGTGCTCGGTGCATCAAGCACCCGCGCCGTGGTGCGCGCGGCCATCGAAGGCCGGGAGATGCAGGTCGAGGATGTGGTGCGCATCGTCGACGAAGCTTCGGAGGTGCTGCAGTTCAACCGCGCCCTGTTGCAAGGCGCGATCGAGAACATCACCCAGGGCATCAGCGTGGTCGACCAGTCCCTGCGCCTGGTGGCCTGGAACCGCCGCTACCAGGAACTGTTCGCCTACCCGGAAGGGCTGATCAGCGTCGGTCGACCGATCGCCGAGATCATCCGCTACAACGCCGAACGCGGCCTGTGCGGCCCCGGCGATGTCGAAGAGCATGTGACCAAGCGCCTGTACTGGATGCGCCAGGGCAAGCAGCACACCTCCGAACGCCTGTTCCCCAATGGCCGGGTCATCGAACTGATCGGCAACCCCATGCCCGGCGGCGGCTTCGTCATGAGCTTCACCGACATCACCGCCTTCCGCCGCGCCGAACACGACCTCAAGGAAGCCAACGAAGGCCTCGAACAACGAGTCGAGTCGCGCACCCGCGAGCTGTCGCAACTGAACCAGCAACTGGGCGAAGCCAAGGGCGTGGCGGAAAGCGCCAACCAGTCGAAGACCCGTTTCCTCGCGGCGGTCAGCCACGACCTGATGCAACCGCTGAACGCCGCCCGCTTGTTCTCCGCCGCCCTCTCCCACCAGCAGGACGCCCTGCCCCGCGAGGCCCAGGAGCTGGTACGCCACCTCGACAGCTCGCTGCGCTCGGCCGAAGACCTGATTACCGACCTGCTGGATATTTCGCGTCTGGAAAGCGGTCGCATCACCCCGGACATCAGCGCCTTCGCCCTGAGCAGCCTGTTCGATACCCTCGGCGCCGAGTTCAAGGTACTGGCCCAGGAACAGGGCGTGGACTTCCGCCTGAGCGGCAGCCGGCTGCGCATCGACAGCGACCCACGCCTGCTGCGCCGGGTGCTGCAGAACTTCCTGACCAACGCCTTTCGCTATGCCAAGGGCCATGTACTGCTCGGCGTACGCCGCGAGGGCAACAACCTGCGCCTGGAAGTCTGGGACCGCGGACCGGGCATTCCCGAAGACAAGCGCAAGGTGATCTTCGAGGAGTTCAAGCGCCTGGACAGCCACCAGACGCGCGCCGAGAAGGGCCTGGGCCTGGGACTGGCGATTGCCGACGGGTTGTGCCGGGTGCTTGGCCATCGCCTCGACGTGCGTTCCTGGCCGGGCAAGGGCAGCGTGTTCAGCGTCAGCGTGCCGCTGGCCCGGCAGCCGGCTGCCATCGCGCCACGGGTCGCTGCCGAACAGAACGGCCATGCCCTCAGCGGCGCCCAGGTGCTGTGCATCGACAACGAGGACAGCATTCTCGCCGGCATGCACAGCCTGCTCTCGCGCTGGGGCTGCCAAGTATGGACCGCGCGCAATCGCCTGGAGTGCGAACACCTGCTGGACGAAGACGTGCGCCCGCAACTGGCGCTGGTCGACTATCACCTCGACGAAGGCGACACCGGCACCGAGCTGATGGCCTGGCTGCGTACGCGCCTGGGCGAGCCGCTGCCCGGCGTGGTGATCAGCGCCGATGGCCGCCCCGAGCTGGTGGCCGCAGTGCATGCCGCCGGTCTCGACTACCTGGCCAAACCGGTCAAGCCGGCGGCCTTGCGCGCCCTGATCAGCCGCCACTTGCCGCTGGGCTGAAGAGCCTGCACAAGCCGCCGTAGCCCGGATTTCAGTCCGGGGCAACCCGCCCCGCCAGAGCTCCCGGACTGAAATCCGGGCTACGCGGCCAAGCGCTTTTCAGGCTCCATGGCCGAATGACCGTAGGGCAGCCGTACACGCCGCTGTCATAAATAAAACATCCAACAAATCGATATTTAAGACAGAGTTTTTGCGCTTTTTATCGAAACAAAATCGATAGATCATCCACTCCAACGCCACTGCACCGTAATTCCACGGCGCAGCAGATGGAGCACCGCCATGATCGACGTACGCCCCTTCGACAGCCTGGGCCATGCCCAGCACGGTTGGCTGAACGCACGCCACCATTTCTCCTTTGCCGAATACCACGACGCCCAGCGGGTCAACTGGGGCAAGCTGCGTGTGTGGAATGACGATGAAATCGCCCCGCAGAGCGGCTTCCCACAGCACCCGCACCACGACATGGAAATCATCACCTACGTCCGCGAAGGCGCCATCACTCACCGCGACAACCTGGGCAACCAGGGCCGCACCGAGGCCGGCGATGTGCAGGTAATGAGCGCCGGCACCGGCATCGCTCACTCCGAGTACAACCTGGAGGACGTGACCACCAAGATCTTCCAGATCTGGGTGATCCCGGATCAGTTCGGCAAAGCCCCCTCCTGGGGCGCCAAGCCGTTCCCCAAAGACGAGCGCGCCGGCCAGTTCGTGGTGCTCGCCAGCGGTAATGATGACGATGGCGATGCCCTGCGCATCCGCGCCGATGCACGCCTGGTGGCCGCCACGTTGAAGGCCGGGCAAAGCGCCGAGTACCCCATGGGCCGCTTGCGCAAAGGCTACCTGGTGCCGGCCAGCGGCCTGATCGAGGTCAACGGCGTACGCGCCGGTGAACGTGACGGCGTGGCCATCGCCAACGAGGACGTGGTACGGGTCACCGCCGTGGAGGACAGCGAGGTCATCCTGGTGGAAGTCGCCTGATCCGGCGCAGCAATAAAAAAGCGGGCCACTGGCCCGCTTTTTCATGCCCGCTCAACAGAGCCAGGCGCGTCCCCTGCCGATTGCCCGCTACGTGCCCCAACCACCGTCGTCCTCGTGCAGGCGGGGACCCAGAGGATTTTCATCCAACGCGATGCAACAGGAGAGACGGAGTGGCCGGCTACTGGATCCCCGCCTTCGCGGGGATGACGTCCGGACTTAGAGCGCGTCGAGGTAACGCTCCACATCCAGCGCCGCCATGCAGCCGGCACCGGCCGAAGTGATGGCCTGGCGATACACCGAGTCAGCCACGTCGCCAGCGGCGAATACGCCTGGGATGTTGGTCGCGGTGGCATTGCCGTCGCGCCCGCCATTGACCACCAGATAGCCATCCTTGAGCGCCAGCTGGCCCTCGAACAGCGAGGTATTGGGGGTATGGCCGATGGCGACGAACAAGCCATCAACCTT
>JBBNAI010000014.1:0-21035 GCA_037994305.1 Pseudomonas sp. | reverse complement strand
GGGCGGCCGTGGCGCTGGACGCCTGGCTGGACCTGTTCACCGAGCGTTACCTGGGCGCCAAGCACCGCTGGCTGGTGGATGAGAACAGCCCCGCGCACCTGGCGGTGAAGGCCTTTCTTTAGTTGAGCGCGGCCTTCTTCGGCCAGAGTTGGGCGACCAGCATGCCGACGAACATCAGGGCGCAGCCGAAGTAGCCTTTTAGCGCCAGCGTCTCGCCGAGGAACAACGCGCCCGCGATGGCGGCGAACACCGCTTCCAGGGACAGGATGATCGCGGCGTGGGAGGCGATGGCATCCTTTTGCGCGATCACCTGCAGGGTGAAACCGACTGCCACGCCGAATACACCGCCGTAGAGAATGGCTGGGCCGGCGGCGAGGATCGCGGCGAGCTCGATCTGCTCCGTGGCGATGGCCAGCGCCAGGCTGATCACCGCACAGGTGACGAACTGCAGCAAGGCCAGGCGCAGCGGATCGTGGCGGCCGGCGAAGAAGCCAACCAGCAGCACATGCACGCCCCAGACGCAGGCGCCGGCCAGTTGCAGCCAGTCGCCAGAGGCGACGTGGAAGCCATCGCCGACACTCAGCAGGAACATGCCGAGCACCGCCAGGCCGGCGCCGAGCCAGGTGCCCATGCCGGTCTTGTGGCCGATGAACAGGCCGAACAGCGGCACCATGATCACGTACAGGCCGGTGATGAAGCCGGAGTTGGTCACGCTGGTGAACAGCAGGCCGACCTGTTGCAGGTTGATCCCCAACGCCAGGGCCAGGCCCATGGCCACACCGCCGAACAGCAGGCCACGGTTCATCGGCTCGGGGCCTTTGCCGTCCTTGCGGCGGCCGAGGAACAGCACCAGTGGCAACACAACCAGGCTGGCCAGGGTGAAGCGCAGGCCGGTATAGAGGAGCGGGCCGATGGCATCCATGCCCATGCGCTGGGCGACGAAGGACGCGCCCCAGATCATGGCAGTGAAGAGCATCAGCAGGTCGGCGCGAAGGGCGTGGCGGCGCATGGGTGGTCTCGGCAGGAAAAGCCCGCGACTTTGCCGCAAAGCGTCGAACTTGACCACCCCGTCAGGCTGCTGCACGCCGAGCGGCGCTTTTCCATCGGCGCATTCCCGCCGACGTCCGCATCCCTTAAGCTGTGCACCTCCCGATAGGGCCTACAACAAGAAATTGGGGATACCGTGGCAGCCTACGAAATTCTGATCGCTGATGATCACCCGCTGTTTCGCAGCGCCCTGCACCAGGCCTTGACCCTGGGGTTGGGCCCCGAGGTGCGCCTGGTCGAGGCGGCCAGCATTGCCGAACTGGAAGCACGCCTGAGCGAGAAGAACGACTGGGACCTGGTCCTGCTCGATCTCAACATGCCGGGCGCCTATGGTTTTTCCGGGCTGGTGCTGTTGCGTGGGCAATATCCGCAGATTCCTGTGGTGATGATCTCGGCGCAGGAAGAGGACGCCGTGATCGTACGCTCACGCGAGTTCGGTGCCAGTGGCTTCATCCCCAAGTCGAGCCCGCTGGAAACCATCCAGCAGGCGGTGCGCCAGGTACTCGACGGCGATGTCTGGTGGCCGGCCCAGACCGCCGAGGCGGCAGCCATCTCGGCCGAGGCGAAGGCGGCTAGTGCCGGATTGGCCAGTTTGACGCCACAGCAGTTCCGCGTGCTGACCATGGTCTGCGAAGGCTTGCTGAACAAGCAGATTGCCTTCGAACTGAGTGTTTCCGAGGCCACCATCAAGGCCCACGTGACGGCCATCTTCCGCAAGCTTGGGGTGCGCACACGGACCCAGGCGGCGCTGCTGCTGCAGCAGATGGAGTCGATTCCTGGGCACTGACCCGCACTTCACGCTTTTTTGACGACGCCGTGGCTAGAGTGCGCGGCGCATACCCTAAGGACTGTCGTTAATCATGTCGCCATTCAAGGGCCAGACCGGCCTGAAACGTATCTTCAATGCCGCCGGCTATTCGCTGGACGGCCTGCGCGCCGCCTTCAAGGGCGAAGCCGCTTTCCGTCAACTGGTGCTGCTCAACGTCGTGCTGCTGCCGCTGGCCTTCTGGCTGGATGTCAGTCCGGTGGAGCGGGCGCTGATGGTTGCGGTGGGCTTGCTGTCGCTGATCGTCGAGCTGTTTAACTCGGCAGTGGAAGCGGCGATCGACCGGATTTCCCTGGACCGCCACCCGCTGTCGAAGAACGCCAAGGACATGGGCAGCGCCGCGCAGTTCGTCTCCCTGAGCCTGATTGCGCTGGTCTGGGGCATCATCCTGATCGGCTGATTTACGGATGGCGGTGCAGAGCGGCTGAAGCTCGTGCCACCCATGTTTGTGGGTGGCGCCCGCCCGGCGAGGTCTACAGCACGCCGGCCTTTTTCCAGGCCAGGTAGCGTCCCACCAGTTCCGGCCCCAGCTCGCCGGGGCGAGCATCGAGTACCGGCATGCCGTGGGCCAGCAGGCGCTCGTGCAGGCCGGCGCGGGCATTCAGGTAATCCACTGTGCCGCAGTATCCCAGCGCCTGCTCGTAGTTCTGCACGGGTACCTGGCGCAGCCGATCTAGCACTTCCTCGCGCAGGCTGGCGATCAGTACGCGGTGCTGGCGCCCCAGGCGTTTGATCGCCGCCAACAGTTCCTCGTCATCTTCGTCACGCAGGTTGGTGACCAGCACCACCAGGGCGCGCCGCTGCTGGCGTGCCAGCAAGGCATTGATCGCGGCGCTGTAGTCGGCCGGGCGATGGGTGCTGTCGAGGGCATAGACGGCATTGAGCAGGGTGCTGATGTGTGCCTGGCCCTTGACCGGTGCGACGTACTGGTCCTGGTTGCTGGCAAAGGTCGCCAGGCCCACGGCATCGCCTTGGCGCAAGGCGACGTAACTGAGCAGCAGGCAGGCGTTGAGGGCGTGGTCGAAGTGCGCCAGGTCGCCGTCATGGCTACGCATGCGCCGGCCGCAATCGAGCAGGAAGACGATCTGCTGGTCGCGCTCGTCCTGGTACTCGCGGGCAATCGGCGTGCGTTTGCGCGCGGTGGCCTTCCAGTCGATCTGCCGCAGCGTGTCGCCGTCGCGGAACTCGCGGAGCTGGTGGAACTCCAGGCCCAGGCCACGACGCTGGCGCTGGCGTACGCCGAGCTGGCTGAGCCAGTCGTCCACTGCCATCAGTTGTGCGCCGTACAGGCGGGCGAAGTCCGGGTAGACACGGGTCTCGCTGGCCAGTGGCAGGTACCGGCGGCCTTGCCACAGACGCAGTGGGCTGGGCAGGCCGAACTCGCAGCGGGCAAAGCTGAAATGGCCGCGCTTGAGTGGGCGCACCCGATAACCGAACTCGGTCTGCTCGCCTGGATGCAGGGTGACCTGCTGCGGCAGGAACTCGAAGTCCATGCCGTCGGGCACATGATCGAACAGGCTGGCCACCAGCGACTGCCGGTAGTCGTGGTGCACGGTCAGGCGTACCTCGCTCCAGCGTCCGAGTGGCAGGTTGCCCGGCAGGTGGCGTTCCAGCCGTGGCGCAGGCAGGCGGCGTAGCCACAGAGCGTCGACCGCGGCCAGTATCGACAGGGCGAGCAGCAGTCCCCACCAGAGCGGTTGCAGGGTGGCTGGCAGCTTGACGCCCAGCAACGGCAAGGCGCCGAGCAGCATGGCCAGAACCAGCAGGCCGGCGAGCAGGCCGAGCAGCAGACGCGATGGTTTCATGCCGGACGCGGGCCTCGGGTAGCAGGGCGGGTGTCGATCACAGGCGCGGCGCCGGAGTCTGGTCAAGCAGTTGCTGCAGCACCTGGTCGACCGACAGGCCTTCGATATCCAGTTCCGGAGCCAGGCGGACGCGGTGGCGCAGCACGGCCAGGGCGCAGGACTTTACGTCGTCCGGCAGGACGAAGTCGCCGCCACGCAGCAATGCACGGGCGCGGCCGCCGCGTACCAGGGCGATCGAGGCGCGCGGCCCGGCGCCCATGGCCAGGCCCGGCCAGCTACGGGTGGTGCGGGCCAGGCGCACGGCGTAGTCGAGCACCTGGTCGTCGATCGGCAGTTCGCTGGCGATCTTCTGCAGGGCCAGTACGTCCTTGGCCTGCAGCAGGGTGCGCAGGGGCGCCACTTCGAGCATGTCGGCCTTGGCCGAGCGGGTCACCTGGCGGACCAGATCCAGCTCTTCGCTGGCTAGCGGGTAGTCCATGCGCAGCTTGAGCATGAAACGGTCGAGTTCGGCTTCCGGCAGCGGGTAGGTGCCTTCCTGCTCGATGGGGTTCTGCGTGGCCAGGACCAGGAACGGCTGCGGCACGGCCAGCGGGCGACCTTCGAGGGTCACCTGGCGCTCCTGCATGACCTCGAGCAGCGCGGCCTGGGTCTTGGCCGGGGCGCGGTTGATCTCGTCGGCCAGCAGCAGGTTGGTGAATACCGGGCCCTTGCGCAGCTTGAACTGCTCGGTCTGCAGGTCGTACACGGCGTGGCCGGTGACGTCGCTGGGCATCAGGTCCGGGGTGAACTGGATGCGTGAGAATTCACCGCCGAAGCAGCGTGCCAGGGCACGTACCAGCAGGGTCTTGCCCAGGCCGGGAACGCCCTCGACCAACACGTGGCCGCCGGCGATCAGGGCCGTGAGCACGTCGTCGATCACCGCCGTTTGGCCAACCACGGCCTTCTGCAGCTCGGCGCGCAGGGCGCCCAGCATCTGGCTGGCGCGCTGGCGCTGGCTGATCTGGGGCGCTGCCGCAGGCGCGGCGACCGGGGCGGCCGCGGCTACTTCGGGATTGACGCTGCTATCGGGTTGTTCCGGAGTCTGTTCGCTCGTCATAGGGCATTCCTGAGGGTTTGCAGGTTGGCGACCTGGCGGGTGAAGTCGGCAGCGGACAGCCGTTGCGTGCCCTGGGGACGCATGGCCTGGCTGATGGCGCTGGTGGGGATACGGGTAAGGCGACCGAGGATCTGCCATTGCTCGGCCACGGGCAGGCGCTCGAAGCCCGGATGGCGATGGCGGGCGCGGCGCTGGATGTCGCGTTGCAGGTTCTGCAGCAGGTGGGCCTGGCCGACGCGGCGCATGAGGAAATCGGCAGCGCCGCGCAGGTGTTCTTCCAGTTGCCGGCGGGCATGGCTGATGGGTGCCTGCAGCGGGCCGTGGCGCATGCCGACGTGCCACAGCAGCAGGATGACGAGCAGCGCGAGGGCGGCCAGGGCGGCCGGGAAGTGACGCAGCAACTGGCTGAACAGGTCGTCGCGCTCGCTGCTGTAGACCAGGGTGACTGCGCTGTCCTGGCTCAGGTACCAGAGCAACCAGGCGTTGTCATACTCGGCGATGCTGTCGTTCTGCCAGATCCATGCGTCGGTCAGCACGGTGATCAAACCCTTGCCGTGGTCCAGTTGCAGCATGTGCGTGCTGTCGCCGCTGTTGGCCCAGGCATGGGCGCGGTTCTGTGTGTCATACAGGTGGAATTCGGTGTCGAAGTCGACGTAGGCCGGTGCTTCCTCGTTTTCCAGGTACAGCTTGGTCAGCTCTGGATAGCGATCTGCCTCGGCCTGTTCTTCTGTTTCTTCGATGGCGGGTTGTGCTTCGTCATCGGCGGGCGACTCTGTTTCTTCGTCCTCGGCCGCTTCAGCGCTGCTGTCCTCGTCGCTGGCAGCACTGGCATCAGTGTCGCTTTCGCTGTCTTCGTCGAGTTCTTCGCTGAGTTGCTGGTGAATGCCCAGGCTGTCCAGCAGCAGGTCTTCGCTCTTGCCGGCCTCTTCGTCCCAGATGCTTTCCGCGACGAACAGCAGGTGGCCGCCCTGGGCTGCCCAGTCGAGAGCCTGACGCGCCTGGCGCGGGGTCATGTTGTGACGGCTGCCGAGCAGCATCAGGGTGTGACCGGCGGCAGGTAGCGTGGGCAGAACCTGCAGGCCATCGGCTCGGCTGACGGTGATCTTCTGCAGGCGCAGGAACTGTTCGGCAGCCAGGTATTCATTGGCCCGGGCTTCCGGTGCGGCGCCATGCTTGATGGTTTCTTCGTAGGGCTGCAGCTTGCCGAGCACATACAGGCCCAGGCCGGCGAGGGCCAGGATGAGGGCGATAGCGAGGAGGATTCTGGCGCGCCGGGTCATGCCGCTGCTCCTTCACGGAACAACCGGCGCCAGCCTTCGCAGAGCCCGCGGCGCAGTTGTTCCGGGGGCAGGCGGTGGCCGTAGGCGAGGTTCTGCCAGTGGCGGGTCAGGATGCCGCTGAAGCGGCTCAGCTCCTCCTGATCGAGGCGTTGCACCAGTTGCAGCACTTCACCTTCGGTATGCGAGCTTTTCAGCGGCAGGCGGAAGTCATGCAGCAGGCGGCTGAGCAGGCCGCGGTAGAGCAGACCGAGGGCTTCGCGCGGGTGTTCGGCCCAGAGCCGCTCGGCTTCGCTGGCAATATCGTCGGGCAGGCTTTCCGGCGCCAGTTCCAGGCCGAACAGCTGGCTGGGCATCTCGCGCACACGGCGTTGCGGCAAGCCAAGCTGGCTGGCGAACGTGCGCAGCCAGTCGCGATAGCGCCACAGCAGCAGGGCCACCAGGCAGGCCAGCGCGGCCCAAAGCAGTACCTCGAAGATCAGTGCGACCACGTCCAGCTTCTTCCAGTACTCGCCGAGCTTGAACAGGGTTTCCAGCAGTTCGAGTAGCCCCTTGGCATCTTCCTTGGTCGGTTCCTCGGCTTTCTTCTCGTCACCGAAGCGCCAGCGGGTCACGGTTTCGCGGTTCTCGAAGGGCGGCTGGTCCAGCAGCTTCTGAATGCCGTCATGGGCGGCTTTGCTGGTCAGCGGTTGCTGCTGCAGGCGCTCGGCGTCCGGACCCTGCGGGTCGTCGTAGGGCACTGGGCAACTGCCGACGCTGTCCGCCGCCATGGTCTGGGGAACTGGCGCCAGGCTGAACAGGCCGAAGGCCAGCAGCAGGACATAGGCGCTGCCGGTCAGGCGCTGGCGCAGGCGGCGGAAGGCCAGTTCGATATCCCAGGCTTCCAGAGCGGTGCGGCGGTTGAGGTAGAGGGTGAAACCGCAGGCCACGTAAAGCGGCTCGGCGAGCACCAGTACCAGGGCGTAGAGCAGGTTGGACAGGTGCTCCAGCCACAGCCACTGGCCTTCAGCGGCATTCACCACGCGTTGCCAGTCCCAGTTCAGTTCGATCTGCTGCGGCAGCATCAGGTAGAACAGGCTGGCCAGGCCGATCCACAGCAATCCTTCTAGGTGCATGCCGATCACGGTCAGCCAGGTGGCTCCGCCGGCATAGCGCTGGCCGAGCACCACCAGGCGCTTGCCGCGGGCTTCGCCTTTCAGTCCCTCTAGCTGCAGTACCGGCAGGTCGAAGCTGCGGGTCGGGCTGAAGCGGCGCCAGGTCAGGCTGGCCAGCAGCTGTGGCTTGAGCAGGCCGGGCAGGGCGCGCAGGGTCTGCTTGAGCGTCGGTGTATCGCCGAACAGGGCGTGGGAGAGGATGTACAGCGGCAGGCGCTCCCAGGCTGGCTTCAGCCACCAGAACAGCAGCGCGGCGAGGGTCGGGTGTTGCCACAGCAGGAGCGTGATCAGGGCGAACACTGGCAGGGTGACCAGCGCCCAGCTGGCCATCAGCAAGCCGGCATGGCGCCGGGCCAGGAGGATGCCCAGGTCCATGGCTTCCCACACGCGGCGTGGGCGGATGGCGACGCTGGCGTCAGTCAGGCGCATGGCGGTTGCGTCCGGCAAAAACGAAGTAGGCAATCACCAGCAGCCACAGGCTGCCACCGACCCAGTACTTGATGGTGTGCGTGGTGTAGGTCATGGAGGACCAGAAAGCTTCGATAAAGGCGGCGATGACCAGGAACAGGAT
Organism: Pseudomonas sp.; assembly: GCA_037994305.1. Lineage (GTDB taxonomy): Bacteria > Pseudomonadota > Gammaproteobacteria > Pseudomonadales > Pseudomonadaceae > Aquipseudomonas. The sequence goes on along the minus strand of JBBNAI010000014.1, from coordinate 13,259 downwards.
CACCCCGGCGACCAATTGGATCGCGTGCCCGGCCGCTTGGCGCAGTGCTTCGCGGCGGCTCAGGCGACCGGGGGCGAGGAGTGCCCAGCCCAATTTGAGGCCAGCGGCCCCGGCGAAGGCGATGGCGGTCAGCTCGAAGGCGCCGTGGCCAATGACGAAGGACCAGAATGTTTCGCTGTAACCCAGGCGGGTCAGGTGACCGGCGATGGCGCCAATCATCAGACCGTTGAACAGTAGGAAGAACAGGCTGCCGAGACCGAACAGCAGGCCGCTGGCAAAGGTCTGAAAGCCAATGCCGATGTTGTTCATGATGTAGTAGCCGAACATCATCCAGTCGTCCCCGGAGTCGCGCTCGCTGAAGCGACCGATGCGTCGGGCGTCGGGGTCGTACATCTTTTCCATGTTCGATACCTGCTCGGGGTCGAGCAGGCTGTAGATCAGGTCGGGAAAACGCCAGGTCAACAGGCCCATCACGGCCAGGCTGCCGAAGAACAGCAGGCAGGCGCAGAGCACCACGCGCCATTCACGACGGATCAGTTGCGGGAAGCCGGCGACCACGAAGCCGATGATCTGTGCGCCGAGGTGGCTGCGGTGACGATAGAACTGCTGGTGGCCGCGCATGGCCAGTCGTTGCAGCTGGTCTATCAGGTGGCTGCTGTAGCCACGTTCCTCGGCCAGGGCCAGATGCTGGCAGAGATGTCGGTAGTCGGCGGCGAAGGCCTCGCAGGGTTTACTCTCGGCCTTGCCTTTTTCCAGTTGACCAAGCAGGCGTTCGAAGCGCTGCCAGTCGGCGTTGTGCCGTTGCTCGAAGAGGTGCTGTTTCATGTCGACCCCAACAGCCCGCGGGCAATGCTGTTGAGGCGCGCCTCGGCATGCTCCGGCAAGCACTCAAGCGGTTCGGCGAGAATCGCTGCCAGTTCGGTACGGCGTGCGGAAGACAATCCGCTCTGGCGTTCGGCGAAGCCGAGGATGGCGCGCTGGTCGGCCAGGGCCAGGGCGAAGGGCGCACGCTCGGCGTCGGCCTCCGGCAGTTGCGGACGCATGCTTTCCTCATCGCGATAAACCACCAGGGTGCCGGCAGCGAGATCGCCCAGGCGTTTGAACGTCGAGTTGCTGAGGCAGCTGAGGGCGCCCAGGCAGTAGCCCATCGGCAGCATGTCGACGAAGCGCAACAGGTTGCGGGTCAGCGAAGAGCCCCAGCCGACGGGCGTGCCGTCGTCATGGACGACGCGTAGGCCCATGGCTTTCTTGCCAGGGGTGCGGCCTTGGTAAAGCACTTCGAACAGTACCGGGTACCACCAGTTGACCAGGAAGAACAGGATGGTGCCCAGGCCCATGCCGAACTGGCCGAGTATGCTGAGGACAATAAACGCGACCAGCAGGATCGCGCCACGTGCCAGCAGGTCGAGGGCGAATGCCAGGGCGCGTACCACCAGGCCAGCGGGGCGCAGGGCCAGGTCGATGCCTTCTGGGGTTTCCACCTGATAAAGGGTGTCCAGAAGCAACGGGCTGGCGTTCGATAAAACCTGTGGGGTTGGCGGCATCGGTCAACTGTGTCGAAAAGAGCCTGATGCTAGTCAGCAGCAGGACGCTAAAGCAATCGGGTCGCCGTAGCGACCCGAACATCAGGCTAACTCAGTTGGCCGGCGGCAGTACGCCGAAGATGGTGCGATAGAGCACGCCAACGCTGATGACGAACAGTGGCATGGTCCAGATCAGGCCGACACCCAGCGGGATGATGCTGAGCGCCATGATCAGACCCAGCGCAAGGAACAGGAAGAAGGCCTTGAACCAGTGCTGACTGATGGCCTTGCGCGAGGTTTCCAGGGCTTGCCACGGCGTCAGGCCGCGCTCGGCAACCAGCGGGATTGCCAGCAGGTAGGCCACACCCAGATAGATGCCTGGGATGATCAGTAGCAGTGTGCCGATATAGACCAGCACCGTCATTAGCAGCGCCGTCACGGCCAGAGGGACAAAGCGGCCGAGGGTGCTAAATATATCGTTGAAGGACACCGGCTGATCGGCGGCGCGGCGAATACCGACAATGTTCAGGCCAGCCAGCAGTGGGTAGGTCAGGGCAGAGCCGATGATCGACACGGCAAACTGGCCAATGATCAGGTTGGTAGCACTGGTTTCGCCGAGAATACCGATAGCGCCGAGAATGGCGCTGAGTATGGTGGTCACGATGATCATGGCGACGTAGAAGATGACGAAGCCGCCGAAGATGATGCCCTTGGTGCCTTTGACCCGTTGCCAGGCATCGCTGAGCAGGTCGCCGATGCTGTAGTCATAGCCACGGCTGAGGGCCTCGGCAATGCTCGGTACCTGGGTGTTGGCGGGCAGCTCCTGCAGGTTGGCGCTGGGGGCCGCGTAGGGATTGGGGGCGGTGGATTCACTCATGTGCGACTGTCCTTGTTGATGGGGTGAAGTTCCAGGCTCGCATGCTATCGGCAGAGCAGGGCAGGCGGCAAGCAGCGCGGGCCGGGGGCGTGAGGCCACGCATGCTTTGCGGGGGCGAGTGCTAGACTGGCGCAGCTTTCAATCTTGGGAAAACGCCGTGTCCTCGAGCATCTTCTGGTACGACTACGAAACCACCGGGATCAACCCGCGCTGTGATCGCCCCTTGCAGGTGGCCGGTATTCGTACCGATGAACAGCTCAATGAAATCGCCGAGCCGCTGAATATCTACTGCCGACCCGCGGACGACATCTTGCCGCATCCGGCTGCTTGCCGAATCACCGGCATTACGGCTCAGGTGCTGGAGCAGCAAGGGCTGAGCGAGGCGGAGTTCATGACCCGCGTGCATGCTGAGCTGGCGCAGCCGGGCACCTGTGGTGCGGGCTACAACAGCCTGCGTTTCGACGATGAAATGACGCGTTACAGCCTGTATCGCAACTTCTTCGACCCCTACGCGCGCGAGTGGCAGAGTGGTAACAGCCGCTGGGACCTGATCGACCTGATGCGTACTGCTTATGCGCTGCGCCCCGAGGGGATCGAGTGGCCGCGTGACGAAGAGGGGCGGGTGACACTCAAGCTGGAGCGCCTGACCCAGGCCAATGGCATCGACCATGGCCAGGCGCACGATGCGCTGTCCGATGTGCGCGCGACCATCGCCCTGGCCCGTTTGCTGCGCGAGCGTCAGCCGAAACTCTATGACTACCTGTTCCAGCTGCGCAGCAAAGCCCAGGTTATGGAGCAGATTCGTTTGCTGCAGCCGCTGGTGCATGTATCCGGGCGCTTTGCCGGCAACCGGCATTACCTGGCGCTGGTGCTGCCACTGGCCTGGCACCCGACCAACCGTAATGCCCTGATCGTCTGTGATCTGCAGGCCGATCCGCAGCCTTTGCTGGATCTGGATGCCGAGACCTTGCGCCAGCGTCTGTACACCCGGCGCGAGCAGTTGGCGGCGGGAGAGTTGCCGGTGCCGCTCAAGCTGCTGCATATCAACCGTTGCCCGGTAGTGGCTCCGCTCAAGGTTTTGCGGGAGCAGGATATCGCCCGTCTGCAGTTGGATATGGGTGAGTGCGAGCGGCGTGCTGCGCAGTTGCGTGACGCTCAACCGAGTTGGCAGAACAAACTGGCGGATATTTATGCCAGTGAGGATTTCGAGTCGGTGGATGATCCGGAGCAGCAACTCTATTCCGGCTTCCTCGATTCGCGGGACCGGCGCTTGTGTGATCAGGTACGCCAGGCCAGTGCCGAGCAATTGGCTGCGGGTAATTGGGCGTTTGCCGATGAGCGCTTGCCGGAGTTGTTATTCCGCTATCGGGCGCGCAACTTTCCGACGTCCCTGAGTCCCGCTGAAGCAGAGCGCTGGCAAAGTTTCTGTCGGGCGCGCCTGAGCGACGCGCAATATGGTGCTCCAAATACGCTGGGCAACTTCGATGAGGCAATGACGCAGGAGTTGGCTCTGGCAACTGAGGCGCAGCGTGCGGTATTGCTGGGCTGGCAGGCGTACGCGAACAAATTGCGTGAGTGCTATAGCGGTTGAAATACAGAGTGTCACTGGAAATAAAAATGCCGGCATAAGCCGGCATTTTTTATTAGCTGCGTGGTGGATTAGCCCAGCAGAGTGGCCCAGCCTTCCACGACCGCGGCGCCCCACTTGGCTTTCCACTCTTTCAGAGTCTTGTGGTTGCCGCCTTTGGTTTCGATCACTTCGCCAGTGTTCGGATTCTTGTATTGCTTGACCTTGCGCGCGCGCTTGGCGCCGGTGGCTTTGGCAGTGCGCGGAGTTTTGCTGGTTTTGGAGTCCGGGTCGAGCAGGGCGATGATGTCGCGCAGGGACTTCTGATATTCGCCCATCAGGGTGCGCAATTTGCCTTCGAATTCCAGCTCTTTCTTCAGCTTGTCATCTTGAGAGAGATTTTTCAGGCGCTCTTGAAGTTCTTTGATGGCTTCTTCAGTGGCGCGGTATTCGTTGATCAGGGACATGTGGGCTCTACCTTAAATTAGCGGGCGGATGGCGATGGGTAAGTGACATCAATAATAGACAGGCGTTGGCGTCAAGTAAATATGCTTGAAAAGTTTTGCAGATATTATCTTCAGTGTCTTATTACGGGTGAAACAAAGAGAACTACTTAATCGTGTCATTTGGCCTGCATGGAATACCTGTGGTGAGGTATTCATCCCAATGACATCTGGATTTAACACGGTTCTCGACAGTTGACTGCTTGGGGCGCTCCGCAGCTGCAGGTGGCTTGTCGCGTGGCTATAACGCTGACGACCCAGCCCGCGCGGGTGTTGCGTGGGTGCCGTCGTTACTGAAGTTTTATGCTGCAGTAGCTAGAATGGCGCCCTTGCGAAGTTTTCGGAGTTTTCAGCATGCGCACTTTTCGGTTGGTCATCGCCTGCCCTGATCGGGTTGGCATCGTGGCCAAAGTCAGTAATTTCCTCGCCACTTACAATGGCTGGATCACCGAAGCCAGTCATCACTCGGATAATCAGAGTGGCTGGTTCTTCATGCGCCACGAAATTCGCGCCGACTCACTGCCTTTCGATCTGCAAGGTTTCCATCAGGCATTTGCCCCGATTGCCCGTGAGTTCTCCATGGAGTGGCGGGTGACCGACTCTGCACAGAAGAAGCGTGTGGTCCTGATGGCGAGTCGCGAGTCGCACTGTCTGGCTGACCTGTTGCACCGCTGGCACAGCGATGAACTGGACTGCGATATCCCCTGTGTCATTTCCAATCACGACGACCTGCGCAGCATGGTCGAGTGGCACGGCATCCCATTCCATCATGTGCCGGTCAATCCGCAGGACAAGGCTCCGGCCTTCGCCAAGGTGGCGCAGCTGGTCGACGAGTGTGAGGCGGACGCCGTGGTGCTGGCGCGCTACATGCAGATCCTGCCGCCGCAGCTGTGCGAGAAATTCGCCGGGCGGGTAATCAACATCCATCACAGCTTCCTGCCGTCCTTCGTTGGCGCCAAGCCTTACCACCAGGCCTCGCTGCGCGGGGTCAAGCTGATTGGCGCGACCTGCCACTACGTCACCGAGGAACTGGACGCCGGCCCGATCATCGAGCAGGACGTGGTGCGGGTCACCCATCGCGACAGCATCGAGACGATGGTGCGCCTAGGCAAGGACGTAGAGAAGATGGTGCTGGCCCGTGGTCTGCGCTATCACCTGGAAGACCGTGTGCTGGTGCATGACAACAAGACAGTCGTGTTCGACTGAGTTTGCGGGCGCGTCGAGCGCTCGCATCCGTTCCAAGTGCAGACCTGGAGCCTGATCATGAGCGATCCGCTAAAACGCGCCACGGCCAACCCGCCGCCTACCCTGGGCGAGGGGTGCCTCAGTCGTTACGATCCAGAAGCGCTGCAACCCGAGGACGGCACCGAGTTTTCCGGTGCCGCTGAGCTCTGGGAGCAATTGCAGCAGGAGCAGGAGGCTCCTGTAGCGGCAGATAAGGCGCAGAACGGGCCTGCGCCTAAATAGTCAGATGCGGAAACTGTCGACCAGTTGCTTCAGGCGTGCAGCCTGTTGCTCCAGGTCGCCACAGGCACGCAAGGTGGCCTGCAGGTTTTCCACGCCTTCCTGGTTGAGGGTGTTGATCTCGGTGATGTCCATGTTCAGGGCTTCGACAACCGAGGTCTGTTCTTCTGTGGCGGTCGCTACTGACTGGTTCATGCCATCGATTTCGCCAATACGCTGGGTCACGCTGCCCAGGCGCTCTCCGGCCTGGTTGGCGATGGACACGCTTTCTTCGCTGTAACGCTGGCTTTCGGTCATGGTGCTGACCGATTCGCGGGCATCGACCTGCAACTCCTCGATCATCTTCTGGATTTCCTGCGCCGATTCCTGGGTGCGGTGCGCCAGGTTGCGCACTTCGTCGGCGACCACGGCAAAGCCGCGACCTGCCTCGCCAGCGCGTGCGGCCTCGATGGCGGCGTTGAGCGCGAGGAGATTGGTCTGTTCGGAAATGCTTTTGATCACTTCGAGGATCTGGCCGATGTTCACTGTCTTGCTGTTGAGCGCTTCGATATTGGTACTCGAGGCGCTGATCTTGCTCGACAGGTCGTTCATCGCCCGGATGGTTTTCTGCAGCACCTGGCTGCCTTCTTCGGCCAGGTGACGGGCATCCGAGGCCTGGTGCGAGGCATCGGCGGCGTTGCGGGCGATTTCCTGGGCTGCAGCGCCCAGTTCATTGATCGCGGCGGCCACGCTGTTGGTGCGGTTGGCTTGTTCGTCCGAATTGACCATGGACGAGTTGGAGGCGTTGACCACCAGCTTGGCCACTTCGTTGACCTGTTGGGTGGCCGAGGATACTTCGCGGATCGAACTGTGGATGCGTTCGACGAACTGGTTGAACGAGCCCGCCATCTCGCCGAACTCGTCGTGGTTCTGGATCGGCAGGCGCTTGGTCAGGTCGCCTTCGCCCTGGGCGATATCGCGCATGGCCTTGCCCATCATCAGCAGCGGCTGCATCAGCACGCGGATCAGCATGCTCAGTAGCAGCATGATGATGACCACGGCAATGGTCGTCGCGACGATGGCTGACGTGCGGAACTCAGTGAGCGTGGAGTAGGCCTTTTCCTTGTCGATGGACAGGCCGATGTACCAGTTCACCGATGGCAGGCCTTTGACCTGGGTAAAGGTGAGGATGCGCGGTACGTCATCCAGTACGACATCGGAGAAACCGCTGCTGACGGTCGGTGTGTTGTCCGGGTAAACGTCCTTGAGGGTTTTCATCACCAGGTCCTTGTTCGGGTGAACGAGGATCTTGCCGTCGGAACTCACGAGGAAGGCATAGCCCATGCCGTCGAAGTCCAGTGAGTTGATGATCTGCACCAGGGTGGCGAGGCTGAGATCGCCGCCGACCACGCCCGATTGGCCCGAAGGGGTGGCGATGGTGATGATCAGCTCACCACTGGCCGCGTCGACATAGGGTTCGGTGAGGGTTGAGCCGCCCGCGCTCATGGCGTCCTTGTACCAGGGGCGGGTGCGCGCGTCGTAGTCCGCGGGCATGGCTTCTTCTGGGCGCATGGTGAAGCTGCCGTCCGCCGAGCCGAGGTAGGTGAAGACGAAGGTCGAGGCCAGGACTTTCTGCTCGAGCAGGCTGACCAGGCTTTCCGGCGTGGTGTCCGGGTGGATCGACTGGGAGACGTTCTCCACCAGCAGGATGCGTCCTGACAGCCAGTTCGAGATGTTGCTCGCGGTCACTGCACCGATGCTGGTGAGTTCATCCTCGATATCGGCCTTGATCGAATTGCGTTGCAGGTAGTCGTTGTACAGGCTGAACAGCGAGAAGGCGACGATCACCACCAGCGAGGCGGCAATTAGGATCTTGTGGCTGAATTTCAGGTTCTGGGTCATGGTCACTTGCGTCCGGTAAGTTCTGGCAGCAGTCTGTCTTTCTGTTGCGTGGCGCGCAGAAGCTGTCGACTGTGTGCTAACACAACCTATAGCGACATAAGTGCAGTAAAGCTTTAGCGCGAGGGATGGCAAGATGCCTGTATCTGATTCATTCATTCTCGGCAGTGACCCGCAGGGGCAGCCAATAGCCCAGGCACTGCGCCTGACCAACCGCCATGGTTTGGTGGCGGGCGCTACCGGTACTGGTAAAACGGTAACCCTGCAGCGTCTGGCGGAGATGTTCAGCGATGCCGGTGTGGCGGTTTTTGCCGCCGATATCAAAGGCGACCTGTGCGGCCTTGGCACGGCAGGCAATCCGCAAGGCAAAGTGGCCGAGCGAATTGCTGGTATGCCCTGGCTCAACCACAGCCCGCAGGCTTATCCGGTGACCCTCTGGGATGTCGCGGGCAAGACTGGACATCCACTACGTACCACCTTGAGCGAAATGGGCCCGCTGTTGCTGGCCAACCTGCTGGAGTTGAGCGATAGCCAGCAGGCGGCGCTATATGCCGCCTTTCAGGTTGCCGATCGCGAAGGCTTGCTGCTGCTCGACCTGAAGGACCTCAAGGCACTGCTCAATCACCTCAAGGATCATCCGGAGATGCTTGGCGAGGACCGCGCTCTGTTCGCCGGGGCTTCCGCGCAAGCCTTGCTGCGTCGCCTGGCGACCCTTGAGCAGCAGGGCGCCGAGGCGTTGTTCGGTGAGCCGGCCTTGCAGTTGGAGGACATTCTGCATCCTGATCGCGATGGGCGCGGGCGCATTCATCTGCTCGATGCCAGTCGCCTGGTCCATGAAGCGCCCAAGGTCTACGCGACCTTCCTGCTGTGGTTGCTGGCTGAGCTGTTCGAGCAGTTGCCGGAGCGCGGTGATGCTGACAAGCCGGTGCTGGCACTGTTCTTCGATGAGGCGCATCTGCTGTTTGCTGATACGCCCAAGGCCTTGCAGGAGCGGCTGGAACAGGTGGTGCGATTGATTCGCTCGAAGGGAGTCGGTGTTTATTTCGTCACCCAGTCACCTGGCGATCTGCCAGACGACATCCTCGCTCAGCTAGGGCTGCGCATTCAGCACGGCTTGCGCGCCTTCACCGCCAAGGAGCAGAAGTCCCTGCGAGCTGTGGCGGATGGTTTTCGGCCTAACCCGGCATTCGACTGTCTGAGCGTCTTGACCGAGCTGGGTATTGGCGAGGCGCTGGTCGGGACCTTGGAGGAGAAGGGCACGCCAGCGATGGTGCAGCGTGTGGCGGTTGCTCCACCGCAGTCACGCATCGGCCCGTTGAGTGAGGCAGAGCGAGTGCAATTGCTGCGCAGCTCGCCGCAGGCTGGGCGCTATGACAAGCCGGTGGATCGTGAGTCGGCCTACGAGTTGCTGATGGCGCGCAAGGCACCACCTGCGGCTGAGGCTCCGGCTGAAAAGGCGCCTGCTGGCACTAAGAGCAGCGACGACTCAGGGTTTGGCGATGCAGCCGGTGAACTGCTGGGCTCACTCGCCAGTCAGGTGATGAAAACGGCGGTGCGTCAGGCCGCCAACCAGATTGGCCGGCAATTGGTGCGCGGGCTGATGGGCTCGTTGCTGGGCTCCAGCAAGCGCCGCTAGGTGGATGCGAGAAATGAAAAAGGCGCCTACGGGCGCCTTTTTCTATTTGCGAAGGATCTAACCCATCAGTTGAACAGGTAGGAACCCAGGCAGAACAGGCCGGCGGCGAGTGCCATCGAGGTGGGTAGGGTCAGCACCCAAGCCATCAGGATGTTACTCACGGTACTACCTTGCAGGCCGCTCTTGTTCGCCACCATGGTCCCGGCGACACCGGATGAGAGCACGTGGGTGGTCGATACCGGCAGGCTGTAGATGTTGGCCAGGCCGATGGCGCAGGCGGCAGTGATCTGCGCGCTCATGCCTTGGGCGTAGGTCATGCCTTGCTTGCCGATTTTCTCGCCGACGGTCTGTACCACACGTTTCCAGCCGACCATGGTGCCGATACCCAGCGCCAGGGCAACCGCCAGGATGACCCAGAACGGGGCATATTCGGTGGTGGCAGTGAGGTCTTTACGCAGCTTGTCGAGGTCGGCTTTTTCGCGTGCTGGCAGGTTGTCCAGCTTGCTGACCTTCTTCGCCGAATCATCCAGGCAGAGCAGGTAGCGACGGATATCGATGCGCTTCTCTTCGCTCAGGCTGTGGTAGTCCTTGACCCCTTCCAGGTTGCCGAGCAGGGCGGCGATGGTCGGCTCGGTCAGCTTCGGATCGCAGCGGAACTGCTTGGGCAGCTCGGTGTTGCCCGGCTTGCCGAGTGCCAGGTACTCGGTCAGGGTCGGCGCATTGCGCTGATAGAAATCGCTCAGGTGAATGGCTGCGTCGCGGGTGCGGTCGATCTGGTAGGTGGTGCTGCCCAGGTCCAGAACGAACTTGGCCGGCACGATGCCGATCAGCACCAGCATGATCAGGCCAATGCCTTTCTGTCCGTCGTTGGAGCCGTGTACGAAGCTCACTGCCATGGCGGAGAGGATCAGTACCAGGCGGTTCCAGAACGGCGGCTTGTTCTTGCCCTTGGTCTCTTTGCGGCTTTCCGGTGTGCTGTGCACCTTGGGTGTCGGCATCCAGCGCTTGAGCGCGAGCAGCAATATGGCCGCGACGATGAAGCCGGCAATCGGTGACAGCACCAGGGAAATACCGATGTCGATCGCTTTCTGCCAGTTCACCCCATCACTCAGCGAGATGTCGGTGAGCAGGGCGTTGGCCAGGCCGACGCCGAGAATCGAACCGATCAGGGTGTGCGAACTGGAGGCCGGGATGCCGAAGTACCAGGTGCCGAGGTTCCAGGTAATGGCGGCGGCCAGCAACGAGAACACCATGATTAGCCCGTGGGCGGTGTTGACGTTGATCAGCAGCTCCACCGGCAGCAGGTGGACGATGGCATAGGCCACGCCGACGCCACCGAGCAGTACACCAAGGAAGTTGAAGACCCCCGAGAGGATCACCGCCAGATGCGGCGGCATGGCTATGGTGTAAATCACCGTCGCCACGGCGTTGGCCGTGTCGTGGAAGCCATTGATGAATTCGAAGGTGAGGACGAATGCCAGGGCGAGCACCAAGCTCAGCACCAGCCAGGCATCAAGCCCGCTGAATAGTTCGAACATGAAGGTAGGATGACAGGCTCGTGAAGGGGGGGCGATTATGCCAGATATGGCCCCTGAGCCAACCTCTTATCTGCCGGCTGGTTGTGTCGAGCCGTTGCCCCCGTTGGCTTCAGTCCACTTCCTTGGCCCGTTCTATCTTCTGTATTTCTTGCTGGAACGCCTGGTCCAGAAGGCTGGCTTTCTTGCGCCAGGGGCGGCGCTCGGGGTCTGGCTGGGCGGCGTAGGTCAGCACTTCGCCGCCATATACATCCTTGTAACGTTGCGCCTGACGCTCCAATTCGGCGCGCAGTTCGTCTTTCGTCACGTATTCACCTGAGGAGGGGGAGATTGCTTGCAGCCCGTGCTGCGGGTGAGCCGACTTGCTCGTTCGAGCAAGTAAAAGCGGCCGTGATTATAACTACCACTTCTGTCTTTACCAGATATTACAAATAGGACTTGTATTGAATCTGACAATATTTTGAGACCACTCACACGTTTTGGTTCAGCGGAAAGTTGAGAGATTGGGCAGTTAATGGCTCGTTTTCTGTCGCGGTGAACCTCTTGACAGGTCTGCATCGCAGACCGTCTGGGGCGGAGATTTTGGCTCTGGGTGAGTTTAAAAAACTATAGCGGTGTAAATGCTGCCGGGCTCTCGCTCTAGCGAAGTAAGAACGATTGATTTGTGCAGGGGAGACGGGCTCGATGAGTTCGGTCGAGGTTTTCTTTCCAGTTAGCAGCATGTGAACTTCACAGGGCAAGTTGGCAATACTTGCTCCGTGAAGGTTGCGCTGTTCTCTTGAGCTAAGGTACGCGCCGGCCGATAACAAACCTGCTACTGCAGCAGGCCGCGCTGACGCAGTAGGTCGACGATGTGGTCGGCAGCTGCTTCGGCGCTGTAGCGACTGGTTTCAATATGGATTTCCGGTCTCTCCGGCGCTTCGTAAGGCGAGTCGATGCCGGTGAAGTTCTTCAGCTCGCCCCGCCGAGCCTTCTTGTACAGGCCCTTGGGGTCGCGTTTTTCCACTTCGGCCAGGGACGTGTCGACGAACACTTCGATGAATTCGCCATCTTCCACCAGGCTCCGCGCCAGCTCCCGCTCCGCGCGATAGGGTGAAATGAAGGCGCTGATCACCACCAGGCCGGCGTCCACCATAAGGCGCGAGACTTCACCAATCCGGCGGATGTTCTCGACCCTATCGACCGGGGTAAAGCCGAGGTCCTTGTTAAGGCCGTGGCGCACGTTGTCGCCGTCGAGCAGGTAGGAGTGCACACCCATGGCATACAGGCGCCGCTCCAGCAAGTTGGCGATGGTCGATTTACCTGCGCCGGAAAGACCGGTTAGCCAGAGCACGCAAGGCTTGTGGTTGTTGAGTCGGGTGCGTGCCGCCTTGTCCACTTCCACGGCTTGCCAGTGGACGTTCTGTGAGCGGCGCAGGGCGAAGTGCAGCATGCCCGCGCCGACCGTTTGGTGGGTGAAGCGGTCGATCACGATGAAACTGCCCATATCGCGGTTTTCCGCATAGGCGTCAAAGGCAGTTGCACGATCCAGGTTCAAGGTACATACACCAATCTCGTTCAGCTCCAGGGTCTTGCCGGGCAACTGGTCGAGGCTGTTGACGTCGAGCTGGAACTTGAGCTGGCCTATAGCGCCACCAATGGTACTGGCACCTAGTTTGAACAGGTAAGGGCGGCCCGGCAGCATGGCGTCTTCGCTCATCCATACCAGCGTCGCTTCGAACTGGTCGGCCACTTCCGGTGGCGAGTCCGCGGCGGCGATCACGTCGCCACGGCTGATATCGATCTCGTCATTCAGGGTCAGGGTCACGGATTGCCCGGCCACGGCCTGCGGCAGATCGCCATCGAGCGTGACGATGCGTGCCACCGTGCTGACTTTGCCAGAGGGCAGGACGCGGATTGCGTCGCCTGGACGTACGCTACCGCCGAGGATGCGTCCGGAGAAACCACGGAAATCGAGGTTCGGTCGGTTTACCCACTGCACCGGCATGCGCAGTGCGGCCTGTTCCTGGGTGCCGTCGACCTGTACCGTTTCCAGATGTTCCATCAGGCTGGGCCCGTGGTACCAGGGCGTGTTAATGCTGGCGCTGGTCATGTTGTCGCCGCGCAGGGCGGATAGCGGAATGCTCTGAATATGTTCAAGGCCCAGCTTGCTGGCGAACGCGCGGTAGTCGGCGTCGATCTGTTCGAAGACTTCCTGCGAGTAATCGACCATGTCCAGCTTGTTGATGGCCAGCACCACGTGGCGAATGCCGATCAGCGATACCAGGTAGCTGTGC
>JBBNAI010000013.1:0-1759 GCA_037994305.1 Pseudomonas sp. | reverse complement strand
CCGGGAAGGATCTCGTACTTGGCCTTCCAGCCATGCTCCGGGTCGACGCCCATGCGGCTGAACAGCTGGCGCTTGGCCTTTTCCTTCGGCGACAGGGCCGGCGCTTCGGCCGCAGCGGCCTTACCGCGCTTGACCGGCTCCTTGGAGGCACTGGCTGAACCGCTGGTGGGCAGGTCACGAATATGGCCGATGCTCGACTTCACCACGTACTGGTTGCCCAGGTACTTGTTGATGGTCTTGGCCTTGGCCGGGGATTCCACGATGACCAGCGATTTGCCCATGGACTGGAAAATTCCTGAATACGAAAATGAATGAATAAGCGGCAGGAGCCTATAAAGGCACCGCTATATATAGTGGGCGTCGAGGCGCGGTCAAGCGTGACCGTCTTGCTCGCCCTGCGTAAACAGTGCCGGTTGCGCCTCAATCAAAGCAAAGCGCGGGAGTGTCTCGCCGTCCACCTCGACGGTTCCACAGAACATCTCCAGTGGGCGCACCCACAAACCGAACTCACCATACAGCGCCTGATAGACCACCAGCCACTCCTCGGTTTCCGAGTGCCTGGCCGTGCCAAACACACGGTAGTGCGGACCTTTGTAGTGACGGTAAAAACCGGGCTGCAATTGCATGGTTCGACTCCTGAATCCTTGGGGAGCAGAAAAACAAAAACCGGGGCACTAGGCCCCGGTTCTTCCCTCTCTGAACGCTTAGATGCGTTCGAAGACGGTGGTGATGCCCTGGCCGAGGCCAATGCACATGGTCGACACACCGAGGGTGCCGCCATTCTGCTTCATCACGTTCAACAGGGTGCCGGAGATACGCGCACCGGAGCAGCCGAACGGGTGACCCAGAGCAATGGCGCCGCCGTGCAGGTTAACCTTCTGCTCCATCTTGTCGAGGAGTTTCAGGTCTTTCAGCACTGGCAGGGCCTGGGCAGCGAAGGCTTCGTTGAGCTCAACGAAGTCGATGTCGTCCATGGTCAGACCGGCACGCTTCAGTGCTTTCTGAGTGGACGGCACCGGGCCATAGCCCATGATCGCCGGATCGACACCGTGCACAGCCATGGCACGAACCACGGCCAGCGGCTGGATGCCGAGGTCCTGGGCGCGCTGGGCGGACATCACGATCATGCAGGAGGCGCCGTCGGTGATCTGCGAGGAAGTACCTGCAGTTACGGTACCGCCTTTCGGGTTGAACGCCGGCTTCAGGGCAGCCAGGCTTTCCAGGGTGGTTTCCGGACGAATGGTTTCGTCGAAGTCGAACACCTTCAGGAACCCGTTCTCGTCGTAGCCTTGCATCGGGATGATTTCATCCTTGAACTTGCCTTCGACGGTAGCCTTGTGGGCCAGGCGATGCGAACGCTCACCGAATGCGTCCTGCTGCTCACGGCTGATGCCATGCATCTTGCCGAGCATTTCAGCAGTCAGGCCCATCATGCCCGACGCCTTGGCGGCGTACAGGGACAGGTGCGGGTTCGGATCCACGCCGTGCATCATGCTGACGTGGCCCATGTGCTCCACGCCGCCGACCACGAACACGTCGCCGTTGCCAGTCTGGATCGCCTGCACAGCAGTGTGCAGGGCGCTCATGGAGGAACCACACAGGCGGCTGACGGTTTGTGCAGCGCTGGTGTGTGGGATCTGGGTCATCAGCGACGCCATGCGCGCGATGTTCCAGCCCTGCTCCAGGGTCTGGTTTACGCAGCCCCAGATCACGTCTTCTACTTCAGCCGGGTCCAGCTTGCTGTTACGCGCCAGGACGC
>JBBNAI010000012.1:0-3586 GCA_037994305.1 Pseudomonas sp. | reverse complement strand
CAGGCTCATCGCTTGGCCAATTTGCAAGCGCTGGTCGATGCACAGCTTGAGGTCGCAGCCCGCGAGCACTGCCTGGTCGCCAGCTGGCGCGACGGCTGTTTGTTGCTACTGACCAGCAATGGCCACTGGGCCACGCGCCTGCACTATCAGCAGCGGCGCCTGCAACGCCAGCTACAGTCACTGCCGGAGTTCGCCGGACTGAACAAGATCCAAATCAAGGTGCGCCCACCCACCGGGCAGGTCGCGCATGTCGGTCGCCAGGCCGAGCTATCGGATGCCGCAGCAGACAGTATCAACAGCGCCGCCGAAGGCATCAGCGACCCCAAGCTACGCGCCGCCCTGGAGCGCCTGGCGAGTCACGCCAAGCCCCGGGAAAGCTGATCCCCCAGAAAAAAACAGGCCACCCGAAGGTGGCCTGAGAATACAACTAGAAGGAAGGGTATCGCTTACACGGCCGCAACTGGGCGCATGTAGGAAATCGGCGCGTTGGTCGCGTCGTCGAAGATCACCACTTCCCAAGCGTCTTTCTGCTCGATCAGGGTACGCAGCAGACGATTGTTCAGGGCATGACCCGACTTGAAGCCGCGGAACTCGCCAATCAGGCTGTTGCCCAGCAGGTAGAGGTCGCCGATGGCGTCGAGGATCTTGTGCTTGACGAATTCGTCCTCGTAACGGAGGCCGTCTTCGTTGAGCACGCGGAACTCATCAACCACGATGGCGTTGTCCACGCTGCCGCCGAGTGCCAGGTTCTGCGAACGCAGCAACTCGATGTCACGCATGAACCCGAAGGTACGGGCGCGACTGACTTCCTTAACAAAGGAAGTGCTGGAAAAATCGACACTGGCGGTCTGGGTGCGACCACGAAACACCGGATGATCGAAATCGATCTCGAAACTCACCTTGAAACCGTCGAAGGGCAGGAAGGTGGCGCGCTTGTCGCCCTCTTCGACTGTCACTTCACGCAGTACGCGGATGAACTTCTTCGGTGCTTCCTGCTCTTCTAGACCGGCAGATTGAATCAGGAATACGAAAGGACCAGCGCTGCCATCCATGATCGGCACTTCAGATGCCGAGAGCTCGACGTAGGCGTTGTCGATGCCCAGGCCTGCCATGGCCGAAAGCAGGTGCTCCACGGTATCCACCTTGACATCACCATTGACCAGAGTGGTCGACATGGTGGTCTCACCGACATTTTCCGCGCGGGCGGGGATTTCCACGACAGGGTCGAGGTCGGCGCGTCGGAACACGATACCGGTATCCACGGGTGCCGGCTTCAGGGTCAGGTAAACCTTCTCTCCCGAATGCAGGCCAACACCAGTGGCTCGGATAATGTTCTTCAGGGTGCGTTGTTTGATCATGGCTTGGGCTACTTGTGCGCGAGTTGCGAACTGTTTTCAACAATGGCCGGCGATAATAGCAGAACCGGCCTTTGCTGAACACTAATCACCATCATACTCCCGATAGACTCGATCAATCAGCTTGGCGACGCAGGAAGGCCGGAATATCCAGATAGTCCAGGTCATCCTGAGTATTCAGCTTGGCCGCGGCGGCACTGCCGGCGAGGCTTTGACGCTGAACGGTTGGGCGCTCGTAGTCCTTGTAGTTGACGCTCGGTTGCTCGGCAGCACGCGGGGCGGTGCTGATAACGGCAGCCGGAGCGGCTACAGCGGTCGGTACGGTATTGTCGATAACCTTGACCGGCTTCTCGATACGCGCACCCAGGCCGGTGGCCACTACTGTCACGTGCAGCTCGTCACGTACGTCCGGATCGATCACCGCGCCCACTTTCACAGTGGCGTGTTCGGAGGCAAACGCCTCGATGATCTCGCCGACCGCGGCGTATTCGCCGAGGGACAGGTCCAGACCAGCGGTGATGTTGACCAGGATGCCGCGAGCGCCCTGCAGGTTGACGTCTTCCAGCAGCGGGTTGCGGATCGCCGCTTCGGTCGCTTCGCGAGCACGGTTCGGACCGCTGGCGCAGCCGGTACCCATCATCGCCAGACCCATTTCGCCCATGACGGTTTTCACGTCAGCGAAGTCGACGTTCATCAGGCCCGGACGCTGCATGATGTCGGAGATGCCGCGCACGGCACCGGCCAGTACGTCGTCAGCCTTGGCGAAGGCGGACAGCAGGCTGGCGTCCTTGCCGAGGATGGTCAGCAGTTTTTCGTTGGGGATGGTGATCAGCGAGTCGACACACTCGGCCAGGGCACGAATACCCTCGTCGGCGACTTGCATGCGCTTGCGCCCTTCGAACGGGAACGGGCGAGTGACCACGGCCACAGTGAGGATGCCCATTTCTTTCGCCACTTCGGCAATGATCGGGGCCGCACCGGTACCGGTACCGCCACCCATGCCGGTGGTGATGAAGACCATGTCAGCGCCACGCAGCACTTCGGCGATACGCTCACGGTCTTCCATGGCAGCCTGACGGCCGATTTCCGGGTTGGTACCGGCACCCAGCCCCTTGGTCACGCCTGGGCCGAGTTGCAATACGCTGCGCGCGCCGACGTTCTTCAGCGCTTGCGCATCGGTGTTGGCGCAGATGAATTCAACGCCTTCGATGTTGTCCTTGATCATGTGGTTAACGGCGTTACCGCCGCCGCCGCCCACGCCGATGACCTTGATGACTGCACTTTGCGGGATGGTATCTACGAGTTCGAACATTTCCCCTCTCCTTCTTTTCTAGTTGTATCGCCTACAGCTACCGCGGGTTCACATCAGAAATTGCCCTGGACCCAGCGTTTAAGCCGTTCCAGTACTGGTGTCTTGGGTTCATCGCTATACAGGTTGCCGGCAGACATGGAGATGCCGTCGGCCTGCTTCTGCAGCCCGTACATCAGCAGGCCTACGCCTGTGGAATAGATAGGATTACGCACGACGTCGGTCAGTCCTTTGACGCTGTGGGGTACGCCCAAACGCACCGGCATGTGAAAGATCTCTTCGGCCAGTTCGACGGCACCTTCCATCTTGGCGGTACCACCGGTGAGGACGATCCCGGCAGGGATCATGTCCTCATAGCCACTGCGCCGCAGCTCAGCCTGAATCAGGGTGAAGAGCTCGTCGTAACGGGGCTCGACAACCTCGGCAAGAGCCTGACGGGACAGCTCCCGCGGTGGCCGATCTCCCACACTGGGAACCTTGATGGTTTCCCCCGGACCGGCCAGCTTGGCTAGGGCGCAAGCATACCGAATCTTGATCTCCTCGGCATACTGGGTCGGGGTGCGTAATGCCATTGCGATATCATTGGTAACCTGGTCACCGGCGATCGGAATCACCGCAGTGTGACGTATCGCACCTTCGGTGAAGATCGCGATGTCGGTGGTACCGCCGCCGATGTCGACCAGGCACACGCCCAGCTCCTTCTCGTCGTCGGTCAGCACCGCATAAGCGGAAGCCAGTTGCTCGAGAATGATGTCGTCGACTTCCAGGCCACAGCGACGCACGCACTTCTCGATGTTCTGCGAGGCATTCACCGCGCAGGTCACCACATGCACCTTGGCTTCCAGACGTACGCCGGACATGCCCAGCGGCTCGCGCACGCCTTCCTGGTTATCGATCACGTAATCCTGCGGCAGGGTGTGCA
>JBBNAI010000011.1:0-2037 GCA_037994305.1 Pseudomonas sp. | reverse complement strand
CTCATTACCCTGATCAGCTCCGGCTGCATGACCGACGAGGAGGTCGCGCGCATCGCCGATGAGGCCGCCCAGGCCTACGCCGACCCGCAGGCGTTCCTCGCCGCCAACCCCGACATCAACTACGACGACAGCTTCCCGATCCCGCTGGGCGAATGGGTGGTGGTCGGCAGCCTGCCGGAAACCGTGCTGCTGCTGGCCGACAGCTACGAAGAACTGTTGCAGAGCATCATCGACTCCTTCGGCCCGGACGTGACCTTCAACATCAAGCCCAAGCAGCTGGCCAAGGTCGAGCCGCTGAAGGCGCTGAACCGCATCCAGGTGCAGCTTTCCAGCATGTACAAGGAGAAGGGCGGCTATGTGCTGGTGGACCTCAGCGAGCCGCTGGATGACGAGCTGCAGTGCGTGCTCGTCTACACCAGTGACCTGGCGCGGGTGGTGGAGCTGGCAGTGGCGGTGGGGATCTACGCCGCGCCAGCCTACGAGAGCCTCAAGGCCGCTCAGGAAGGCGAATAGCCTGCGCTGACGGGCCATGCCGCAAGGGCATGGCCCGCAGTTGGCTTACTGGCTCAGGGCCTCGACGAACTGCGCATCGAAGGTGTCGGCGAAGTCTGGAATCACCGGGATCTGCCCGTTGGCCTTGAGCAGGTCGGCAATCACCGCGCCGCTGCCGTAGAACGAAGTGGTGGCGTCGGATTTCTCGAAGTTCTTGCTCATCTCATGCAGCGGGATGTTGTACACGCCGGACAGTTGCTCCTTGGCTTCGGCCGGAGTGACGCCGAGCACCTTGGCGATGATTTGCGCCGACTCGTCCGGATGGCTCTGCATATAGGCCAGGCCATCCAGGTAGCCCTTGATCAGCGCCTTGATCGCTTCCGGGCGTTTGGCGATGACGCTTTCCTCGAAGGCCAGCACGTCGGTGATCAGCCCCGGCGCATCCTTGGACGAATACACCACATGGAACTTGTCGCCCGGCATGTTCACGGTCTGCGACACGTTGGGCTCGTAGGTCACGCCGATCGGCAGGCTGCCGGAAGCCATCGCGCTGGGGATGACCTCGGGGCTGAGGCTCACCGGGATGATGTCCTTGCTGCTCATGCCATGGCTTTTCAGGGCGTAGGCGAGCAGGAAGTCGGTGGTCGACAGCGGGCTGAAGCCGACCTTCTTGCCCTTGAAGTCCTGCACCGAGGTAATCGATTTCTCCGCGACGATGGCATCGCCACCGTTGGAGAAGTCGATCGGCATCACCGCGCGCTCCGGAATGCCCTTGGCCACCGATGCCACCACCTGGTCATAGGTCAGGGTGCCGCCATCCAGCGCGCCGCTCATCATTGCCGGCGGCACCATGGTCGGATCGTTGAAGAACTGCAGTTCCACCTTCAGCCCGTGGGCCTTGTACAGGTCGAGTTTGTCGGCGATGTAGAAGGGCGCCTGGCCGACCCAGACCACGGTACCGATCTTGAGGCTTTCAATGGCTTGGGCGCTGAACGGCAACACGCCGGCGGCGGTGGCCAGGCAGAGGCCGAGCAGGGACTTGCGCAGCGAGCGAGCGGTAAGCACTGAGGTCATGGTGAAGCTCCTGTACGGGAAAGGGGCGAAGCGTTGGGGTTCAGGTTCTGGGGTTTTTCTGCGGCGCGGCGAACAGGCTTTTCAGGTCGATCTGCTCGGTGTGCGGTTCGACCAGCAGCAGCTGCGCTTCCAGTTCTTCGATATGGCGCAACATGGCCTGGGCGAACTGGGTCTTGTCGCCTTCCAGCAGGTCCACCAGGTCGGCGTGGCAGGAGTGCGAGCAGACCTCACTGTGCGGACGCTCGTAGATCGCCGTGACCAGCGCCGAGCGGGCCATCAGGTCGCGCAGCAGCTCATGCAGGATCGGGTTGCCGTACAACTCGGCCAGCAGCACATGGAAGTCGTGGGAGGTGCGCAGCTCGGCGGTGCGGTCGTCGCCTTCCTCGGCGTGGGTTTCCTTCTGCACATGCTCGCGCAGACGGCTGATGCCGGCGGCGTCGATGCGTTGCACCACTTCGGCGGCCAGGGCCA
>JBBNAI010000010.1:0-12523 GCA_037994305.1 Pseudomonas sp. | reverse complement strand
ACTCAGTAGTGAAACGACGCATCGCCGATGGTAGTGTGGGGTTTCCCCATGTGAGAGTAGGTCATCGTCAAGCTCCTATCCCCAAACCCCCAATCCGTGAAAACGGGTTGGGGGTTTGGCTTTTGGGGCGGAAAAACCATAAGGCTGCTTTCTAGGCAAGTATGTCTCGCCGGTAGGGCACCCATGAAAAAGCCACCCGTAGGTGGCTTTTTGCATTCTTGTTCTACTCAATCACCGCGGTATTCGCAGCCGCTTGTGCATGTCTCATGTACGCGAATACGCGAGAGCTCCGGCAGCAAGGGCTTGAGTTGCTGCCAGATCCATTTGGACAGGTTCTCGCTGGTGGGGTTTTCCAGGCCAGCGATATCGTTCAGGTAGTTGTGATCGAGTAGGTCGTAGATCGGCTTGAAGATCGCCTTGATTTCGGAGAAGTCGCGAATCCAGCCGGTATAGGGATCTACTTCCCCTTCGATGTACACCGCGACGCGAAAGGAGTGTCCATGCAGGCGGCCGCATTTGTGGCCTGCCGGTACATGGGGGAGAAGATGGGCGGATTCGAAGGTGAATTCTTTGAAGAGTTCCAAGATCTGACGCTCTGAAATGGAGGGTCGTGGCACGGCACGAAACGGCGTGCAGTTTATCAGTTAGGCTCAGGCTATGAGTGGCGCTGGGGTTTTATAGCGCTTGTAAGCGTTCAGCCAGGCGGCCGCTTTCGACCAGCTCGAGGAACTCATCGCCGAGACGGGTGCTTTCGGCCATAGCCTGACGCCAGTAACGCTCACGCCCGTCGTCGTTGCCGAGGTAGCGCTTGAAGTCGCTGCGGTCGGGCAGCTTGCCGTGTGGCAGGGTGGCAAGGTATTGGGGGGAGGGTGCTAACAGCAGCACATCCTGCAGACGCTCTGCATTGCCACGACGCCAGGGCAGGCCTTTGTCGAACCAGCCGGGAATTACCTTGTCAGTGAAGTGCGGGTAGAGCACCACGCCATCGGTGTCGTAAGGCAGGTCGAGGTGGTAGTCGAGCAGGCCGCCATCCCGGTAAGCGCCGGGCTCCAGCCCGGGAATCTCGCGGATGGCTTCCATCACCATGGGAATTGAGCCAGATGCTAGAAGCGCCTGTCGCAAGTTGCCGCTATCAAGGGTATGGAAGTGCGAGCGGAAGTCGTTGAGTGCAGCCAGCGGCGGAGCCTGCCGAGCGTCATGCAGGATCACACGATCAAAGTGGCGACCAAGGCGGCTGCGATTGAGCAGGTTGTTGCCGATGACCGAAGACAAGCCCAGGCCGAGTACGCCGCGGTGGTCGTGGCGCAACAGGCCGTGACTCTTCACCACTACGATGTTCAGGTGGTACAGCGGATTGGCCAGGAGTGCTTCGTCCTGGCCGGCGAGCAGCTCATCGAGCAGCGCCACGCAGCTACGGGAAATCTCGGCCATGGTTACGCCCTTGGCAAAGCGCTGGCTGGTGTAAAGCTCCCCCAGACGTCGGATCCCGGTGCAGGCATCCGGCAGGCACGCGCTAGCAAAGCGCCAGGAACCGATGGAGGCACCGATCAAGGTGCGCTCGCGAGGCGCCCTTGGTAGCCAGTCACCGAACAATGCCAGGTCCAGTCCCTGAATCCCCAGCCCTTTAGGGCCACCTGCAGCGCCGGGCAGAATGCCGACGTCGGCCGGTTGCAGGCCGCGTTCACGGATGCGCGCAAGGGCGCGTTTGCCGGCGCGCAGGCTGAGGGCAGGGGACTTGATCTGGATGGCGGTCATGCTGGTCTCCATAAAACGAACCAGCGATTATAAAGCGACGGCCGATCAGGCCAAGCGGCTTCAGCGCGTGAATAATGCGGCCTTGCTCTGCTTTAGAAACACCTGCCGCTGCATTCAGGTTGAGTTAAGACGCCCTGTGTATCTTGGACTCCGTAGAAACACACAACGTTTTCCAAGGAGATACCCGATGAAAAAGCTGACTACTCTGTTCGCCCTCGCTACCCTGGCCACCGCTGCAAGCATGGCGCAGGCACGTGACCTAGGGCCGGATGAAGCCCTGAAATTGCGTGATGCCGGTACCGTGCAATCGTTCGAGAAGCTCAATCAGGCTGCTTTGGCCAAGCATCCGGGCAGCAAGGTCGAGGAAACCGAGCTGGAAGAGGAATACGGTCGTTATATCTACCAGGTCGAACTGCGTGATGCGCAGGGCGTGCAATGGGATCTGGAGCTGGATGCCAGCACTGGCCAGGTTCTCAAAGATCACCAGGATGACTGATGAAATTCGTGACGCGTTATAGCGGTATCGTCGTACTGGTTCTCGCGGTGCTTGCGCTTCAGGCGCAGGCCCGTGACCTGGACCAGGACGAGGCGCTGCGCCTGCGTCAGGAAGGCGTGATCCAGCCGCTTGAGCAACTCATGCAGCCCGCCCTGGCGCGTTACCCCGGGGCGACGCTGCTGGAGGCCGAGCTGGAGGAAGAAGACGATGTCTATGTTTACGAGATTGAGCTGCTGATCGATGGCGTGGTGCGCGAGCTGGAAGTCAGCGCCCATGATGGCCGCGTACTCAAGGATGAACTGGAGGACTGATGCGTCTGCTGCTGGTTGAGGATCATGTACCCCTGGCCGACGAGCTGGTCGCCGCGTTGGGCAAGCAGGGCTACGCAGTCGATTGGCTTGCCGATGGCCGCGATGCCGCCTACCAAGGCGCGACCGAGCCCTATGATCTGATCATCCTAGATCTTGGTCTGCCTGGCCGGCCGGGGCTGGAGGTATTGCAGGAGTGGCGTGCTGCTGGGCTGTCGACGCCGGTGCTGATCCTTACTGCCCGGGGCTCCTGGGCCGAGCGCATCGAGGGGCTCAAGGCCGGCGCCGATGACTACCTGACCAAGCCATTTCACCCTGAAGAGCTGGCTCTGCGCATCCAGGCGCTGTTACGCCGCGCCCACGGCCTGGCCAATCAGCCACAGCTGGAAGCCGCAGGGCTGCAATTGGATGAGGCGCGGCAGTGCGTTGCTCGCGATGGGCAGACGATTGAGCTGACTGCCGCCGAATTCCGCCTGCTGCGCTACTTCATGCTGCACGCCGGGCAGATCCTGTCCAAGGGCCAACTGGCTGATCATCTCTATGACGGCGAGACCGAGCGCGACTCCAATGTTTTGGAGGTTCACGTCAATCGGTTGCGCGGCAAGCTGGGCCGCGAAGTGATCGAGACCCGGCGGGGCCAGGGTTATCGCTTCAGTGGAGTGGCCGGATGAAGTCGATCCAGCGCCGCCTGAGCCTTGGCCTTGGAGGTGTACTGCTGGTGGTTGGGCTGGCTCTGGTCCAGGGCAGCCTGATGCTGTTCGACAATGGCTTGCGCCGCTTCCTTCAGGATGGTCTGAAGGATGAGGCGGAAAGCCTGCTGGTTGCCCTGGTGCGCGGGCCTAATGGCGTACAGCTGGATGAGCGCAGAGTCGACCCGGCGTTCAGCCGGCCATTTTCCGGCCAGTACTTCCGTATCGATTTCGCCGAGCAGACCTGGCGCTCTCGTTCGCTGTGGGACCGCGATCTGCAACAGCCCGCCAGTGCAGGCCTGCAGCCTGAGCTGGGCGACGGGCCCAGAGGGCAGCATCTGCTGCTCTACCGGGCGGACTACCAGCGCTTTGGTCAGCACTTCTCGATCAGCGTGGCGCAGGACTACACACCGATCCTGAACAATTTTCGCCGCCTGCAATGGCTGGCTCTGGGCTTCGGGGGCGGCGCCTTGCTGTTGATTCTGTTCGGCCAGCGCTACGCCGTGCGCGGGGCATTACGTCCGTTGGAGCGGGTGCGTCAGCAGATCGCCCAGCTGCAGCAGGGGCGGCGTAACGAACTGGACAGCACGGTGCCACTGGAACTGGAGCCGCTGGTCACGCAGGTCAATCGCCTGCTCGCGCATACCGAGGACAGCCTCAAGCGTTCGCGCAATGCCCTCGGCAATCTGGGGCATGCGCTGAAGACGCCATTGGCGGTGCTGGTCAGCCTGGCTAACCGTGAGGAGTTGCAGGCGCACGCTGAGCTGCGAGCGACGCTGCGTGAGCAACTGGCGCAGATCGAGCAGCGCCTGGCGCGTGAGCTGGGGCGGGCGCGTCTGGCTGGCGATGTACTGCCCGGTGCGCACTTCGACTGTGGCGAGGAGTTGCCGGCGCTGTTTTCCACCCTGGGCATGATTCACAACCATGGCCTGCAGATGGACTGGCAGGCTGCGCCGGGCCTGAGCTTGCCATGGGACCGCGAGGATTTGCTCGAGCTGCTCGGCAACCTGCTGGATAACGCCTGCAAATGGGCCGACAGTCAGGTGCGCCTGAGCCTGACTGAGGGCCCCGAGGGTTACAGCCTGATCGTCGATGATGACGGCCCTGGCATTGCCAGCGAGTTGCGTGACGAGGTACTGGGGCGGGGAAGCCGCCTGGACGAACAGGTCGCCGGGCATGGCCTGGGGCTGGGGATCGTGCGCGATATGGTGGATGCCTGGGGCGGTCGGTTGCAGTTGCAGGACAGCCCCCTGGGTGGCTTGCGCGTGGCTATCGAGCTGCCATCACGGCCATGAAAAAGCCCGGCATATGCCGGGCTTTTTTTGTCCGAGGAGTTCACATGCCGTTGGCAAAAGCTGCGACGTTCAGGTCGATCGACTCGCGCACCGGCTTCAGCGCCACGCCATATTTGCCGAGGATATCCAGGGCGTAATCGACGCGTGCGCGGATGCGCTGGTCGTCTTCGCTGGCCGCCGGACCGGCGTTGAGCACAGCGCCGACATTGCGCACGATCAGGTGCTCGGGCAGGTAGCCGAGGCGGCAGTTCTTGTAGCCGGAGGCGCGCAGTTCACTGATCGGGTAGGCGCCGCCGATACCGGAGGACACGCCCACCAGCAGGGCTGGTTTGTGAGCCAGCTCGAACTTGCTGGCATACAGGAAGAAGTTCTTGATCGCCGGCGCAGCCATGCCGTTCCACTCGGGGGCGATCACCACCACCGCGTCGGCGGCCTGCAGGTGCTGCTGGTAGTCGCTCCACGGGCCTTGCTCATCGCTAGGCCAGAGTGCCAGCGGCTGTGCGCCAAGGTCGATCACATGGCTACTGGTGGCACTGCTCAGGTCCAGTTCGATCAGACGCTGGCGGAGGAAGTGGGCGACCTTGGCCGATTGACTGTCGCGGCGGCTGGAACCGGCGACCAGAACGATATTGAGCATGCGAAAATTCTCATGGGGGATTGGGCGCAGAGACTAGCGAGCGCTCTAGGCCGCGGCAAGGGCGGCGACGCCAGGCATGGGGGCGGAACACGTCAGCCTGGCGTGATCAGGCGCCAGGCTGAGGCGATCAGACGCGGAACTGGTCCATCAAGCCCTGCTGGTGGTTGGCCAGGCGGTTCAGCGACTGGCTGACCTGGGCGGATTCGTCTGCCTGACCAGCGAGCGTCTCGGTGACATCGCGGATGCTCGCCACGTTGCGGTTGATCTCTTCGGCGACCGCGCTCTGTTCCTCGGCGGCGCTGGCGATCTGCAGGTTCATGTCGGTGATCACGGTGACGGCATCGCCAATGCGGCGCAGCGCTGTGACCGCCTGTTCGACCTGCTCGACGCTACCCTGAGCCTGCTTGTGGCTGCTGTGCATGGAGCTGACCACTTCGCGGGTACCGCTCTGCAGGCCTTCGATCACCTGGCGGATTTCTTCCACCGAGTCTTGCGTGCGCTTGGCCAGGTTGCGCACTTCGTCGGCGACCACCGCGAAGCCGCGTCCGGCCTCACCAGCACGGGCGGCTTCGATGGCGGCGTTGAGGGCGAGCAAGTTGGTCTGTTCGGCGATGGCGCGGATCACTTCGAGTACCGAGCCGATCTTCTCGCTGCTGCTGGCCAGGCCTTCGACTTCCTGCATGGCCGAACTCAGTTCGCTGGCCAGTTGCTCGATCGACAGGGTGGTGCGATCGATCACCGCCAGGCCATCACGGGTCGCCGCATCGGCGCCGCGAGCCGCATCGGCGGCCTGTGCCGCACTGTTTGCCACATCATGGGCGGTCGCGCTCATTTCCTGGGATGCGGTGGCAACCTGGTCGACTTCGCGGAGCTGCTGCTGCATGCCGGCGCTGGTCTGGTTGGCGATGGCGGAGGACTGGTCGGCGGTGCTGCGGGCGTCCTGCACCGAGTGTTTAACGTCGGCAATGATCGGCTGCAGTTTATCGAGGAAACGGTTGAACCAGCCGGCCAGCGAACCCAGTTCGTCGGCCTTGCTGTATTCCAGGCGACGAGTCAGGTCGCCTTCGCCGCTGGCGATGTTCTGCAACATGTTGGCGACTTCGAGAATCGGCCGGGTTACGCCGCGTGCGGTCAGCCACATCAGCAGCACGCCACAGAGAATGGCAATCAGGGCCAGGACCAGGCTGAAAAGGGTATCGCCGGTACGTTGCTCATCCAGTTGCTGTTCGAGGGTGAGGGCAGGGCCGAGCAGGGTCTTCTTTGGCACTTCCAGCAGCACGGCCCAGGGCTTGGAGTTGGGGATCGGCTGCAGAGGTTCGAGCACGCGCAGCATGGTCTCGTGTTCGAGGAACTGCGAGGTGCCCGAGCCGACCAGGCTCAGCAGTTCGCTGCTGTGCTCCGGGTAGGCCTGAATTGCTGGTTTACCGAGCAGGCTGGCGTCACGGCTGTTACCGGCGAGCAAGCCGGCAGGGCTGATGATGCTGACGTGCCCTTCGCCGTCGTAGAGTTCCTTGTTGGCACTGACGCTGAGCTGCTGCAGGCTGGCCAGGCTGATATCCAGGCCGAGCACCCCGATGACCTTGCCGTTCTGCTCCAGCGGGAAGGCGATGCTGGTCATCAGCACCTGCTGGCCGTTGATGTCGTCGAAATAGGGGTCGAGTACGCAGGGTTTTCCGGTGTCGCGGGGGCAGGTATACCAGGCGTTGTAGGCCGCGCCACTGGGGCCGGCGGTGGTGTCGGCAAGCTGCGCTTCGTCCATCGGTTCGGCTTCGAGCGTGCCGGGAGTGCTCTGCGACCAGTAGAGGGAGAAGCGCCCCTTGTCGTTGCTGCCGAGCTCGCCCTGGCCGGCGAACAGCTCGTCCTTACCGTCCAGCGCGTTGGCTTCGAACACCACATACAGGCCGAGCAGGTTGGGGTTGGCGTCGAGGGCGGTACGTACCTGACGGGTCAGGTCTTCGCGCAGGTCAAAGGCATCGAGGAAGCGCTTTTCGGCCTGATCCTTGAGGAACAGCACCTGGCGGGAAAAACCGTTGCCGTACTGATAGGCATCCATGAAGTAGCGCTGGATGCGAATGCCCTGCAGCTCGCCGCGCCCGGCTATGCGCAGGCGGGCGGACTCTTCGAGCATGCTTGAACTGGACTGTTTCACCAGCTCGGCGCTGTTCTGCGATTGATAAAGCGAGGAACCCACCAGCAATGTAACGATGGCAACCAGGCAGAGCCCGGCGAGGAGGGTGATCTTCCACTGGATGGACAGGCGGGCGGACAGCATGGGCAGGGGCCTTCTTCGTCAGACTACTAGCTTTGTATCGGTGCGCCGCGGGCAGACTTGATGCACGCAGCGGCCAAATAGACGGCTACTTGAGAGTTAAATGAAGCTGTCAAAATTACAGGCAAGAATTATGCACGCTTCGCTCAGAATTCCGCACAATTTTGCAGCCGCCATAGAAGCCCGCGAAACCGTACGACCTATCGCTGAGAGAAGGCTGTGACTACATTTTCCTGACTGCCCGGTCGCTTAAGCTATGGGTGGAGCGGTCGATATAACGACAATCTGGTTCACGCACCTGCCTGGTATTACGAGGATCTGTAATGCGCCTGACTCTAAAAACAAAAGTTCTGTTGCTGGCTTTGCTGCCGGTGATCCTCTTCGCGCTGATTCTCAGTGGCGCGGCGGCCAAGATCCTGCTCGATCTGGCTCAGGACGAGATCAGCGAAACCCGCGAGCGCCTGCTCAAGGAAAGCCGGCAGGAGCTGGAGAACTTCATGCAGATCGGCCTGGGTTCGGTGAACAGCCTGTACGAAGCAGCCAGCAGCGGTGACATGGCCAGCCGCGAGCAGGCCATCTCCATCCTGGCGAAGATCAAGTACGGCAAGGACGGCTACTTCTTCGGTCACGACTCCAATGTGGTGCGCCTGTTCCGCGGCAGCAGCACGGTGGATGTGGGCAAGAGCCTGGCCGATCGCAAGGACCCCAACGGCGTCTATGTGAACCGCGAACTGGTGCGGGTGGCCAAGGATGGCTCCAATTTCGTGGAGTACAGCTCGCCGCTGCCGACCGACGAAAGCGTGCTGGTTCCCAAGCTGGCCTACAGCTATTACCTGCCGAAGTGGGACATGGCGGTGGGCACGGCGGTCAACCTGGATGGCATCGAGGCCCAGGTCGCCGAGGTGCAGGAAGCGATCGATGAGCGCATCAGAACCATTCTCACCAGCGTTGCGGTGATTGCCGCGCTGATGCTGGTGGTCTTCGGCATTGCCGGCCTGGCGCTGAGCAACGCCTTTTTGCGTCCGCTGCAGCGGATCAAGGACAACCTCGACGATATCGCCGCCGGCGAGGGTGACCTGACACGGCGCCTGCAGGTCACCAGCAACGACGAGCTTGGCCAACTGGCGGGCTCGTTCAACCGTTTTGTCGAGAAGGTGCATGGCCTGGTGCGCCAGATTGCCGAACTGACCACGCAACTGACCGGTCTGGTGGGTGAGGTGGCTGACCAGGCGCAGCGCTCCGAGAAGGCCATGGACCGCCAGCGCAGCGAAACCGACCAGGTGGCGACAGCGATCAACGAAATGTCCGCTGCGGCCCATGAAGTGGCAAAGAGTGCCCAAGGCGCTGCCGAGGCTGCGCAGCAGACCGACCACGAGGGCCAGGCCGCCAAGCGCGTGGTGGATGGCAGCATCGAGCGCATTCATGCGCTGGTAGTGGATATTCGTACCAGCGGGCAATCCCTCGATGTCCTGCAGCAGGACGTGCAATCGATCGTCAGTGTGCTCGACGTGATTCGCTCTATCGCCGAACAGACCAACCTGCTCGCCCTTAACGCCGCCATCGAGGCTGCCCGTGCCGGTGAAGCGGGGCGCGGCTTTGCCGTGGTTGCCGACGAAGTGCGCGCGTTGGCCAGTCGTACCCAGCAGAGCACCCAGGAAATCCAGGGCATGATCGATCGTCTGCAACAGGGCACCCAGAGCGCGGTGACCGCCATGCGCCGCTCCAGCGATGCCGGCGATGTGACCAGCGAACAGGCCAACCAGGCGGGCGCCTCGCTGGATGCGATTGCCCAGTTGATCGGTACCATCAATGCGATGAACGCACAGATCGCCAGCGCAGCCGAAGAGCAGACCGCCGTGGCCGAGGAGATCAACCGCAGCGTGCACCAGATCGCCACAGCTGTGGAAAGCGTGGCCGAGGAAACCCACCACGGCGCGCAGACCTCGCGCAACCTGGCGGGCCTGGGCGAGCGCCTGGGCGCGTTGGTGCGTCAGTTCCGCATCTGAATTGATGCGATTGCATAAAGGCGCTTCGGCGCCTTTTTTGTGGCTGTTTAAATTACTCGCACTTGCCCGGCTGGCCGTGGACTAACCAAGGAACAGTCCAACCACGTCGGTTACGCGCATGTTCTCTCCTCGTGTCGAGCACAAAGGTTTTCTGGTCCTGCTGGCCTGCGTGACCTTGGCATTCGCCTGGATTCTGCTGCCGTTCTACGGCGCGGTATTTTGGGCGATTGTGCTGGCGGTGCTGTTCGGCCCGTTACAACGGCGCCTGGCGCTGCGCTTCGGGGGACGCGGCAATCTGTCGGCCCTGGTGACGCTGGCGGTCTGCCTGCTGGTGGCAATTCTGCCGATGAGCATCATCACGCTGATGCTGATCAACGAGGGCAGCGAGGTCTACCAGCGGGTGGAGAGCGGCGAGCTGAACATCGGGCGCTACGTGATTCAGGCCCAGGCGTTGTTGCCCGACGTGCTGCAGCGACAGCTGGCGCGCCTCGGGTTGAGCAATCTCGACAGCATGAGCGAACGCATCGTCCGTAGCGCCCTGCAGGGCAGTGAGTACCTGGCGACCAAGGCCTTTGCCATCGGCCAGAACACCTTCCAGTTCGTCATCGGCTTTTTCCTGATGCTCTACCTGCTGTACTTCTTCCTGCGCGACGGGCCGGAACTGGCGCGCGCGGTACGAGTGTCGATCCCGTTGGCGGATAGCCTCAAGCGCCGCCTGCAGATCAAGTTCACCCGGGTGGTGCGGGCCACGGTCAAGGGCCATGTGGTCGTGGCTGCGGTGCAGGGCGCGCTGGGCTGGATGATTTTCTGGTTCCTGGGGATATCCAACCCGTTGCTCTGGGGTGTGCTGATGGCTTTTTTGTCCCTGCTGCCGGTAGTGGGCTGCGGCCTGGTCTGGGGGCCGGTTGCCTTCTACCTGTTGATGACCGATGCGGTCTGGCAGGGTGTCACCCTGGTGCTGTTCGGGGTGCTGGTGATCGGCCTGGTGGACAACGTGTTGCGTCCGGTACTGGTGGGTAAGGGCACGCACTTGCCGGACTATTTGGTGCTGATCTCGACCCTGGGCGGGCTGACCCTGTTCGGCCTCAATGGCTTTGTCATCGGCCCACTGATTGCCGCGCTGTTCATTGCCAGCTGGGACATCTACAAGAGCGGCAAACGCACGGTGCGCTTGCCCTAGCGCTTTTTATGGACAAGAAAAACCCGGCCGTGGCCGGGTTTTTCGTTGCTGCGCTCAGGCTTACGGGGCGATGGCCACCAGACCTGCATGCTGTACCAGCTCCAGCAGCGGTTGCGGGTACACGCCGAGGAAGAAGGCGAGCAGGGCGACGAACAGCAGCATGATGCCGCCGGCACGCTGGCCCCAGTTGAACGGTGCATCGTGGCGGCGCAGGTTCGGCTCGACCATGAACAGGGTGACCATCACGCGCAGGTAGTAGAACACGCCGATGGCGCTACCCAGCACCAGTGCGCCGAGCAGCCACCACAGCTGCGCCTGCACACCGGCTGCGACCACGTAGAACTTGCCGATGAAGCCGGCCGTCAGCGGGATACCGGCCAGCGACAGCATCATCACGGTCAGAACGGCGGTCAGGTACGGACGGCGCCAGAACAGGCCGCGGTACTCGTACAGGGCATCGGCATCGCGGCCGCTGTAGGGCGTCGACATCAGGGTGATCACACCAAACGCGCCGAGGCTGGTCAGCACGTAGGTCGCCAGGTATACGCCGACCGCTTCCACGGCCAGGCCCTTGCTGGCAATCAGCGCCACCAGCAGGTAGCCGAAGTGGGCGATGGACGAATAACCGAGCAGGCGCTTGAGGTTGCTCTGTAGCAGGGCCAGCAGGTTGCCGAAAAGAATCGAGGCGATGGCGATGATCGTCAGCAGCTCGTTCAGCCAGCCGCCGCTGGTTACCGGGGAAATCTGGTACAGGCGCAGCAGTACGGCGAACACCGCAACCTTGCTGGCCGTAGCCAGGAAGGCCGCTACCGGTGCCGGGGCGCCTTCGTAGACATCCGGGGTCCACAGGTGGAACGGTACCAGCGACAGCTTGAAGGCCAGACCGATCAGCATCATGCCGATGCCGATTTGCGCGAGCATGCTCGGCAGGCCATCGGCGGCCAGCTTGGCACCGATGCCGGCGAAGCTCAGGCTGCCGGATTCGGCGTACAGCAGGGCCATGCCGAACAGCAGGAAGGCGCTCCCGGCAGCCGACAGCACCATGTACTTGATGCCGGCTTCCAGCGAACGCTTGTTGAAGAAGGCGTAGGCGATCATGCCGTAGGTCGGTACCGACAGCAGTTCCAGGCCGATGAACAGGCCAGCCAGATGCTGCGCGCTGACCAGTACCAGACCGCCGGCGGCGGACAGCAGCATCAGCAGGTACAGCTCTTCGCGGTTGCCCGGGTAGCCTTTGCCCGATTCGCCGCCCAGGTAGGCGTGGATCAGCGTTACGCAGGCTAGCGTCGCCGCCAGCACCAGCGCCATGTAGTAACAGGCGAAGTTGTCGATCAGCAGCAGCGGGGTGACCGCCAGCGGCGTCACCTTTAGGGCTGGGATGATCGACAGCAGCGCGAGGTTGAGACCCAGCACCGACAGACCGAAGGTCCAGGAGTGGTGGCGTTTCCAGGCGATTGCCAGCATCACCACCACGATGGTGGCACTGGTGATCAGCAGTGGTAGCAGGGCGATGAAGTGTTGAGTCGTCAGTTGCATGGCACTACTTACCGAGTTGATTGAGGGCGCCACCGAGCCACTGCTGCACACCGGACATGGTGGCGGCAGAGGTGTCGAGCACCGGCTGCGGGTAGACGCCGAGCAGAATCAGCAGCACGGCCAGACCCAGCACCATGCTCAGCTCGCGCGGTTTCAGGCCGGGCAGGGCGGTTTCCGCCTTGGCCGGGCCGAAGTAGGCGCGGTGGATCATGGCCAGCGAGTAGACCGAGCCGAACACCAGGCCAGTGGCGGCAAGCACGATGACCCAGGGCGCGGCCTTGAAGCTGCCGATCAGGATCAGGAACTCGCCGACGAAGTTACCGGTGCCCGGCAGGCCCAGCGCAGCGGCAGC
>JBBNAI010000009.1:0-7281 GCA_037994305.1 Pseudomonas sp. | reverse complement strand
ACCACCCCGGAGACCACGCCCATGCCGAAGGCCACGGCGAAGATCTGCAGCCAGAAGCGGAACAGGTCGTAGTACACCTCGTTCTTGGTCTTCAGCCACAGGCCTTCGAGCACGGCCAGGTAGCTGGCCAGCCCGATACTGATGGCGGGAAAGACGATGTGGAAGGAAATGGTGAAAGCGAACTGCAGGCGTGCCAGTTCCAGTGCGTCCAGGCCAAACATGTGGGGCCCCTCATGACATTGATCTGGGTCAATGATCCGCCCTCTGTGGCCTCGACCGTAGCTGGCGGATTGTCGCATTGGGCAATTTGTCGCAGTGACTCGCCATGCCCGGGGCCATGAGGCACCGGGTTTGCCTTGCTTGAGCTTAGGAGGTGCCGGGCAGCAAGGGAGTTCCGCTTTTCGCGGCGAGGTGCTTTTACCCCGTCATCCCCGCGCAGGCGGGGATCCAGCGGCCGGCAACTCGGTACATTTCGCTGGAGCCGAGCTGGCGGAAGCTCTTCTGGGTCCCCGCCTGCGCGAGGACGACGGGGCTGAAGAGCGCAGGGCGGGTGAAACCCGCGTTGCTCCTGGTACAGGTTCCCCGGCCTGCATGAGGCGAGTGGGGCTGGCGTGGCTGCTTACTTGGTGGCCTTGAGCACCACGAACTTGGGGTTGGCCGCTACCTGCTGCACGCCGCGGAACAGCTTGCTCAGCTTGGCGTGGTAGCCCAGGTGGCGGTTGCCGACTATCCACAGCTCGCCGCCTTTGACCAGCGCCGCGCGGGCCTGCTGGAACATGCGCCAGGCGAGGAAGTCGCCGACCACCTGCTGCTGGTGGAACGGCGGGTTGCACAGCACCAGGTCCAGCGAGTCCGGCGCCTGGCCGGCCAGGCCATCGTCGGCGCGGATCGTCACCGGGCGCTCGCCCAGCGCCGCCTGCCAGTTCTCCCGGGCCGACTGCACGGCCATGTAGGACTCGTCGACCAGGGTCAGCTGCGCCTGCGGGTTGGCCAGGGCATAGGCAATGGCGAGCACGCCGTTGCCGCAACCGAGGTCGGCCACACGCAGCTCGCCGAGGGCCTGCGGCAGGTGCGGGAGGAAGGCGCGGGTGCCGATGTCCAGGCCTTCGCGGCAGAACACGTTGGCGTGGTTGAGCAGCTCGATGGGCGGCTGCTCCAGGCGGTAGCGGGTCGGGTAGGGCGAGCTGGGCGCCGGCTTGGCCTCTGGCGTGGCGAACAGCAGGCGGGCCTTTTTCACTGCCAGCGAGGCTTGGACCGGGCCGACATACTTTTCCAGCAGGTCGCCGGCGGCGCGTGGCAGATGCTTGATCATCGCCGCGGCAACCACCTGCGCGCCGGGGGCGAGCTGGCCGTGCAGGCGGATCAGCTGTTCCTCCAGCAGGGCCAGGGTTTTCGGTACGCGGATCAGCACCCAGTCGAACGGGCCTTGTGCCACCTCGCTGGCCGGCACGAACGGTACGCCGTCGTAGCGTTGGCCGTTGCCCGCCAGGTTCTTCTGCAGCGCCAGGTGGCCCAGGTGCGAGTCGCCGCTGCTGGTCACCTGGCAGTGCGCTGCCAGGCTGGTGGCCAGGGCGCCGAAGCCGTCATTGAGCAGCAATACCCGCGCATCGGCCGCCAGGCCTTGCTCGTGCAGGTGGGCGAGCAGGTACTCGTCCGCCGCGTCGAAGGCCTGCAGGGGTTCGTTGGGCATCTCGGGCTGGCGAAGCAGATCGAGCTGGGCAAAGGGCGTGTCGAGAATAGGCATGGAAACCGTCGGTGTTTGCCGGGCCCGCTTTGCGGGACACTGGGGCAACTGTGTATGAGGGACGCAAAGTATGACTGCCAGCGAAGAGAAGTTCACTCGCCAGACCCTGACCGACGTGCACGTCTGGTCGCCAACCCTGTTCAGCCTGCGCTGCACGCGCGATGCGGGCTTTCGCTTTCGCGCCGGACAGTTCGCCCGCCTGGGCGTGCGCAAGGCCGACGGTTCGGTGGTCTGGCGGGCGTATTCGGTGGTGTCGGCGCCCCATGACGACTACCTGGAGTTCTTCTCCATCGTCGTGCCCGGCGGTGAGTTCACCAGTGAATTGTGTCGGCTCAAGGCTGGCGACGAGCTGCTGGTGGAGAAGCAGGCCGTCGGTTACCTCACCCTCGACCGCTTCCCCGATGGCCGCGACCTGTGGCTGCTCGGCACGGGCACCGGGCTGGCGCCGTTCCTGTCGATCCTGCAGGATCTGGAGGCCTGGCAGCGTTTCGAGCGCATTGTCCTGGTCTACAGCGCCCGTGACCGTGGCGAGCTGGCCTATCAGCAACTGATCGCCGAGCTGCCGCAGCGCGAGTGGCTGGAAGGCGCCGGGCACAAGCTGATTTACGTGCCGGTGGTGACCCGCGAGCAGGTGCCTGGTGCGCTGCATGCGCGGATTACCACGCTGATCGAGAGCGGCGAACTGGAGCGCGCCGCCGGTTTGCAACTGAGCCCCGAGCACTCGCGGGTCATGCTTTGCGGCAACCCGCAGATGATCGACGACACCCGCGCGGTACTGAAAACCCGTGACATGCAACTGAGCCTGACCCGGCGACCTGGCGCGGTGGCGGTGGAGAACTATTGGTAGAGCCTCCCCGGTAAACAAAAACGGCGCCCAGGGGCGCCGTTTTGCTGTGCGGGGCTGCGCTTATTTGTTCTGCTGGGCCTTGAGCAGGTCGCGAATTTCGCCCAGCAGCAGTTGCTCCTGGGTCGGCTCCGGCGGCACTTCCGGCGCGGCGGCCTCTTCGCGCTTGAGTTGGTTGATCGCCTTGACGCCCATGAAGATGGCGAAGGCGACGATGACGAAGTCGAGCACGGTCTGGATGAACTTGCCGTAGCTCAGCAGCACTGCCGGGATGGCCGCAGTGGTATCCGTCGCGGCAACGCCTTCGCGCAGGGTGATGGCCAGCTGGGAGAAGTCGACCCCGCCGATCAGCAGGCCGATCGGCGGCATGATGATGTCGCCCACGAAGGAGCTGACGATCTTGCCGAAGGCTGCGCCGATGATGATACCGACGGCCATGTCGACCACGTTGCCTTTCACGGCGAAGGATTTGAATTCGCTGATGATGCTCATGTTTCACTCCCTGAGGTGCTGATTATGCGAGCCAGTGTAAACCAGCCGAAGGTCTCTGCAACGGTGGGTGTGGGCTCGTGAGAGGGTTGGGGCGGCAGGGCCAGCGGCCCTGATCCGCGGTCGGACTCAGGCGCCATTGACCTTGCGCAGGCGCTCGGCGATCTGGTCCTTGAGTTGCACGCGCTCGCTCTTCAGCGCATGCAGGGCGAGGTCGTCGAGGGATTCTCGACCGTCCTCGACTTCATAGATGCGCTTATCCAGCGCCTCGTACTGCTTGGCCATCTGGACGAAATGACTGTCGCTGGCATGCAGGCTCTGCAGCTGTTGGCGGTATTCGGGGAATTCACGGGTGAGCGGGTGGTGTTCGAGCGGCATGGTGGGTACTCCTTGGGGCTTTGCCTGTTCAGCCTAGCTCAGTGGCCAGCGTGAGCGCCGAACAGGGGGCGGGCGGTCGCCCGGGGTTGACCCCGGTCAATGGCCAGCGGCGTGGTGCGGTCTAGGATGAGGCATCTTTTCGAGAGGTATCTCTGATGAAGAGCGCACGAAACCTACTGCCCCAGGAGCTTCCCAAGCTGCGTGAGGAACTGCAGCGTCTACGTCTCAACGACCACTACTTCGCCCAGCTGGTCGAGACTTTTGATGAGCTCGATACGCGTGTCGAACGCATCGAGAACGGCCTCGAGCGGCTCGATGAGATTGGCCTGGGGCACCTTAAACGGGCCCGCCTGCAGTCCAGGGATGAGCTGGCCAGCCAGTTCCGCCGCGCCATCGGGCAATGCTGTGGTTGTGGCAAGGCCTGCAGTAGCCGCTAGGTGCTGTACGAAAAGTGCCTGCGCTCGGCGACTGACCATGCAAACCTAGTGCAGCGGCGGATTGACCAGGTAGCTGAGGAGTTGGGCGTCGTCCTCCGGCCAGATCTGCCGCGTCCCTAGCGGGACTTCGCTGAGCATCTGCCGGCAGAAGGCGGCGGCCAGCTCGTCTTGAGCATAAAAGCGCATGAGCCAGGTGCCGCCGCCAGCCAGCACCTGCTGCACCAGGGCGCGGCCGATGCCCAGGCGGCGGTATTTCTTGAGGATGAACAGGTCAGCCAGTTCCAGGGCGTCGATGCCTGGCAGCTCACTGCGCTCGATCAACAGGAAGCCGGCAATGAAACCGTCGGCCAGGATCAGCTGCGCGCTCCAGTCCGCCTCCTGCCAGTAACGCTGCAAATGCGGCTCGTGGACATAGAAGCGGCCATCGACTTCGACGTCCTCCTGTTCCCAGTCCGACGACTCGTAGACGTAGTACTGATAGAGGTTGGCGATCAGTGGCAATTGCTCGACGGTGGTGGGGGCAAGTTCGATCTGCATAGGGGCGGCTATCGGCAAGGGGGCGATGCGCATTATCGCCATATCCGGCGGTACCTGGAGGCGGTTATTCTGGCGGGTGGCATCAGCCACTCATTCGGATGGAGCGCGTCGGGCGCAGGAGAGCTACATGAGGTCGTGGATCTGCGGACTGCTGTTCAGTCTGCTGGCAGGGACGGTGCAGGCTGGAGTGGCGGCACTGGTGGTGGACGGGCTGCCGCCGGCGCAGTTGAGCGTCGCCGAGATGTCCGAAGTGGATGCCATGGTGCTGCCGGTACCGCCGGCCTGGGTCGGCGATCTGGACGGCATGCGTGCCAGCCGCACCGTGCGCATCCTGGTGCCCTATAGCAAGACCTTCTACCTGATCGACCGTGGTCAGCAGCAAGGCGTGACCTACGAGTACGGCAAGGCCTTCGAGGCCTGGCTGAATGCCAAGCGTCCGCTGCGCAAAAAATCCCAGCGCTGGCATGTGATGTTCATCCCCGTGGCGCGCAATGAGTTGTTGCCCAAGCTGTTGGCCGGCCATGGCGATATCGCCGCCGGTGGCCTGACCCAGACCGAAGAGCGGCTGCAGACCCTGGACTTCAGCGATCCGGCGTTTAGCGAGGTGTACGAGGCCTTCGTCACCGGGCCGGGTGCGCCCAAGCTGGAGCGTCTCGAGGATCTGGCCGGGCAGGAAGTCTATGTGCGCCCATCCAGCAGCTACTTCGAGCACCTGCTCGGGCTCAATCGGCGCTTCAAGGAGCAGGGACTGGCAGCGATCAAGATCATGCCGGCCAACGAGAGCCTGGAGACCGAGGACCTGCTGCAGATGGTCAACGCCGGCCTGTTCGGCATCACCGTGGCAGACCGCTACATCGCCCGGTTGTGGCAGCCGCTGTACAGCGACCTGACGATCCACGAAGACTTCTATTTGAACCAGGGCGGCAAGCTGGGCTGGGCGATTCGCAAGGGCAGCCCGCAGTTGCTGGGGGCGCTCAATGCCTTCAACAAACAGCACAAGGTCGGCAGCGAGTTCGGCAACATCATGTTCAGGCGCTACTTCAAGAGCAACCAACGGGTGCTCAACGTCACCTCCGAAGCGGAGATGCAGAAGTTCAATGCCCTGGTTAGCCTGTTCGAGAAGCATGCCGGTACCTACGACTTCGACCACCTGATGCTCATGGCGCAGGGCTTTCAGGAATCGCAGCTGGACCAGACTGCGCGCAGTCACGTGGGCGCGGTCGGCGTCATGCAGCTACTGCCGAGCACCGCCAAGGAAGTCGGCGTGAACAATATCGAGACCAGCGCTGATCGCAATATCGAGGCAGGCAGCAAGTACCTGCGACTGATCTCCGACACGTACCTGGACGATGCCGAGATCACGCCGGTCAATCGACTGCTGCTGAGTTTCGCCGGCTACAACGCCGGGCCGGGCAACCTGATGAAGTTTCGTCGGCTGGCGCAAAAGTCCGGGCTGGACCCGAACGTCTGGTTCGGCAATGTCGAGCAGGGTGCCGCGCGTATCGTCGGCCGCGAGACCGTGGATTACGTGGGCAACATCTACAAGTACTACGTGGTCTACAAGCTGGCGGCGCAGAAAGTTCGCGAGCGCCAGGCCGCCAGCATATCGTTGGTACGCTGAAACAGTCGGGCAAGTGATGGGCCAGGGGCTGCCGGGGCGCGGCCCAACCGCTATGATCGGCGCTTTTCCAGCGGGCGGAGATTTCCATGGCCAAGGCCAAGCGCATGTACGGCTGCACCGAGTGCGGTGCCACCTTTCCCAAGTGGGCCGGGCAGTGCGGCGAGTGCGGGGCCTGGAATACCCTGACCGAAACCATGCTCGAAGCCGGCGCGGCCACGCCCAGCGGGCGCGGTGGCTGGGCCGGGCAGCAGGCGCAGGTGAAAACCCTGGCCGAGGTCAGTGTCGAGGAAGTGCCGCGCTTTTCCACGGTTTCCGGCGAACTGGACCGGGTGCTCGGTGGTGGCCTGGTGGATGGCTCTGTGGTGCTGATCGGCGGCGACCCCGGCATCGGCAAGTCGACCATCCTGCTGCAGACCCTGTGTAATATCGCCCAGCGCCTGCCGGCGCTGTACGTCACCGGCGAGGAGTCGCAACAGCAGGTGGCCATGCGCGCACGGCGCTTGGAGCTGCCGCAGGACAAACTCAAGGTGATGACCGAGACCTGCATCGAATCGATCATCGAGGTGGCGCGCCGCGAGCAGCCCAAGGTGATGGTGATCGACTCGATCCAGACCATCTTCACCGAGCAGCTGCAGTCCGCCCCCGGCGGCGTGGCCCAGGTGCGCGAGAGTGCGGCGCTGCTGGTGCGCTACGCCAAGCAGAGTGGCACGGCGATCTTCCTGGTCGGTCACGTGACCAAGGAAGGCGCCCTGGCCGGGCCGCGCGTACTGGAGCATATGGTCGATACAGTTCTCTACTTTGAAGGCGAGTCAGACGGCCGCCTGCGCCTGTTGCGCGCCGTGAAGAACCGCTTCGGCGCGGTCAACGAGCTGGGCGTGTTCGGCATGACCGACAAGGGCCTCAAGGAGGTCACCAACCCCTCGGCGATCTTCCTTACCCGCGCCCAGGAAGAAGTGCCGGGCAGCGTGGTGATGGCCACCTGGGAAGGCACCCGGCCGATGCTGGTGGAAGTGCAGGCGCTGGTCGACACCAGCCACATGGCCAACCCGCGTCGCGTCACCCTGGGTCTTGATCAGAATCGCCTGGCCATGCTGCTGGCCGTATTGCACCGGCATGGCGGTATTCCCACCTACGACCAGGACGTGTTTCTCAACGTGGTCGGCGGCGTGAAGGTGCTGGAAACGGCCTCCGACCTGGCGCTGATGGCGGCGGTGATTTCCAGCCTGCGCAA
>JBBNAI010000008.1:0-4234 GCA_037994305.1 Pseudomonas sp. | reverse complement strand
TGGCGGATGACGTCGTCCTGGCCCAGCACCGATTGGCTGATGGCGGCCTGCAGGGCAGTGATCTGGTTACGTACGCTCATGGGCAAACTCTCGTCAGAACATGAAAGTGGGCATGCCCGGAATGGTCGATGGCCGGGCCGGTTCAGTTGCTTATGGGGTTGTCCATTGCGTGCCTCTCCCTGGCTTACCAGACGTACTGCAAACGCACGGTCCAGACATTGGTATCGGCTGCATCGCTTTGCGGTTCGTAGCTGTCGGTGTAGGCCACCAGCCCACCAAAGTTGGGCGACAACATGAAGCCCAGGCTGGCGCCGAGGGTCTTGTTTTCCTGCTCGTTGTCCTGGGCGCTGCCGTTGACCTTGGTTTCGCCGCCCTTGGCATAAGCGCCATCCAGCGACACCCACAGGGCGCGGTTCACCGTGTAGCTGTAGTGCGCTTCGAGGGTGCCCAGCGGGCGCTGCTCGAGTTTGTTGTTGCCGATGTAGTCGTCGTTGTCGGTGTAGAACGAGGCGTAGGCATTGAGCTCCAGCCAGGTCGGGCCGAACGGCGTGCCGAAGGCCAGTTCGGGCTTCACCGACCAACGATTGGCGCCGATATTGATGACCTGATCCTTGTCGTAATCGCCGGTCGGCGCGGTCACATACAAGGCATAGGAGAGAAAGGTTTCCGGCTGCCAGCTGGAGAACTCTTCCTTGGTCACCGCAGGGCCTCCGAAGATGTTGCTGGCGAACACCGCCGTCACATCGCCCATGCCGCTGCCGTGCTTTTCATCGGTGAAGAGCAGCGAGTTATCCAGCTTTACGTCGCCCTCGGCATAGGGGATCAGCAACTGAAAGGCGGCGTTCCTGCCAGCAAGGTCGAAGCTGCGCGCCAGACGCAGGATGTAGATGTTGGCATCCAGCGACAGGCCATCTACCGGAAAGGCACCGTCGATGGGGGTGTTGGAGTCCATCAGGTTCCAGTAGCCGAACACGAAGTTCATGTCGATGGGCGTGTTCTGCCAGTCGCGGGCGTTGTCGGCGCTGGCAAGTAGCGGCCAGATAGTTAGGACGCCGGCGGAAACACGACACAGCAATGAGGTGTTACGCATTAGGGGCTTCCTGGGGGCTAGTCATGAGCCTCAGAGGGTGCGGTTCCAGGCACCGCCGACCTATTCAGATCGTCCGAAGCACCTTGTCAAGGGTTGGAACAGGGCAGGGAATGGCCATGCCGGCTAGCGATCTGGGGAGCGAAAGTAAAGAGTGCGTCCCGAATCCCTGCTCGGCAGTGAGGCAGCTAGCGCTGGGTAAATCCAACCTTGCATGGTGATAGATCAGCATCCGAATCTCCGTTCGAGTCTATCTACATTGGCTAGTGCAAGCGTAGACGCAACGCTGGTAATGCAAGGGAATAATTGATCGAATTGTCAGTTTCTCAGTGACGCTGCTTTAACTTGTTATGTCTGTTTCTGGCCTATTCCGTTGAAAAACTCGTCTCGTAACTGATCGGCGTCCGACCCGGCGCCAAGCTGCTCCAGGTGAGTAGTGATTTGTCAGGCTATCAAGCAAGATTTCTGAAGGCGAAAGCCCCTGTTCCGATCAGATCGCCAGGCCATTTACCCCTTTTGGCATTTTCGGCATCACCCACAGGGCCATTCGCCCCAAATTCTGGGCAGTGGCAGCCAGCAAAACTCGTCCTGCGCACCACTTAGGCCACGAAGTCGAAGCCGATCTAGGCGCAAGATGCGCTTGAGGTGGGCGAACAGAATTTCCACTTTCTTACGATCCTTGCGCTACTGAGGATATTCCGGCGTTGTGGCGACCTGGCGCGCGACATCTCGGGCCGCCTCGTTGAGATGGCGGGTTATTTTTCGAGTCGGAGTATTCGGGCAGCAGCGGGTTGTTGGCTCAGAGCTCCGAGCGAATATCGAAGCAGCAACCCACGACCAGCATGCGAATGATCAAGGCCGGATCAATCGAGGGCCGGTCTGTGTGACTGTAGTGCGGAGCCAGATGC
The DNA here is from genome assembly GCA_037994305.1 of Pseudomonas sp. Lineage (GTDB taxonomy): Bacteria > Pseudomonadota > Gammaproteobacteria > Pseudomonadales > Pseudomonadaceae > Aquipseudomonas. Next base: position 2,239 of record JBBNAI010000008.1, on the reverse strand, counting down.
TGATGCAGCTCGCTCAGGTCTAGGAACTGGTCGATGCCGCGCAACAGGTGATCGTCCAGATTGAACGTGTAGAGCAGAGGGGCCTGCTGACGTCCCATCATTGTGGAGAACTCCACTGCACTGATGGAGGTTTAGTGAACCAGTTTCGGCCAGCTCACCTAACCGAGTTTTTCAACGGAATAGGCCGGAAGCAGCCCACCGGGATAGGCTTTTCGGTAAGTAGTTGCCAGGAGAATGGATTAGGGCAAATTTAGGGCAAAACCGAGACCGCTATAGCCCTTTGGGAACCGTCCGGTACTGAAGCAGTCTAGGTATATTGCGGCCTGCAGCGGTGTGTGCTTTTTCTGTTCGGGGTTCGAATCCCTATCTTCCCGCCATATCGCACAGCTAAGCCCCTGAAATTCCTAGAGTTTCGGGGGCTTTTGCTTTCTAGGTCGGCCAAGAGGCCCGAACCTTAGAGCGCCCTGCAAGTGGTCTGGTGCCAAGTGCGCATAGCGCATGGTCATCGCCAGCGAGGTATGCCCCAGGATATTTTGCAGCGTCAGAATGTTTCCACCATTCATGATGAAGCGGCTAGCGAACGTATGCCGAAGCACATGCGAGGACTGACCAGCGGGCAGCTTGATAGCTACCGCTCCATAACTCGTCGGCGAGCGACTGGAGTGTTGCGATCACTTGATTTGATCGTGCCGCCGCCTGATTAGGCTGTTCCAAAAGACTGCATGGGATAACCTTATGCCTCGAATCAACCATGAAGCTGTGAACTGAACGATGGGTTTTGAGCAACTAGCTGAGCTACGTGACCGCCTGCGGGCTGAAAAACAACAAGTGCAGAATGATCGCCCAAAGCAGCGCAAGCGGGACTCCGCCCCGCAGGCCAAGCCACGTGAGCTGGACCCTGCAATGGAAGCGATCTGGCGATTGCAGAAGCACTTTCCATTGGCCTTCCCGGTCAACCCAGCCCCCAAGGTTCCGCTCAAGGAAGGCATCCTCAAGGATGCCGAGCAACACCTGGAGCTGCTCGGACTGACCAGCGAACAGCTCAAGCTGGGCATCGCCACTTGGTGCAAGGGCAGTCGCTACTGGGCAAGCATGACAGAGAACGTGCCTCGTCTGGACCTAAGCGGTCAGGCCGTTGGTACAGTGACGGCTGCGCAGGCGCTGCATGCCAAGCAGCAGGCTTCGCGGCAGCGTGGGCAAGCACGACGTAATCAGTCGAAGCCGAAAGACCGCCCCCAGGACCCCGCCGCCGATAGCGTTGCGCAACAGAGCGTGAGCTGACTTCGCTCGCGGCCGACATCGAGTCACCCAACTCCTCTGTCACTGGCAAGGCGAGCGAGGGACTGCTGGCCTGCGCCCTTATGGCGCGTGAAGTGATGGTGAGGCGATTCGAAGGGCCGTTAATGGCCCAGAGTGTGTAAAAACGCCCGGACATACCCTTGCTATGATTTCTGAGAATTTCATCGCAAGGGAAGCCCATGAAACGGTTTATCCAGGGTGAGCACCGAGGGCAAAGCACCTTACTTCCCGAGAGCCTCGACGACTACGTCAGCGATACCAACCCGGTACGGGTGGTCGATGTCTTCGTCGATGAACTCGACTTGGCCACGCTGGGTTTTGATGGCGTCATTCCAGCCGAAACCGGCAGACCTGCGTACCACCCTGCGATCCTGCTGAAGATCTATATCTACGGCTATCTCAACCGCATCCAATCGAGTCGACGTCTTGAGCGAGAAGCCCAGCGCAACAGCGAATTGATGTGGTTAACCGGGCGCTTGATGCCCGACTTCAAAACCATCGCCAACTTCCGAAAAGAAAACAGCAAGGCCATTCGCGGCGTGTGCCGCCAGTTCGTTGTGCTCTGCCAGCAGCTTGGGCTTTTCGGAGAAAACCTAATCGCCATCGACGGCAGTAAATTCAAGGCGGTTAACAACCGTGACCGCAACTTCACCAGCGCCAAACTCAAGCGGCGGATGGAAGAAATTGAGTCGAGCATCAGCCGTTACCTGGCTGCACTTGATTCGGCTGATCGGCAAGTGCCAACTGCCTCCGAACCAGACACTACGCGCCTCGCAGAGAAAATCGAGAAGCTTAAAACTCAAATGAAAAAGCTTCGGCTGATCGAATCTCAGCTCAACGATTCGCCTGACAAGCAGGTCTCGCTGACCGATCCAGATGCCCGTTCGATGATGGCGCGTGGCAACGGAATCGTCGGCTACAACGTGCAAACAGCGGTCGA
>JBBNAI010000007.1:0-8147 GCA_037994305.1 Pseudomonas sp. | reverse complement strand
GGGCACCATGGCCCAAAAGCTACGGATAGGCGGCAAAACTGTCTAGCTAGCATGTCGAAAAAGTGTCGAAGGCACTTGCCTACATTGGCCAGCAAAGCCCAGTGCTCGGTGCGTAAAGGCTTGATCTGACTGATAAAGACAAGCGTTGTCCATCAATGACTTAGGGCGCGGAAGGCTATAAACTTTCCGAACTTTATGGAGAGTCTTCCGGTGATTCGCAAGAACCGCCGCCCCCCGCATGAAACCAATTCAGCTCCCCCTTGGCGTGCGTCTGCGTGATGACGCCACCTTTGCCAACTACTACCCGGGTGCCAACGCTGCGGCGCTCGGCTATGTCGAGCGTCTGTGCGAGGCCGATGCCGGCTGGACGGAAAGCCTGATCTACCTCTGGGGTGGTGAAGGTGTCGGTCGTAGCCATCTGCTGCAGGCGGCCTGTCTGCGCTTCGAGCAGCGAGGCGAGTCGGTGGTCTACCTGCCGCTGGCCGAGGTGGCCGACTTCGGTCCGGAGATGCTGGATAACCTGGAGCAGTGCGAGTTGGTGTGCCTGGACGACCTGGATGCGGTAGCCGGCCGGGCGGACTGGGAAGAGGCGCTGTTCCACCTGTTCAACCGCCTGCGCGACAGTGGTCGACGGCTGTTGCTGGCCGCCGCCGCTGCACCGCGTGAGCTGCCCCTAGGCTTGGCCGACTTGCAGTCGCGGCTGACCCTGGCGCTGGTGTTCCAACTGCACTCGCTGTCCGATGAGGACAAGCTGCGTGCCCTGCAGCTGCGCGCTTCGCGCCGCGGCCTGCACCTCACCGATGAAGTCGGCCGTTTCATCCTCACCCGTGGCGAACGCAGCATGAGCGCGTTGTTCGAGCTGCTTGAGCGTCTCGATCAGGCATCGCTACAGGCCCAGCGTAAGCTGACCATTCCTTTCCTCAAGGAAGTGCTCGGTTGGTAGACCCTGCATAGTCGCGGACTCTGCTCGTTAACTCGGCAGGGGCCGCTTATCCCGCTATAGCGCATTCAGCTCCGCGACGAATTCCGTGACCGCTTGTGCGCAGGCTTATGCCTGGGCTCACGGCTGCATCAGGCCTCGCCAGCCAGTTTGCGGTCGTGCTGGAAGCGCCAGCGGGTGTAGAGCAGGGCACTGCAAAACAGGCTCAGGCTGAGCAGTGTTTCCAGCACGCCGAACAGCATGCGTGCCGGGTCGATGGCAGCCAGGATGCCCTGGATGAAGTAGATATTCACCACGAAGCAGGCCCAGGCATGGGTGCGCGCATGGCCTAGTGCCAGGCCGGGAGCGAGCAAAAGCAATGGCACGAGCTGGATGGCCAGAACTACCCAGGTCCGTGCGCCATGCAGGTCAGCGAACAGCAGGTTCCAGCCCAGCAGCAGTGCCGCCAGGGCCAGGAAGCTGAACAGGCTCAGGGCATGGCTCAGCTTGAGGCGTGGTTGCAGCCAGTCGAGGGCGGGAAGGGGTTTTGCTTGCTTAGCCACGCGGGGACTCCAGTTTCAGGGCGGTTGCGGCCAGGCGCTGGCCAAGGGCGCGGCACAGGCCGATTTCATGTTCGTCGAGCGCGCGTTTGCCATCGGCGCCGGCATGGTGGCTTGGGCCGTAGGGCGTGCCGCCGCCGCGGGTTTCCAGCAAGGCGCCTTCGCTGTAGGGCAGGCCGCAGACCAGCATGCCGTGGTGCAGCAGCGGCAGCAGCATGGACAGCAGGGTGCTTTCCTGTCCGCCGTGCAGGCTGGCGGTGGAGGTGAAGACCCCGGCCGGTTTGCCGACCAGTTCGCCGGTCAGCCACAGGCTGCTGGTGCCATCGATGAAGTATTTGAGCGGCGCGGCCATGTTGCCGAAGCGCGTCGGGCTGCCCAGGGCCAGGCCGGCGCAGTGCTTGAGGTCGTCGATGCTGGCGTAGAGCGGGCCATCTTCAGGGATGGCGGGCGCGGTGGCTTCGCAGTCGGCGGAGATCGCTGGCACCGTGCGTACTCGGGCTTCCAGGCCGCCGAGCTCGATGCCGCGGGCAATCTGCCGGGCCATCTCGGCGGTGGCGCCGTGGCGGCTGTAGTAGAGCACCAGGATGTAGGGCGAACTCATGCCAGCAGCTCCAGGACTTTTTCCGGTGGCCGGCCAATCACCGCCTTGTCACCAGCGACCAGGATCGGGCGTTCGATCAGCTTGGGGTGCTGAACCATGGCCGCGATCAGCTGCGCCTCGCTGAGGTTGCTGTCGGCCAGGTTGAGGGTCTTGTATTCATCCTCGCCACTGCGCAGCAGCTGGCGGGCCCCGATCCCCAGTTTGCCCAGAAGAGCTTGCAGTTCAGTGCTGCTGAGTGGGGTTTCCAGGTAGCGCACCACGGTCGGCGTCAGGCCGCGGGCTTCGAGCAGCTCCAGCGCGCCGCGGGATTTCGAGCAGCGCGGGTTGTGATAGAGGGTCAGATCGGTCATGGGCGGGTGCCTATTGGCGAATGAGGGCGCTATTCTACCCGCGTCGGCGCTTTTGGGCGCTGCGAGCATTCAACGGGTTCTAAGGAGAGGGCATGCGTCAGCGGCTGGATGATGTGGTGGAGTTCTGGCGCTTCCTGTTCCAGCGTTTCCTTGCCGACCGTGCCATGCACAGCGCTGCCGCGCTGACCTATACCACGCTGTTCGCGGTGGTGCCGATGATGACCGTGACCTTCGCCATGCTGTCGGCGATTCCGGTGTTCCAGGGCATGGGCGAGCAGATCCAGGCCTTCATCTTCCACAACTTCGTACCGTCCTCCGGCGAGACAGTGCAGGAATACCTGCAGGCCTTCACCACCCAGGCCCGGCACCTGACCTGGGCCGGTGTGGTGCTGCTGGCGGTAACCGCGTTCATGATGCTGGTGACCATAGAGAAGGCTTTCAATGCCATCTGGCGTGTGCGTCAGCCGCGTCGTGGGGTTTCCAGCTTCCTGCTGTATTGGGCGATTCTCAGCCTTGGCCCGCTGTTGCTGGGGGTGGGCTTCGCTGTCAGCACCTACATCGCTTCGCTGTCGCTACTGTCCGGCCCCGATGCGCTGATCGGCGCCAAGACCCTGTTGAGCTTTGCGCCGCTGTTGTCGAGCGTGGCGGCGTTCACCCTGATCTATGCGAGCGTGCCCAATGCGCGGGTGCCGTTGCACCATGCGCTACTTGGTGGCTTCTTCACGGCGGTGCTGTTCGAAATCGCCAAAGCGCTGTTCGCTCAGTACGTGCGCCTGTTTCCCGGTTATCAGTTGATCTATGGGGCCTTCGCCACTGTGCCGCTGTTTCTGCTGTGGGTGTACCTTTCCTGGCTGATCGTGCTGTTCGGTGCGGAGCTGGTGTGCAACCTGTCTTCGTCGCGGCACTGGCGGCGCCTGGCGTTGCCGCGTGTGCTGGTGCTGCTGGGAGTGGTGGGCGTGTTCCATGAGCGCCAGCGCCAGGGGCAGGCGGTGCGCTATGTCGATGTGCAGCGCCAGGGCTGGCGGCTGCCGGAAGATGAGTGGGAGGAAATCCTCGGTTTCCTCGAGCGCGAGCAACTGGTGTGTCGTGCCTCAGGGGGGGGCTGGGTGCTGTGTCGTGATCTGGAGCATTACAGCCTGCATCAGTTGCTGGTCCGGAGTCCCTGGCCGCTGCCTGTACCACAGCAGTTGCCGGCGCAACTGGATGAGGCCTGGTACCCGGCGCTGAGCCTGGCCCTGCAGAAGCTGCATGGGGAGCAGGAACTTCTGTTTGCCGGCAGCCTGGCGCAATGGCTGCGGGGCCAGAAGTGAGCGAGGCGAGGGTGACGATTTTCGTCAGTTTAGGGCGCGACGCAGCCGGTGATCGCGGCTGAAATACGCGTAAATACAGGGAAATTGCAGCCTGGAAGGCTGGCATGCTTCTGGCAATCTGTCTGATATTTACTGGCAGACTGCCAGTAGCCTGAAGGTGAATCAGGGATGTTGGTATGAGTAGTCAGAAAGGCAAAGTGATTCCGCTGCATGCGCGTGAATCCGACGAGGCGCTGGAGCGCCTGAACCGCATCACCGGTTTGCGCTTTGCGCGCTGGCCACAATCGCTGGTGCCGCTGGCCCGGCAGGCTACCGAAGAACCGGAGGCGCCGGTGGAGGGCGCCACTGTCGTTCGCTTCGGGGTGTTCTAGGTCCGTATTGTTCTGCAGGCAGAAAAACAAAACCCCGCGCAAGGCGGGGTTGGGGAAACGGTGCGAGGCTCAGGCCAGTGCTTGTTGCGCCGAACTGGCGGACGACTCCACAGCCTGGACGAACAGCTCCTCGACGATCAGCCCTTGCACTGCAACCGCGGAGCGCAGGCGGATCTGCATGTCTTCGATCTTCTGCTTCACCGGCAGGCGGGCGACGCCGGAAAGCATCACCTTGTTGGTCGCGCTGACCTTGCCATGATCCACGGCGATCTCACGACGCTGGTTGCCATCCTGATAGCTGACCATCAGTGAAACCGGCAGGTTGGCCAGGCCAGGCAGTTGCAGCCAGGCGGCGACATTGAATTCCGCCACGCGCCCTTCATAGGGCGTCACGCTGGTACGCGCGCCATTGATGATGCTCGAGGGTACGGGGCCGATCAGTTTGTCGGTAGCTTGGGTCATGCGGCAGGCTCCGGTTTGGTCTTCTGGCTTATTGGAGTGCGGCGATTATAGGCAGGCGAGTTGGGTGGAAACTGTGCACAGTCGTGCCGTTCCCTGTGATTTTCGTCGCAGATCAAGCCAGACGCAGTGGGTGGCGGACCACGCAGGCGGTACTCAGGTTGGCAATGGGGAGTGGCATGGCAGCCTGAGTATTGACGTTGGCCAGTTGCAGCCAGAGGTGCTCATCCTCGACAAACTGTCCGCAGGGTAGCCACAGGCCATGGTGCCAGCCATTGCCGGGCGCCGGGGTGCTTTGCAGTACGCCAGGGTGGGTTTGTGCGCTGGGTGCTCGGCGCAGCCATACCGCGCGGGCCAGTCCCTTGAGGTAGCGCAGGCCCAGGTGCAGGCCCTCGAGATTCTGGTGGCGCCAGCGCACCAGGGCTAGGGTCGGTGTGCCGCTGTGCGGTAGCACCAGTACCAGTTGCCCGACCGGCAGTTGACTGGCCAGTTCGGCCTGGCACAGCAGGCGGGCACCGCCAGCGCTGGCATCAAGCATCTGCGCGGCGCTGCGGGTTGGACGCTTTTCCAGCAGCTGCGCGTGAATGCCACTGAGTCCGATGACCAGGCTGCAATCGGCACTGAAGTCGGCCCGCGGGTGCCGTCGTTGCTGGCGCCCCAGCCAGTGCTGGCGTACGCGCTCCAGCAGGGCTCGCTCAGTCGAGCTCTGCAAGGGTGCGGGGTCATGCAGGGCGACCAGCAAGGCGCCTAGTTCCAGGCGGCGAAGGTAGACCGGGTTACTGTCGATAGGCTGCTCGAAAGACAGGCAAGGCTGGTCGTTACTGAGGTCGATTACCGGGCCTTCCTGTTCGTCCTCTTCATCCCAAGGCAGCAGACGTGCCAGCTCGGCCAGCGGAGTGATGGCGCCGAACAATTGTGGGCATTCACCTTCGGCCAGATGGAACGGGTTGCTCATGGCCAGCAACAGCATCTGCTGATAAAGGCCGCGCAGGCTGCCGGCCGGGGTTGGTTGGAAGGGTGCTGCAACATGCTCGTCGAGGCAGTCCTGATGTTCTCCGATCCAGTACAGCAGGTGGCTGTCGCGCCACAATGCGGCGGGTGGCTCCTGGTAGAGCTGATAATGGCGCATCAGGCTCTGCGAAAGAAAATGCTGGGCCATGTACAGGCACCAGGCCAGGTGCGGGCGTGAGGGTTGGCGACCCTGCAGGATTTGCAGGAGCAAGCGCTTGAAACCGACTGCCAGCTCGTCGCACAGGCGTACGAAAGGTGGTGAGGGCGGCGTTCCCTGATGCAGTTGGGTCGAGTAGTGACGGTATTCTTCGCTGAAGCTTTGCAGGGCGCGCTGCCTTTCAAGTAAGGTCATGGCGCAGCGATTCAGGCGAAACAACAGGCGCAGAACCTGTTGCAGAGCGTCCGCATGGGGCTGCTGGCGGACGGCAATGAGCTGTTCAGCCAGGCCGGCAATCGGCGGGGCTTCCTCTTCGAGGATGTCCGGCACTTCCAGGCGCAGGGCATCCAGCGTCATATCAACTCCGCGTGCACGAGGAGCGAATGCATGAGACGGCAACTCCAGATAGTAGTGGGGCTGATGGCCGGTCTGATCCTGGCCGGCTGCGCCGAGGACTGGGGCGTCGATCAGCATGCACGAAAGGTACCGGCTGCACAGCTGGAAGGCCAGTGGTTGGTGATCAATTACTGGGCGGAGTGGTGCGGTCCCTGCCGCACCGAGATTCCTGAGTTGAATCGCCTCGATGATCAGTTGCAGGGGCGCCATGCCCGGGTGCTGGGGGTCAACTTCGATGCCTTGCAGGGCAATGATCTGAGCGAGGCTGCGGATGCTCTCGGCATCCGTTTCACCGTGCTGGCCCTGGACCCGGCCCAGCGCCTGGAACTGCCGCGCAGCGATGTGTTGCCGACCACCTACATCATCGATGACAAGGGCACGTTGCGTGAGCGCCTGGTTGGTGAGCAAACCGCCGCAGGGCTGCAGGCCAAACTGGCGAAACTACAGATGGGGGAGTAAGGCGATGCGCATCTGTTTACACGGTTATGTCAGCGGCAAGGTGCAGGGGGTGAGCTTTCGCCAGTGCACTGCGGAGCAGGCCGAACGTCTGGATCTGGACGGTTGGGTGCGCAACCTGGCGGATGGCCGCGTGGAAGTGCTGGTGGAGGGCGAACAGGCACCGGTGCGTGAACTGGCTGCCTGGCTGGAGCAGGGGCCGAGCCAGGCCCGGGTGGATGGTGTTGCGCTGGATGAACAACCGCTGCAGGGCGTGGTCGGTTTTATCGTGCGCCGCTAGCGGCCCTGCGGTTCAGTCTTCACCGGGATCGGCGGCCAGGCGGCCGGCATCCTTGAGCAGTGACTTGAGAAACTCCTGTTGCAGCTCGGGATCGTTGCGGGTCAGCTCGATCAGGCTCTGCTCCAGTTCGCTGGCTTCTTCTTCCAGGCCCAGGTCGGACAGGCGTTTGACCCGGTGTACCCACTGCGCCACTTCGTCGTCTTCCAGATCGTCGTAGATCAGTGCGTGGGCTTCCTGCAGCTTGCCGCGCAGGTTGCGGCTGACCAGCAGGCTGGCCTCACCCTTGGTGTTGTCGAGCGGGTCTTCCACGCTGAGCAGCAGGGTACCGACGCGGCTGGCATCCTGCTCGGAGAAGGGGCTGTCGAGCAGGTTCAGGCGCAGCACGCCATTGCGGTCGGTGCTCAGCTCGTAGGTCTGCTTGTCGGCCTTGACCAGTACCGGGCGATCCGCCCAGGGCAGGCTCGAGTACTCGGTGCGCTTGTCGATCTGCTGTTCGTTGAGGTCAGCCAGGTTTTGCTGCGAGCGTCCGTTGGACTCGACGTTCATCGCTGGGTTGAGGCCGGCGAAGCCGTAGCTGATCCAGTCCTTGGTGGCGCTGTCCGGCAGGCGGCCGAGCATCACCACGTTGAGTACGTTGGCGCCGATGCCTGCAACCACCGCTACCGCGCCCAGTGGCACTTCGTACAGCTCGCGCCAGGGCTGGTAGGGGGTGTAGCGATCATAGCGCCGGGTCACCTCGTACTCGGTGACCTCGAAGGTCTTCTGTTCGTGAATACGCACCCGCCGCTGCGGCAGCTCCAGTACGCGGGGCTCGCCCACGTCGATCTGGAGGCTGTGGTCGAGCAGTTTGCGCTCGACGCGCTCCTCGTGTTCGCTGCGCTGCGGCAGCTGGTTGGCGCAGCCGCTGAGGAAGAGGGCGCCAGCCAGGGCGGAGCCGATGCGGAGGGTGTGTCGCTTGAACATGCTAGCTCTTGATGTCGCTGTAATCAGCGGCCGGTACGGGTGTTGATGAAGGACAGGATGTCCGCGCTGGCAACCTGCTGGCTGTCGCTGTCGCGGCGATGCTTGTACTCGAGGTTACCCTCGGCCAGGCTGCGCTCGCTGACAACGATGCGGTGCGGGATGCCGATCAGCTCCATGTCGGCGAACTTCACGCCTGGGCTGGTCTTCTTGTCGCGGTCGTCCAGCAGCACTTCGAAGCCGGCGGCGGTGAGTTCGGCGTACAGCGTGTCGGTGGCTTCGCGTACGGCTTCGTTCTCGTACTTCATCGGTACCAG
>JBBNAI010000006.1:0-1501 GCA_037994305.1 Pseudomonas sp. | reverse complement strand
GCAGGTCGAGCTAGACCAGGTCAACGTCAAGGCCACCACCACCGAGAAACTCGGCTTCACCGGTCGCGAAGAAGGCATCGCGGTACATGCCGTTGCGCTGCTGGTGAAGGCATGAACGAGCTGCAGTTGCTCGGTCCGAGTGCCCACGGTGAGGCCTGCGGGCGCGCCGTGCTCAAGGCCACGGCGGAAGACTTCCAGGTTGATGAAGTGCTCGATATTCCGCTGTCCGGCCAGGGTGAGCACCTCTGGCTGTGGGTGGAGAAGCGCGGCCTGAACACCGAGGAAGCGGCGCGCCGTCTGGCACGGGCCGCCGGTGTGTCGCAACGCAATATCAGCTATGCCGGTTTGAAGGATCGCCAGGCGCTGACCCGTCAGTGGTTCAGCCTGCACCTGCCGGGTAAGGCCGATCCCGATTTGAGCGCAGCCGAAGGCCATAGCCTGAGCATCCTCAAGACCGCACGGCACTCGCGCAAATTGCAGCGCGGTGCCCATTCGGCCAACGGCTTCACCCTGCGCCTGACCCAGTTCGACGGCGACAAGGATGCCCTGGAGCAGCGCCTGCGGCAGATCCTCGCCCAGGGCGTGCCGAACTATTACGGCCTGCAGCGTTTCGGCTTCCAGGGCGGCAACGTCTTCGAAGCCCGCCAGTACGCCGCACGCCATGAGCTGCCGGAGCAACGCAATCTGCGTTCGCGCCTGCTCTCGGCCGCGCGCAGCTATCTGTTCAACCGGGTGCTGGCCGAGCGTGTAGCGACTGGCAGCTGGAACCAGGTCGCGGTTGGCGACCTGCTGGCCTTTACCGACAGTCGCAGTTTCTTCATGGCCGGCGAAGCCGAGTGCAGCGATCCGCGCCTGGCCATTCTCGACCTGCATCCCACCGGTCCCTTGTGGGGCAGTGGCCCGTCGCCGACAGCCGGTGCAGCGCATGAGTTGGAGCAAGACGCCGCGGCGAACGAGCAGGCGCTGGCGGACTGGCTGGTCGAAGCGGGCATGGCGCACGAACGGCGTATCCTGCGCCTCCCCATTGGCGGTTTGACGTGGCATTATCCGGAGCCTGACATTCTGCAACTGCAATTCGTTCTGCCGGCCGGATGCTTCGCCACCGTTGTGGTGCGCGAACTGGTCGATCTACTGCCGGCAGGGCAGACGGAAAATCCATGCGAATTCTGATTTCCAACGACGACGGGGTGATGGCGCCCGGTATCGCCGCGCTGCACGGCGCGCTGGCTGACTATGCCGACTGCGTCATCGTTGCTCCTGCCGAGGACAAGAGCGGCGCCAGTAGTGCGCTGACCCTCGACCGTCCGCTGCACCCGACGACGCTGCCCAACGGCTATATCAGCCTCAACGGAACCCCCACCGACTGCGTGCACCTGGGCCTCAACGGCCTGCTTGAGCAGGTACCGGAAATGGTGGTGTCGGGGATCAACCTGGGTGCCAACCTGGGCGACGACGTGCTGTATTCCGGCACCGTTGCCGCTGCCCTGGAAGGTCGCTTCCT
>JBBNAI010000005.1:0-5660 GCA_037994305.1 Pseudomonas sp. | reverse complement strand
CAGGTGGTCGAGCACCCGCTGTGGCACGAGATTCCCGACCAGGCGCGCTTCTACTTCGTGCACAGCTACTACATCGAGGCTGGCAACCCGGCCCAGGTGGTCGGTGGCGGTCACTACGGCAAGGACTTCGCCGCGGCGCTGGCCGAAGGCTCGAAGTTCGCTGTGCAGTTCCATCCGGAGAAGAGCCATACCCATGGCCTGCAGCTGCTGCAGAACTTCGTCGGCTGGGATGGTCGCGCCTGAATGAGCCGGGGCAAGAAAGTCCCGCTGCTGGAGCTCGAAGGGCCCCAGCAACAGGCGGCATTGAAGGTGCTGGGGCGTTTCCTCGAGGACCGCTTCGAGCTCGAGCTGGGCTCGTTCGAAGTGCAGGAAGTGCTCGATCTGATCAGCCGCGATATCGCTCCGCATTACTACAACAAGGCGATCTCCGATGTGCAGGCGGTGCTGTCCGACCGCTTCGCCAGCCTGGAGAGCGACCTGTGGGCGCTCGAGAAGAGCTGACCCTTCACCGAATTCACGACTTGAGCAGGTTCAACCGATGCTGATTATCCCCGCTATCGATCTCAAGGACGGCGCCTGCGTGCGTCTGCGCCAGGGCCGCATGGAAGACTCCACGGTGTTTTCCGATGACCCGGTGAGCATGGCTGCCAAGTGGGTCGAGGGTGGCTGCCGTCGTCTGCACCTGGTCGACCTCAATGGCGCCTTCGAAGGCCAGCCGGTCAATGGCGAAGTGGTCACCGCCATCGCCAAGCGCTACCCGCACCTGCCGATCCAGATCGGCGGCGGCATCCGCTCGCTGGAAACCATCGAGGCCTACGTCAAGGCCGGGGTCAGCTACGTGATCATCGGCACCAAGGCGGTGAAAGATCCGCAGTTCGTCACCGATGCCTGCAAGGCTTTCCCGGGCAAGGTCATCGTTGGCCTGGACGCCAAGGACGGCTTCGTCGCCACCGACGGCTGGGCCGAGGTGTCGACCGTGCAGGCCACCGACCTGGCCAAGCGCTTCGAGGCCGACGGCGTGTCCGCCATCGTTTATACCGATATCGCCAAAGACGGCATGATGCAGGGCTGCAACGTCGAGGCCACTGCGGCCCTGGCCGCCGCCAGCAAGATTCCGGTGATCGCCTCCGGCGGCATCCACAACCTCGGCGATATCGAGAAGCTGCTGCTGGCTCGCTCGCCGGGCATCATCGGCGCCATCACCGGCCGCGCGATCTACGAAGGCACCCTGGATGTCGCCGAGGCACAAGCCTTCTGCGACGCCTATAAAGGCTGAGGATTTCGACATGGCGCTGGCCAAACGCATCATCCCCTGCCTCGACGTCGACAACGGCCGCGTGGTCAAGGGCGTGCAGTTCGAGAACATCCGCGATGCCGGCGACCCGGTGGAAATCGCCCGTCGCTACGATGAGCAGGGTGCTGACGAGATCACCTTCCTCGACATCACCGCCAGCGTCGACGGCCGCGACACCACCCTGCACACGGTGGAGCGCATGGCCAGCCAGGTGTTCATCCCGCTCACCGTCGGCGGTGGCGTGCGCACCGTGCAAGACATTCGCAATCTGCTGAATGCTGGCGCCGATAAAGTGTCGATCAACACCGCGGCGGTATTCACCCCCGAATTTGTTGGCGAGGCGGCCGCGCGTTTCGGCTCGCAGTGCATCGTTGTCGCCATCGACGCCAAGAAGGTGTCGCTGCCGGGCGAAACCCCGCGCTGGGAAATCTTCACCCACGGCGGGCGCAAGCCGACCGGCCTGGACGCGGTGCTCTGGGCGAAGAAGATGGAAGACCTTGGCGCCGGTGAAATCCTCCTGACCAGCATGGATCAGGATGGCGTGAAGAGCGGCTACGACCTCGGCGTTACCCGCGCCATCAGCGAAAGCGTGGGCATCCCGGTGATCGCTTCCGGTGGCGTTGGCAACCTCGAACACCTGGCGGCCGGCATCCTCGAAGGCAAGGCTGATGCCGTGCTGGCGGCCAGCATCTTCCACTTCGGCGAATACACCGTGCCGGAAGCCAAGGCCTATCTGGCCAGTCGCGGCATCGTAGTGCGCTAGCCTGCAAATACCCACAGGGGCGCGCAATGCGCCTCTCCACCCTCCCGGGTGGCAAGGCTTTGCGGGTAATTGACGTCGTTTTGAACTAAACCTCGCCATGCCTGTCGTCGGACAGATAGCTGTCTGTCGGCTTGCCTGTTGCTGAGTGGGATGGCTATGTGCCAGCGTGCTATTCTGGATGGCATAAAGCAGTCGTCAAAAACATGGCGGCACTTTGCTGAGTCGATACGCCGAGCTTTTCTTGCCTGCTCAAGCTTTCAAGAAGTTTGCCGTTAACTCTAATCAGGATTCTTTTCTCCGCCCTCGCTGCCCGGAATGGCAAAGCGGGGGCGATTACTCTGTGCAGGTACAAAAATAATGAGCAGCATCTTTACCGGCAAAACTACGGCTCAGGTAGCAGCCCTGACCACTGCACAGATCGCAGCCCTGACCACCGAAGACATCGCAGCCATCACCACGGCTCAGGTGGTCGCTCTCACTACCGCTCAGGTGCGGGTACTCCCCATCGATGTGGTTCAGGCGCTGGATACTGTCCAGCTGCGTGCGCTGGAGGCTGCCGATTTTGCGGTGCTTACCACCGCGCAGATCGTTGCTCTGGATGCTGCGCAAACTGCAGCGCTGACCACCAGCCAAGTGGTTGCCTTGACTACTGCGCAAGCGGCCGCCCTGACCGTAACTCAAGTTGCTGCGCTGACGACTGCTCAGCTGCAGAAGATGGAAGCTACCGACTTTGCTGCGCTCGGTACGGCACAGATCGTTGCGCTGAGCGGTGCGCAGGTTGCCACGCTCGGTAGCGCTCAGATCAATGCGCTTACAGCGAACCGTATTGCCGCTATCGAAGTTGCCGATATTCCGTCGCTGACTACTGCTGCCATTCAGAATATGGGCGCTGTGCAGGTTGGAGCGTTGACTGTCGCGCAGGTTGGGGCTCTGACTACTGCTCAGATCAAGGTGCTGAAAGCTGCTCAACTGGCGGCTATGAGTACCGCTCAGGTCGCGGCTATTGAAGTGGCTGATATTGCTGCTCTGGCCCCGACCAGCATTGTTGGATTGACTACTGCCCAGGTCGTTGCGCTAAGCAATGCCCAAATCCAGGCGCTGACTACCGCGCAGATTGCCCTGCTGCCAGTGGCCGATGCTAAGGCGCTCTCGGCTAGCCAGGTGGCAGCTATGAGTTCTGCGCAGATCGGGGCGTTAAGTAGTGCGCAGGTTATTGCGCTGGGTACCGCCCAGGTCGCAGCCATCGAAGCAGCAGACATCCCGGCGCTCTCTACGCCGGTTATTGTGGCCATGGGAACTGCCCAGGTGCAGGCGCTGACTGCCGCGCAACTTGCTGCTTTGACCTCGGTCCAGGTGGCTGCCTTGACTGCTACCCAGGTCACTGCAATAACACCCGCACGTATCGTATCGATCGAGGCTGCGGACTTTGCAGTCATTGGTACTGCTGCCATTAAGGGGCTGACGACTGCCCAAGTGCAGGCGCTGACCAATGGACAAGTAGCGGCTCTGACCTCTGCCCAGATCCGGGCTATGGAAGCTGCCGATGTGGCAGCTCTTAGCGCAAGCAGCATTACGGCGCTGACGTCTGCCCAAATTGGCGCCCTGACGGCCGTACAGATCGCCGCGCTGACTTCGGTGCAGATTCAGGCTATTGAGGTGGCTGACCTGCCCACTCTTTCCACGGCTACTATCCAAGGTCTGACTACTTCTCAGGTGAGCGCGCTGAGTGCTGCCCAGGTGGTTGCCCTTACCACTGCCCAGGTTGCTGCTCTTACCGCTGCGCAATTGGGGGCGCTGTCTACCGCACGGATTGCCGCGATGGAAGTGGCGGATGTGGCAGCACTATCGACAGCTGCAATTCCAGGGTTGAGCAGTGCCCAGGTGATCGCGCTGACCAATGCGCAGCTGCAGGCATTGAGTACTGCCCAGATTGCCGCTATCGAGGCGGTGGATTTCAAGGCCTTGAGTGCGGCGGATATAACCTTGCTGAGTGCCGCGCAAGTCGGCGCGATTACTGCTGCGCAAATAGCGCTGCTGAGTACGGTGCAGATTCAGGCTATTGATGTTGCCGATGTACCCTCCCTGTCGGTAGCGGCTATCAAGGCTCTGAGCTCGGCTCAGGTCGCTAGTTTGACGCTTGCTCAGGTAACTGCGTTGAGCACGGCACAAGTCGCAGCTCTTGAAGTGGCAGACGTAAAAGGCTTCACTGCGGCACAAATCGAAGCTCTGACTCTTGGCCAGGCCGCTGCTCTGACGTCGGCGCAGGTAGGGGCTCTTGGCACGAGCCAACTGGCGGGGCTGGAGGTCGCGGATCTAGCGGCTCTGACCACTGCCGCAGTTAAGGGTTTTTCGGCTAGCCAAATGGCGAGTCTAAACAGTGCCCAGATCCAGGCCCTGACTACTGCACAGGCTGCGGTTCTGACTTCGGCGCAGGTCGGCGCTCTGACCACTGCACAGATTGTGAAACTCGAAACGGCTGATCTGGCGGCTCTGACTACCGCAGTCATCGCCGGACTGAGCAGCGCACAGATTGCCAGCCTTGCTATCACGCAGATCGATGATCTGACTGCAGCTCAAGTCAAGGCTATCGAAACCGGCGATATCAAAGCCCTGACCCTGGCGCAGATGGGCGCGCTCAAGGCCTCTCAGGTCGCAGCGCTGACCATCCCGCAACTGGTAGCTATGTCTACGGCCCAGATTGCCGCCCTTACTTCGCCACTTAGCAGTGACCAAGTGATCGCTCGCCAGGTTGGGGCCCTGAGTACCTCGGCCATCCAGCAACTGACTACGACGCAGATCAAAGCCTGGACTACCGCGCATGCTGCAGCGTTGACCTCCACGCAGGTCGCAGCGATGTCTACCGTACAGATCCGTGCTTTTGAAACCACCGATCTACAGGCACTTTCGGCAAGCGTGATCAAGGGGTTAAGTACTGCTCAAGTCTCGAAACTGACGGCTGCCCAGGTTGCTGCCCTCACTACCGTACAGATCCAGGCGATTGAAACCGCCGATATATTGGCACTGACCACCGCTCAGCTCGTCGCCTTGACTACCAGTCAGGCGGCAGCGTTGACCGGTGGCCAGGTTGCAACACTCAACACCGCACAAATTCGTGCTCTTGAGGCTGCTGACCTTGCTGCACTGACCCCGGCGGCCATTAGCGGGCTTTCTGTTGCGCAAGTTGCAGCACTCAGCCCGAGCCAAGTCGCGGTGCTGACGTCCGGTCAGGTGCAAGCGCTGACCGCAACTCAGGTCAAGGCATTGACAACCTCTCAAGTGCAGGGGCTGACTTCGGCGCAAGTGAAAGCGCTGACGACTGCCCAGGTTGCCGCGCTGGATACCGTGGATGTAGCCGTCCTGACGACCGGTCAACTGGATGCCCTGACCACTGCCCAGATTGGCGCGCTGAGTACGGCGCAGATTATTGCCCTGAGCAGCAGGCAAATTGCCTCGCTGGACAGTGCCCAGATATCGGCATTGAGCACAGCCCAGGTCAAGGCGCTGGAAACCGACGATATCAAGGCGCTGAGCACTGCTCAGTTGGCCTCTTTGAGTGCGGCACAAATTCGCACGCTTGAGACGGCAGATATCGTAGCGCTGATC
>JBBNAI010000004.1:0-2064 GCA_037994305.1 Pseudomonas sp. | reverse complement strand
GATGACGAAGATGGTCCGGAGATCATCTACGTTCGCGATTGAGGTATCGTACAGCGCCGCTTGATAGCGGCGTTGTGCTGACTGGCCAGTAGGATTTGACGACATGCGGGACAAGGTGACCGGCGCCCAGCGCTGGGTGGTGAAGATTGGTAGTGCGCTGCTGACGGCGGACGGGCGTGGCCTGGATCGCGCGGCCATGGCGGTGTGGGTCGAGCAGATGGTGGCGCTGCGCGAGGCGGGCGTCGAGTTGGTGCTGGTGTCGTCCGGTGCGGTGGCAGCTGGTATGAGTCGTCTGGGCTGGACGTCCCGTCCGAGTGCTATTCATGAGCTGCAGGCTGCTGCCGCAGTCGGGCAGATGGGCTTGGTGCAGGCTTGGGAGTCGAGCTTTGCCGAGCATGGCAAGCACACGGCGCAGGTGCTGCTGACCCATGACGACCTGTCGGATCGCAAGCGTTACCTGAATGCGCGCAGCACCCTGCGCACGCTAGTCGAGCTCGGCACCATTCCGGTGATCAACGAAAACGACACGGTGGTCACTGACGAGATCCGTTTCGGTGACAACGACACTCTGGCGGCGCTGGTGGCCAACCTGGTCGAGGCGGATCTGCTGGTAATCCTCACCGACCGTGATGGCATGTTCGATGCTGATCCGCGACACAATCCCGATGCTCAGTTGATTTTCGAGGCGCGCGCCGACGATCCGTCGCTGGATGCAGTGGCGGGCGGTACGGGCGGCGCACTGGGGCGTGGTGGTATGCAGACCAAGCTGCGCGCGGCACGGCTGGCGGCGCGATCCGGTGCCTATACGGTGATTGTCGGTGGGCGGATCGAGCGGGTGCTCGATCGGCTCAAGTCGGGCGAGCGCCTAGGTACCCTGCTGGCGCCGGAGCGCGGCCTGCTGGCGGCGCGTAAACAGTGGCTGGCCGGGCATTTGCAGACCCGCGGCACCCTGGTGCTGGATGCGGGGGCGGTGAAGGCGTTGTTGCAGGATCGCAAGAGCCTGCTGCCGGTTGGGGTCAAGGAAGTGCAAGGCAGTTTCCGTCGTGGCGAGATGGTGGTGTGCGTCGCGCCCGATGGTCGTGAGATTGCCCGGGGTCTGGCTAATTACAGTGCGCTCGAGGCGCAGAAAATCGTCGGCCAGCCGTCGGATGCGATCGAGAAGCTGCTGGGCTATGTCGACGAGCCGGAGCTGGTGCACCGGGATAACCTGATTCTGGTTTGAGGAGAGTGCGCATGCGTATGGCGAAGGGATTGCTGGGCGGTTTGCTGATGTTGCCGTTGCTGGCTGCGGCGGAAGAGGTGGGTGAGGTCTCCACGGTATTCAAGTGGGTCGGGCCGAACGACAAGATCGTGGTCGAGGCTTTCGATGACCCGAAAGTCGAGGGGGTGACCTGCTACCTGTCGCGCGCCAAGACTGGTGGGGTCAAGGGTGGTCTGGGCCTGGCCGAAGATCGTGCCGAGGCCTCCATTGCCTGTCGCCAGGTGGGGGCGATTCGCTTCTCCGGCACGCTCAAGGATGGCGAGGAGGTATTCAAGGAGCGCACCTCGCTGGTGTTCAAGACCATGCAGGTGGTGCGGTTCTTCGATGAGAAGCGCAATACGCTGATCTATCTGGTGTACAGCGACCGGATCATCGAGGGCAGTCCGCAGAATGCGGTGACGGCCATTCCGATCCTGCCCTGGGCGGGGCAGTAAAAAAGAAAAAGCCCGGAGCCTGCTCCGGTTTTTTTCTGTCTGGAAAAATGCAGGCAATAAAAAACCGGCCTAGGCCGGTTTTTTAGAGCGGTACATCTTAGGCGGCGGTAGCCAGTGCCTTGATGTGACCGTTCAGGCGGCTCTTGTGACGAGCGGCTTTGTTCTTGTGGATGATGCCTTTGTCGGCCATGCGGTCGATTACTGGCACAGCCAGAACGTAAGCGGTTTGCGCTTTTTCCAGATCTTTGGCGTCGATAGCCTTGACCACGTTCTTGATGTAAGTACGAACCATGGAGCGCAGGCTGGCGTTATGGCTACGACGCTTCTCAGCCTGTTTGGCGCGTTTTTTGGCAGAAGGTGTATTGGCCA
>JBBNAI010000003.1:0-2506 GCA_037994305.1 Pseudomonas sp. | reverse complement strand
TTGCGTGCCAGTTGTTCGTGCGCACGCACGCGCTGGAAGTCCATCCGGGTGCGCGGCCAGGTGCTGAGTACCGGCAGGTAGGTGCGCTTGCCCCGGCGCTGGGCGGCTGTGAGCAGCGGGCGTGGGTCGATTTCGCCGTCGCTGGGCAGGTACAGGGCAATATGCCGGGCGCGACGAAACAGTGGGTGTTGTACCAGTTGGCGGTACAGGGCGCGGGCGGCTTGTTTCTGCTGAAGAGGGGAGAGATTGCGGCGCGCCTGGCGGAGCTGGCGGCGCAGGACCGGGCGGGAGAGGGTGCCGGCTTCAAGCATGTAAATAATGACTCCCCGGTTGTGCCGCTGTCGGGTTAGCCCTTGAACCCGAAAGTTCAAGGTGGAGATTGCAGGAGGCGTTCAGGCTTTCCGTCAGGCGGACATGCACACCGGCCCCACTTGCAACCCCCGTGGTTGTGCGTATCGGCTCAGGGACATCACCGACTGGCAAACACACCAGGGAGCTGACCGCGAGTATACCCCAATCAGCCGCTCTGCAATCAGCTGCCCGGGCCGTCCTGATGATCGGCGGCGAGGGCGTGGTCGACGCGGTCGAGCAGGTCACGCACCGTTTCGCGGGTGGACGTGGCCTCCTGATCCAGGCGCTGCTGCTTGTGCAGCAGGTCATGGGTGATGTTCAGCGCGGCCATCACGGCGACGCGGTCGCCACCAATGACTTTGCCGCTGCTGCGCACTTCACGCATCTTGCCGTCCAAGTAGCGCGCGGCGCTTTCCAGATTGGCGCGCTCGTCTGTCGGGCAGGCGATGCAGTATTCCTTGTCGAGGATGTGCACGGTTACGGTATTAGCTTGGGTCATGAGTCCTGCTCCAGGGCTTTCAGGCGCGAAATCATCGATTCGACCTTGTGCCGGGCCATTTCGTTCTTCTCGATCAGATGGGCGCGTTCCTCGCGCCAGGCCTTCTCACTGGCCAGGAGGTCACGGTTCTGCGACTTCAACTGCTCCACACGCTGGATCAGCAGGTCCAGCTTGCGTGTAAGGGCTTGCAGTTCGACGTCTTCCATGGGCTCCCTACCTGGGCGATGAGTGGTGGAACTATAAAGGATTGCTGGGTGCATGAGGCAACCGGCTGGTGATTCTAGACCAACATCGCGCGCCGCCTTCGATGGTCTTGCCGCGTCTGCCGGTGCTAGGATACGAGGCCTCTATTCTAGTGATCGCGCGCCCTAGCGCCTAGTTGCCCATGCCGACTCCGAACTCTCCTTACGACGCCTTTGCCGCCCTGCTGGCCAGCACCGGCAAATCCATTTCCCCCGCCGAACTGCACGGTCTGCTGCTTGGTCGCAGTTGTGCTGGTGCCGGTTTCGAGCCCGAAGCCTGGATTGGCGATGCGGTCGAACTGCTCGGTGATGAGCCGGCAGACACCGTGCGCCAGGCGCTGATCGGCCTGCAGGAAATGGTCAAGGCCGAACTGACCGGCACCGACATCACCGTGGTGCTGCTGTTGCCCAGCGACGACGCGCCGCTGGTCGAGCGGGCCAAGGCGCTGGGCCAATGGTGCCAGGGCTTCCTCGACGGTTTCGGCATGACCCTGGGCAGCACCGCGCTCAGCGCCGAGGCGATGGAAGTGCTGCAGGACCTGTCCGCGATCTCCCAGGTGCAGAGCGCCCTGGAAGAGTCCGAAGATGGCGAGAGCGATTACATGGAAGTGATGGAGTACCTGCGCGTCGCGCCGCTGCTGCTGTTCACCGAGTGTGCCAAGGCTCCGGCCGCGGCCGCCAAACCTTCCCTGCATTAAGGTCATCATCGCCATGGTCAGCATCCCCAAGTCGGAATACGCCCGTCGGCGCAAGGCGCTGATGGAGCAGATGGAACCCAACAGCATCGCCATCCTGCCGGCGGCGCCGGTGTATATCCGCAACCGCGATGTCGAGCATATCTACCGCCAGGACAGCGACTTCCAGTACCTCAGCGGCTTCCCCGAGCCGGAAGCGGTGCTGGTGCTGATCCCTGGTCGCGTCCATGGCGAGTGCGTGATGTTCTGCCGCGAGCGTGACCCGGAGCGCGAGCTGTGGGATGGCCTGCGTGCCGGCCAGGACGGCGCGATCAGTGCCTACGGCGCCGACGATGCCTTCCCGATTGGCGACATCGACGACATCCTCCCCGGCCTGATCGAAGGGCGTGAGCGCGTCTACTACGGCATCGGTCGCAACCAGGAGTTCGACCACCGGCTGATGGAGTGGGTCAACGTGATCCGCTCCAAGGCCCGCCAGGGCGTCACCCCGCCCAACGAATTCGTCGCCCTCGACCATGTGCTGCACGACATGCGCCTGTACAAGTCGGCCAATGAAGTGAAGGTGATGCGCGAGGCCGCGGAGATTTCCGCACGTGCCCACATCCGCGCCATGCAGGTCAGCCGTGCCGGCCTGGCCGAGTACCACCTGGAGGCCGAGCTGGACTACGAGTTCCGCAAGGGCGGGGCGAAGATGCCGGCCTACGGCTCGATCGTCGCCG
>JBBNAI010000002.1:0-7478 GCA_037994305.1 Pseudomonas sp. | reverse complement strand
AGCTCAAGTTGCGCCAATACGAGGGCAACCACTGGCAAGTGCAGCAGCTCGACCTGGCCAACATCCGCTCGCTGACGCCACGCGGACAACTGCTCAAGCCCTGGTCCTGGCAGGTCGGTGGCGGCCTGCAGCGGGTACCCGGCGACGGCGACGATGAAACCCTGGTCAGCCATTTCAACGGCGGTGTCGGCGGCACCTGGCAACTCGGCGACGACAGCCTGGCCTTCGCCCTGGCGACTGTGCGCCTGGAGCACCACGCAGACTTCGCCGCGTTCATCAGCCCGGCGCTGGGCTTCGATAGCGGCCTGCTGTGGCGCAACCCGCTGGGCAACCTGAGCCTGGAGGCCAAGGGCGACTACTTCCACAACGGCGAAGTGCGTCGCAGCCTGTCGCTCAACCAGCAATGGGAGCTGTCGACCAACCTCGGCCTGCGCCTGTCCGCCCAGCGCCAGTTCAGCCAGCTCACCAGCCCGCAGAACGAGGTGATGCTGGAGCTGAAGTGGTATCACTACTGACCGCTGCGCAGGCGGGTTAAGGCCCGGCGGCGAGCAGCCAGCCCGGGCTTCGCTACGCGCACTGCACAAACGAAAACGGAGCCTTGCGGCTCCGTTTTGCTTTGCTGGGCGGTTTACTGCGCCAGCTTCTTGTAACGCACGCGGTGCGGCTGTGCGGCCGCCTCGCCCAGGCGTTTCTTGCGGTCGGCTTCGTACTCGGTGTAGTTGCCTTCGAAGAACTCGATGTGCGAGTCGTCTTCGTACGCCAGGATATGGGTGGCCACACGGTCGAGGAACCACCGATCGTGAGAGATCACAATCGCAGCGCCCGGGAAGTCGAGCAGCGCCTCTTCCAGCGAACGCAGGGTTTCCACGTCGAGGTCGTTGGACGGTTCGTCCAGCAGCAGGACGTTGGCGCCCTCCTTCAGGGTCAGCGCCAGGTGCAAGCGGCCACGCTCACCACCGGAGAGGTCCTTGACGAACTTCTGCTGGTCGCCGCCCTTGAAGTTGAAGCGGCCGACGTAGGTGCGCGACGGCACTTCATAGTTGCCGATCTTGATCATGTCGGAACCGCCGGAGATGGCTTCCCACACAGTCTTGCTGCCGTCGAGGTCGTCGCGGCTCTGGTCGACGCAGGCCATCTGCACGGTTTCACCGATTTCGATGCTGCCCGAATCCGGCTGCTCCTTGCCCATCAGCATGCGGAACAGGGTCGATTTACCGGCACCGTTACCGCCGATCACGCCGACGATGGCGCCCTTGGGCATGCTGAACGACAGGTTGTCGATCAGCGCGCGGTCGCCGTAGCCCTTGCCGACGTTGATGAAGTCGATGACCTTGTCACCCAGGCGCGGACCGACCGGGATGTAGATCTCGTTGGTCTCGCTGCGCTTCTGGAATTCCTGCGACTGCATTTCCTCGAAACGCTGCAGACGGGCCTTGGACTTGGACTGGCGGGCTTTGGCGCCTTTGCGCACCCACTCCAGCTCGTCCTTCATGGCCTTCTCGTGGGCCGACTGCTGCTTGGATTCCTGGGCCAGGCGGTTGGATTTGGCCTCCAGCCAGCCGGAATAGTTGCCTTCGTACGGGATGCCCGCGCCACGGTCGAGTTCGAGAATCCAGCCGGCGACGTTGTCGAGGAAGTAACGATCGTGGGTGATCGCCACTACGGTGCCGGGGAAGTTGTGCAGGAACTGCTCCAGCCAGGCCACCGAGTCGGCGTCCAGGTGGTTGGTTGGTTCGTCGAGCAGCAGCATGTCCGGAGCGGACAGCAGCAGACGGCACAGGGCCACGCGGCGCTTCTCGCCACCGGACAGGTGTTCGACCTTGGCGTCCCAGGCCGGCAGGCGCAGGGCGTCGGCGGCGACTTCCAGCTGGCGCTCGAGGTTGTGGCCGTCGGAGGCCTGGAGGATGGCTTCCAGCTTGGCCTGCTCGGCGGCCAACTTGTCGAAGTCGGCATCCGGCTCAGCGTAGGCGGCGTAGACCTCGTCGAGGCGCGCCTGGGCGTCCTTGATCACGCTGACCGCTTCTTCCACCACTTCGCGCACGGTCTTGTTCGGGTCGAGCTGCGGCTCCTGCGGCAGGTAGCCGACATTCAGCTCGGGCATCGCACGGGCTTCACCGTCGAACTCGGTGTCGACGCCAGCCATGATCTTCAGCAGGGTGGACTTGCCCGAGCCGTTGAGGCCGAGCACGCCGATCTTGGCGCCCGGGAAGAACGACAGGGAGATGTTCTTGAGGATTTCCCGCTTCGGCGGCACGACTTTGCCGAGCCGATGCATGGTGTAGACGTATTGAGCCACGTGGATGACCTTGGTTCTGTATTGGAGATGGAGAGGGAACAGCGCGTCGCGGGCCGATTGGCCGCAACAACATTCCGGGCGAATGAGCATGATAGCCCTTGCGCCCGCGTGCGTGCGGCGAAAGCTACCGCAATGCGCAAAACGGGGCAAACAACGCTGGTCGGCAAGCTGGCATCGACTGATGGCACTTTGCCCAGCTTCAAGGCATGCTAGCCGCCCTTGATCACCTGGCTTACAGTCCAAAGCCTGGCAGTTGTATCAGCAGGATTCCTTGGCGTGTCCCGACCTCACTTCTCCCGCAGCTCTCGCCAGCCGAGCGACCCGTTCACCAGCCCCCATCGTGGCTCGCTGAAGGGCGCCCTCGGTTTATTGGTGGCGCTGATGCTGGGCTTGCTGCTGTGGCAGCTGCAGCAGGAGTTCCAGACCCAGGAAAACAGCGAGCGCCAACGCAGCCTGGCCTACAGCGAACAACTGGCCAGCCACCTGGGCCTGGCCCTCAAGCTCAAGGCCGAGGCCGGTCAGGCCTATCTGTTGCGTGCCGCGCCACAGCCCCTTCCCGCCGACCAGTGGCCCGGCCTGCTGGACGACCTGCACGGCGTTTACCCGGCGCTGCACAGCCTGGTCTGGTTCGATGCCGACGGCCAGGTGCTGGCCGACAGCTCTCCGTCCAACGAAGACGCCAAGCTGCTGACCGAGCTGCTCAGCCAGCGCCGTCAGCCTTATCAGTTCGCCTACGGCCCGCGCGAGCACGGCCTGATCTATCTGTTGCTGCCACGCCCGGGTGACAAGGCCCACGGCGGTGGCTGGTTGGTACGCCTGCATGTGACCGCGCTGCAGAACTGGCTGCCGGCCAGCCATGACGACCTGGCCTGGTTGCTGGTGGACCGCCCCAGCGGCCTGGTCATCCTGCGCCGCCCCGACACCGCCCAGGAGGGTGCCAATACCCCCCTCACCGCGACCGAGCAGGCCCAGAGCATCGAGCAACTGCCGCTGGCCGGCAGCGAATGGCAAGTGCAGAGCCTGTTCGATGCCAGCGCCCTGCGCGCCGAGCTGCTGCCGCTGCAGGCCGGCAAGCTGCTGCTGTTCATTCTTTGCGCCACCCTGTCGCTGCTCGCCCTGTTCGGCCTGCTGCGCGAGCAGCGCAGCTTGCGGGCACACAACGCCATGTCGCGGCAATCGCTGGAAGACGCCATCGGCGCCCTCGGCGCCATCGACGAGCGCGTGCTGGTGACCCAGCCCGACGGCCATATCAGCTACCTCAACCCGCGCGCCGAGCAGATGTTCGGCCTCGGCCGCGCCGCCGCCAGCGAAATGCACATGCTCGAGCTGCTGCCTGCCGTGGCACCCTGGCTGGAAAATGCCTTCTATGAACAGAAGGAGCCCATCGAGATCCTGCAGGACGGCGACAAGCGCCTGTTTACCGTGACCTGCCACGCGCTCTATACCGACAACCCCGAGCCCGGCCGCGCCTGGGTACTGCGCGATGTCACCGAGCAGCAGCAGGCGCTCGGCGTCCTGCAGGACACCCGCCGGCGCTACCAGGACATCTTCGAAGGCAGCGGTATCGCCCTGTGCGTCATCGACCTGATGGACGCCAAGGCTTACATGGATGCCGAAGGTCTGAGCCGCAGCCAGCAGCTCGACAGCTGGATGCGCGCCTGGCCGGAGCGCCAGGAAACCCTGCTGCACAAGATCCGCATCACCGAAGTGAACAAGGTGGCCCTGCAATTGCTCGGCCTGGAGCGCCTCGACCAACTCTGGGATCACCTGATCGGCAATCACCCGCTGCGTCCGATCGGCGCCCGCATGTCGCTGCTCCAGGCCTTGCTCGACGGCGACCAGGACATGATGGTCGAGACCCGCATGCTGACCCCGCAGGGTCACGAGCGCTACCTGTGGCTGACCCTGCAACTGCCCGAGCAGCGCGAAGACCTCTGCGCCGTCACCCTGAGCATCCACGACATCACCAGCCGCAAGCGCATCGAGCTGTCACTGGTGGAGCGCGAGCGCTTCTGGTCGGATGTGGTGCGCGCGGTGCCGGACACCCTCTACGTGCACGACATGAGCAACCAGCGGGTGCTGTTCAGCAACAACCGCCTGGGCCCGGACCTCGGCTACAGCAAGGATGAGTTGAAGGCACTGGGCGACAAGCTGTGGGAAAAGATCCTCCATCCGGACGACGTCGAGCTGTACCAGCGCGTGCGCAACCTGCAGAAAGTGGTCGGCAACAAGCAGACCCTCAACTGCCAGTTGCGCTGGCGCCATCGCGACGGCAGCTGGCATTGGTTCGACGTGCGCGAACACGCCCTCAGCCGCGATGCCAATGGCCGGGTCAGCCGCCTGATCGGCGTGGCCAAAGACATCACCGCGGAGATCACCTCCAAGGTCAGCCTGAGCGACAGCGAACGCCGCTACCGCATGCTGGCGGAAAGCATCAGCGACGTGATCCTGTCGACCAACAGCAGCCTGCAGCTCAACTACGTCAGCCCCTCCGTCGAAGCCTTCTTTGGCTACAGCCCGGAATGGATACTGCAAAACGGCCTGCTCAGCACCGTGACCAGCCAGCGGCAACTGGCCAACCTGCAAGAGCTGCTGGTCGAAGCAACTGCCGCCCTGGGCAACCCGGAGCTGCTCGCCAACCTGGAGGAGCGCCTGACCGGCAAGGTTTTCATCTTCGACTGCCTGCGCGCCGATGGCCGCAAGATCACCGTGGAAATGCGCATGATGCTGATGCGCGACGAGCAGAGCCGCTTCGAGGGCGTCCTCGGTATTGCCCGCGACATCAGCCAGCAGCGCCGCGCCGAACGCGACCTGCGCATGGCCGCCACGGTGTTCGAGCATTCCACGGCGGCGATCATGGTCACCGACCCGGCCGGCTATATCGTGCAGATCAACAAGACCTTCCAGCGCCTCACCGGCTACGCCGCAGCGCAAGTGGTCGACCAGCTGCCAGCCATGCTCACCGCCGATCGCCAGCAGGCCGGCCAGCTCAACTTCATCCTCGCCCAGCTCAACCAGCACGGCATCTGGGAAGGCGAGCTGTGGCTCAAGCGCGCCGGCGGCGAGCAGTATCCGGCCTGGGTCGGCATCACCGCGGTGCAGGACGACGACGGCGACCTGGTCAGCTACGTGTGCTTCTTCAACGACATCAGCGAACGCAAGGCCAGCGAACAGCGCATCCACCGCCTGGCCTACTACGACGCCCTGACCCTGCTGCCCAACCGCACGCTGTTCCAGGACCGCCTGCACACCGCCCTGCAGCATGCCGAACGGCACGAGGAGTGGGTGGTACTGATGTTCCTCGACCTCGACCGCTTCAAGCCGATCAACGACTCCCTTGGCCATGCCGCGGGCGACCGCATGCTCAAGGACGTGGCCGTGCGCCTGGCCGCCTGTGTCGATGAAGACGACACCGTGGCGCGCATGGGCGGCGACGAATTCACCCTGCTGCTGCAACCCCGCAACAGCCGCGAGGGCGCACTGAACCGCGCCATCCATGTGGCCGAGCAGATTCTCTCGAGCCTGGCCCAGCCATTCGTGTTGCAGGGCCGCGAGTTCTTCGTCACCGCCAGTATCGGCATCGCCCTGGCACCGCAGGACGGCAATGAGCTGAGCCAGCTGATGAAGAACGCCGACACCGCCATGTACCACGCCAAAGAGCGCGGCAAGAACAACTTCCAGTTCTACCAGGCGGACATGAACGCCACCGCGCTGCAGCGCCTGGAACTGGAAAGCGACTTGCGCCATGCCCTCGAGCAGCAGCAGTTCCTGCTGTATTACCAGCCGCAGTTCAGTGGCGACGGCAAGCGCCTGACTGGCGTCGAAGCCCTGCTGCGCTGGCAGCACCCACGCCGCGGCCTGGTGCCGCCTGGCGAGTTCATCCCGGTGCTCGAAGAACTCGGCCTGGTGGTGCAGGTCGGTGACTGGGTACTCGAGGAGGCTTGCAAGCAGATCCGCCAGTGGCATGCCGCCCATGTGCGCGTGCCGAAGATCTCGGTCAACCTCTCGGCCCGCCAGTTCGCCGACGGCCAATTGGCCACACGCATCTCGCGCACCCTTGAGGAGACCGGCGTACCGCCCGCCTGCCTGGAACTGGAGCTGACCGAAAGCATCCTGATGCGCGATGTCGGCGAAACCCTGCAGATCCTCGCCAGCCTCAAGCGCCTGGGCCTGTGCATCGCGGTGGACGACTTCGGCACCGGCTACTCCTCGCTCAACTACCTCAAGCAGTTCCCCATCGACGTGCTGAAGATCGACCGCAGCTTCGTCGACGGCCTGCCCGGCGGCGAGCAGGATGCGCAGATTGCCCGCGCCATCATCGCCATGGCCCACAGCCTGAACCTGGCCGTGATCGCCGAGGGCGTGGAAACCCAGGAACAACTGGATTTCCTGCGCGAGCACGGGTGCGACGAGGTGCAGGGTTTCCTGTTCGGCAAACCGATGCCGGCCAAGCAGTTCGAGACGCAGTTCAGCGGCCAGGCGCTGTTCGTCCTCAACTGAAGCCGCCCTTCATCAGCGTGAACGCTGCTGGCGGACCTTGCGCCGTAGAGCTGCGCGAGCGCAATTCAGCCCTGTAATCCACCTATCGGCCTGCGCCCGACGCGCGCCATCTGCGCCCCTGGGTGAAAGCCGCTTATCCGTCACATGACCGCCTTTCATATGCCAGCGCGCGGCGTATGGGGTAGAATCCCCGCCCTATTTCAACCGCCCAACTGATTATTCAGGGGATTGCCATGTTCAGCCGTGATTTGACCCTCGCCCGCTACGATGCCGACCTGTTTGCCGCGATGGAGCAAGAAGCCCAACGCCAGGAAGAGCACATCGAGCTGATCGCCTCCGAGAACTACACCAGCCCGGCGGTGATGGAAGCCCAGGGCAGCGTGCTGACCAACAAGTACGCCGAAGGCTACCCAGGCAAGCGCTACTACGGTGGCTGCGAGTACGTCGACGTGGTCGAGCAGCTGGCGATTGATCGCGCCAAACAGCTGTTCGGCGCCGACTACGCCAACGTCCAGCCGCACGCCGGTTCGCAAGCCAACAGCGCAGTGTTCCTGGCCCTGCTGCAAGCCGGCGACACCATCCTGGGCATGAGCCTGGCCCACGGCGGTCACCTGACCCACGGCGCCAGCGTTTCCTCCTCCGGCAAGCTGTACAACGCCGTGCAGTACGGCATCAACGACCA
>JBBNAI010000001.1:0-2717 GCA_037994305.1 Pseudomonas sp. | reverse complement strand
ATCTCCTCGGGGGTGTAGCCACGGCGCTGACGACGGCGCTGCTCCTCGCGCAGCAGCTCCTCGGCCTCCTGCGGGTGACGACGATCCAGCTCCACCGCGCTTTCCTGGCTGCTCTCATTCACCGGGGTGACCGGCTGAATGTCCGGGCGCGGCTTGATCACGTCCTGCTGGGCGGTGATGGGGGCCAGACTGTGAGGGATGGGCGGCAGCATCGGTTTATCTCCCCTGGATAGAACGGCTGTCGGCCAGACGGCCATCAACTTGAACCAGCGCTCGCTACACTTTGGACTCGAGGCCGACCGATAGATTCAGCGGGACGTCGCTCTGGGCGCGGCGTTCCGATACCATACGCGGCTTTTTTCGCAGGTAGGGCTTTCCATGGCAAGTAGTGGCACTGTGCAGCAATATCAACCGGGGCAACGCTGGATCAGCGACAGCGAGGCAGAACTCGGCCTGGGCACCATCCTGATGACGGATGGCCGCCTGCTCACTGTGCTCTACCCCGCCACCGGGGAAACCCGCCAGTACGCGCAGCGCAACGCGCCGCTGACCCGCGTGCGCTTCGCCCCGGGTGACGAAATCACTCACTTCGAGGGCTGGAAGATGACCGTGCAGGAGGTCGAGGACGTCGACGGCCTGCTGGTCTACCACGGTTTCGATGCCCAGCACGCGCCCTACAGCCTGCCGGAAACCCAGCTGTCCAACTTCATCCAGTTCCGTCTGGCCAGCGACCGCCTGTTCGCCGGGCAGATCGACCCGTTGAGCTGGTTCGCCTTGCGCTACCACACCCTCGACCACCAGAGCCGCCTGCTGCAGTCCGACCTGTGGGGCCTGGGTGGCACCCGCTCGCAGCCCATCGCCCACCAGCTGCACATCGCCCGCGAAGTGGCCGACCGGGTCGCGCCGCGCGTGTTGCTGGCCGACGAAGTGGGCCTGGGCAAGACCATCGAAGCCGGCCTGGTAATCCACCGCCAGCTGCTCTGCGGCCGCGCCTCGCGCATCCTCATCCTGGTGCCGGAGAACCTGCAGCACCAGTGGCTGGTGGAAATGCGCCGGCGCTTCAACCTGGAAGTCGCACTGTTCGACGCCGAACGCTTTGTCGAAAGCGATGCCGACAACCCCTTCGAGGACACCCAGTTGGCGCTGGTCTCGCTGGAATGGCTGAAGGACAGCGAGAAGGCACAGAACGCCGCCTTCGCCGCTGGCTGGGACCTGCTGGTGGTCGACGAAGCCCACCACCTGGTCTGGCACCCGGAAAAGGCCAGCGACGAATACCGCCTGGTCGAGCAACTGGCCGAGGTCATTCCCGGCGTCCTGCTGCTCACCGCCACCCCGGAACAGCTGGGCCTGGAAAGCCACTTCGCCCGCCTGCGCCTGCTCGACCCCAACCGTTTCCATGACCTCGCCGCGTTCCGCGCCGAGAGTGCCAACTACAAGCCAATCGCCGAAGCCGTGCAGGAGCTGCTCGACGAAGGTCGCCTGTCCGAGCAGGCCCACAGCACCATCAAGGGCTTCCTCGGCAACGAAGGCGAAGCGCTGCTGGCCGCCGTCACCGATGGCGACAGCGAAGCCGCCGCGCGCCTGGTGCGCGAGCTGCTGGATCGCCACGGCACCGGCCGCCTGCTGTTCCGCAACACCCGCGCCGCCGTGCAGGGCTTCCCCGAGCGCCTGCTGCACCCCTACCCGCTGGCCAACCCTTCGGAATACATGGAGCTGCCGGTTGGCGAGCATGCCGACCTCTACCCGGAAGTCAGCTACCAGGCCCAGCTGGAAACCGGCGAAGAAGAGCGCTGGTGGAAGTTCGACCCGCGCGTCGACTGGCTGATCGACACCCTGAAGATGCTCAAGAAGTTCAAGGTGCTGGTGATCTGCGCCCACGCGGAAACCGCCATGGACCTGGAGGACGCCCTGCGCGTGCGCTCCGGCATCCCGGCCACGGTGTTCCACGAGGGCATGAGCATCCTCGAGCGCGACCGCGCCGCCGCCTACTTCGCCGACGAGGAATTCGGTGCCCAGGTGCTGATCTGCTCGGAAATCGGCAGTGAAGGCCGCAACTTCCAGTTCAGCCACCACCTGGTGCTGTTCGACCTGCCGGCCCACCCGGACCTGCTCGAACAACGCATCGGCCGTCTCGACCGTATCGGCCAGAAGCACACCATCCAGCTGCACGTGCCGTACCTGGAGAACAGCCCGCAGGAACGCCTGTTCCAGTGGTACCACCAGGCGCTGAACGCCTTCCTCAACACCTGCCCGACCGGCAACGCCCTGCAGCACCAGTTCGGCCCGCGCCTGCTGCCGCTGCTGGAAGACAGCGACGACAAAAGCTGGCAAGCCCTGCTCGACGAAGCCAAAACCGAGCGCGAGCGCCTGGAAAGCGAGCTGCACAGCGGCCGCGACCGCCTGCTGGAGCTCAACTCCGGTGGCGCCGGCAGCGGTGAGCGCCTGGTCGAGGACATCGCCGAGCAGGACGACCAGTACGCCCTGCCGATCTACATGGAAGAGCTGTTCGACGCCTTCGGCATCGACAGCGAAGACCATTCGGAAAATGCCCTGGTACTCAAGCCGGGCGAGAAGATGCTGGATGCCGGCTTCCCGCTGGGCGACGACGAAGGCGTGACCGTCACCTACGACCGCAACCAGGCACTGTCGCGCGAAGACATGCAGTTCCTCACCTGGGAACACCCCATGGTGCAGGGTGGCATGGACCTGGTGCTGTC